>CAYVVV010000025.1:0-19063 GCA_964455325.1 uncultured Sphingosinicella sp. | reverse complement strand
CGGGCCATGCGCATCGTGTACGACGAGGAGGCGTTGCGGCGCTACTTCGAGGTCGACCTGATGGGCGCGGTACGTGGCTGCGACGTCGTGATTCCCAAGATGGCGGACGGCGGCGCCATCGTGTTCATCGCGACGACAGCAGCGCTGGAGACGTTTCTGGCGCCGCAGTCTTACAACGCCGTGAAGGCGGCGCTGATCACCTATGGCAAGCAGCTGAGCCAGGCGGTCGCCGCACAGGGCATCCGCGTCAACGTCGTATCGCCGGGACCGATCGAATTTCCCGGCGGCGCGTGGGACTGGATCAAGGGCGCCATGCCCGACCTTTACAAGGGCGCGATGGCGCAGCAGCCGTCGGGCAGGTTCGGCCGGCCCGAAGAGGTCGCCAACGTCGTCGCCTTCCTCGCCAGTCCTGCCGCCGCGTGGGTGACCGGGGTCAACGTCGTCGTCGATGGCGGCTTCACCAAGCGCGTCGCCTTCTAAGCGAAGGCTTAACCAAACGCGGATAGAAGGGCCCTCCGACATCACGCGAGGGGCCCTGGCGGCGAATGGCCAGCCGATACTTCCGCAACCTGCAGAACACGCGCCCGATCATCGTACGCCGCGCACGGCGGGCGCCGCGCGAGTTCCGGCCGGTCAACGCGCAGTGGAAGGTCGCCTACGCCGACTTCGCGACGGCGATGATGGCGTTCTTCATGCTGTTGTGGCTGATGTCGACATCGGAAAAGGTTTCGCTGCAAGGGCTTGCCGACTATTTCGCGCCGTCGCCGGCGACAATTTCGTCGAGCTCGGGATCGGGATCGGTGCTGGCGGGCGCGGCGCTTGGCCCCGACGGCGCCAAGGCCAACGGATCGTTCAACCCCGACTTGCTGTCGGCGATCCCGCGCCAGCGCGCGACGCTCGGCTATGGCGCGAGCCACGAGAACCGCGCCGAGGCCGACGCCGCGGCGGCGATGCTCGCCAGCGAGATGCGCACGGCACTGGCGGCGACCCCCGAGCTGGCGCTCGTCACCGATCAGGTGATCGTCGAGCCGGCGCGCGACGGCGTCCGTATCCAGCTCGTCGACAGCGACGCGTTGCCGATGTTCCGCAGCGGCACCGCCGACCCCTACCCGCGCGCGGTGGCACTGATCCGGGCAGCGGCGCCAAAGATCGCGCGCGTGCCAAGCCGGATCGCGGTCGAGGGTCATACCGACAGCCGTACCGCTGCGGCGACGACGAACTGGCAGCTTTCCGCCGACCGCGCCGTCGTCGTCCGCCGCATCCTTGCCGCCGCGGGCATCCCCGAGGACCGCTTCGCCGAGGTCGCCGGACGCGCGGCGAGCGAGCCGCTTTATCCCGATGCTCCCGAGCGCGCCGAGAACCGGCGCATCACCATCATCCTGCTCAACGAGCCACCCGCCGCCGCACCCGGCTTTGGTCGCCGCGCGGCATCCGCGATCTCTTCTCAAACACCGAACAGCGCTCCATAATCCGGGGCCGTGACCGACCAGACGTTCAAGTTCCCGCGCTTCTTCGTGACTGCGCCGAGCCCGTGCCCCTATCTGCCGGGCAAGTACGAACGCAAGGTGTTCACCGAGCTGAAGGGCAGCGATGCCGTCGAGCTGAACGAGGCGTTGTCCCGGATCGGCTTCCGGCGCAGCCAGAACGTCGTCTATCGCCCCAGCTGTGAGGGCTGCCGCGCCTGCGTGTCGGTGCGCGTGGTCGCGCGGCAGTTCGCACCAAGCACGACGCAGCGGCGCATCCAGAAGCGCAACGCCGACGTCGACGTCCGCATCTGCGAACCATGGACGACACCCGAACAGTTCGACCTGCTGCGCCGCTACCTCGGTCGCCGGCACCCGGACGGTGGCATGACCCGCATGGATGCGTACGACTATGCCGAAATGGTCGAACAGACCCCGGTCAACACGCTGATCATCGAATATCGCGAGCCCGAGGCTGATGGTCGGCCGGGGCGACTGATCGGCTGCTGCCTGACCGACCGGCAGAGCGACGGACTTTCTATGGTCTACAGCTTCTTCGATCCCGATCATCCGACGCGGTCAGGGCTTGGCACCTTCATCATCCTTGATCATGTCGGCCGCGCCGCCGCCGCCGGCCTCGACTACGTCTACCTCGGCTACTGGATCGAGGGCTGCGAGCGCATGAACTACAAGACACGCTTCCGGCCGATCGAGCGACTCACCGCGCGCGGCTGGCGCCCGCTCGACGACGTTGCCGCCGACTGACGCGATCAGCCAGTCGTGCCGCATTTGCGGTGGGCCGAATGGACCCCGAATCTAGTCAAGCAAATCGGGCGACTGGCCGCGCCACCATTGCGGTAACGCCATTGCCGACCAAGTCTCACGCCACCAGGGGGCCTTCAGGTACGGGAAATGGCAATGACGTTTGACAAGCTTCTTGTGGCAACGACAATGGCGGTGGCGCTGATCGCAGCGCCTTCGGTCAGTTTTGCCGATAACCACGCCGCAGGATCGGGCGACAACCCGCCAACCATCGACAGCAACGGCGACGGCAAGCCCGATGCGTGGGACACCAACGGCGACGGCCGCGCCGACGCGTGGGACACCGACGGCGACGGCAAGCCCGACAAGGTCGACGGCGACGGCGACGGCAGGCCCGACGCCTAGACCGCGATCGGTTCAGATTGAATCAATCTGAACCGTGAATCGCTGTCTAAGAGTATGAATAGCGACTGATTCACGTTCCAGGTGGAAGCGCTGTGCGCTTCCACCTGGAACGATCAGGCTCTAGGCGCTACCCGCATCGAGTGCGCCGCGCGTTCGCACTGGTCAGCGCGCGACGCTGACCGGTTTGCGGCGCGGCTGGCGGAGACGGCTTGGCAGCATGACGACACCGCTGACGACAACGAACAGCGCCAGCGTCGCGGCGCCGATCAGCAGAGGCGTGTTGAAATCCTCGTGCGCGTCATAGTCCATGATGTGCAGCGACCACAGCACGTCGTAAATGCGCCACAGCGTCGATCGCCGTGCCATCACCTTGCCGGTGTCGACGGCGACATAGACGCTGTCGGTGCCCTCGTCGAAATCGACCCGCCACGCCGGCAGCATCGCCCGGTATTCGGGCGATTCGTTGCGGACCAGCGCCACGCCCGTGGCGCGGCGATCGCCCATGTCGGCGGCTTCGGCGATGCGGCGGGCGAGCGCCGCGTCGAGCGGCGACAGCGCTTGTCCGGTGGCAAGGTCATAGAGACGCGGCCTCGCGCCCTCGGTCAGCAGCACTGCCGCGGGGCGACCGAGAAGTGGGCGAATCTCGACCTGATGGGCCCTGGCCGCTCCAACGCGGCGCAGCCCGTCGGCGATCACGTCGGCACGCATCGGCACCGGCGCTTCGGGCGCGATCATATGCTCGCTGCGCACGCGCTCGATCGGCACGATCGCGAAGAACAGCCCGCTCGCCACCCACAGCAGGATCTGCGCGCCCACCAGCAGCGCCAGCCACTTGTTGAGGATGGTCGCGGCGCGATTGAGGCGCATCAGGCCCGGCCGCCGAGCACCTCGACCAACGTCGTGCCAAGTGCCGACGGACTGTCGGCAACGACGATGCTCGCCGCGCGCATCGCCTCGATCTTGTCCTCGGCGCCACCCTTGCCGCCTGAAACGATGGCGCCGGCGTGGCCCATCCGCCGCCCCGGCGGAGCGGTGCGTCCGGCGATGAAGCCGACCATCGGCTTCTTGCGGCCGCGCTTTGCCTCGTCGATCAGGAACTGTGCCGCATCCTCCTCCGCAGAACCGCCGATCTCGCCGATCATGATGATCGACTGCGTTGCCTCGTCGGCAAGGAACAGTTCGAGCACGTCGATGAAGTTGGTGCCGTTGACCGGGTCGCCGCCGATGCCAACCGCCGTCGTCTGGCCAAGCCCGGCCTGCGAGGTTTGGAACACCGCCTCGTAGGTGAGCGTGCCGGAGCGGGAGACGACACCCACCGAACCGCGTGTGAAGATGTTGCCGGGCATGATGCCGATGCGGCACTCGCCTGGCGTCAGCACGCCCGGACAGTTCGGGCCGATGAGCCGCGACCGAGAGCCGGTCAGCGCGCGCTTCACCGGGATCATGTCGAGCACCGGTATGCCTTCGGTGATGCAGACGATGAGCGGAATTTCCGCATCGATCGCCTCCAGGATCGCATCGGCGGCGCCGGGCGGCGGCACATAGATGACGCTGGCGTCGGCGCCCGTGGCGGCACGCGCCTCGGCGACGGTGTTGAAGACGGGCAGGCCAAGATGCGTGGTGCCGCCCTTGCCCGGCGTGACGCCGCCGACCATCTGCGTGCCATAGGCGATCGACGCCTCGGCATGGAAGGTGCCGGTCTTGCCGGTGAAGCCCTGCGTGATGACACGCGTGTTCTTGTCGACGAGAATGGACATCGGTCAGGCAGCCTTCTTCACTTCGGCGACGATCTTCCGCGCGGCGTCGCCAAGGTCGCTGGCGCTGACGATGGGTAGGCCCGAGGCAGCGAGAATGTCCTTGCCTTGGCTGACGTTGGTGCCTTCAAGACGCACGACCAGCGGCACCGACAGGTTCACCTCGCGCGCCGCCGCGACGATACCCTCGGCGATGATGTCGCACTTCATGATGCCGCCGAAAATGTTGACGAGGATGCCTTTGACCGCCGGGTCGGCGAGGATGATCTTGAACGCCGCCGTCACTTTCTCTTTCGACGCGCCGCCGCCAACATCAAGGAAATTCGCCGGAAACGCGCCGTTCAGCTTGATGATGTCCATCGTTGCCATGGCAAGCCCGGCGCCGTTCACCATGCAGCCGATGTCGCCGTCCAGCTTGATGTAAGCGAGGTCGTGCTTCGATGCCTCGATCTCCATCGCGTCCTCTTCGGACAGGTCGCGCAGGTCGGCATAGTCCGGGTGGCGGAACATGGCGTTCGAATCGAAGCTCATCTTGGTGTCGAGCACCATCAGCGTGCCGCCGACGTCGGCGAGCGGGTTGATTTCGAGCTGCGAACAGTCAAGCGCGACGAAGGCGTCGTAAAGCTGCTTCACCAGCAGCTGGCATTGCCTGGCGAGATCGCCGCCCAGCTTCAGCGCATAGGCGATCGTGCGGCCATGGTGCGGCTGGATGCCGGCGACGGGATCGACGGTGATCGTCGTGATCTTTTCGGGCGTGTCGTGCGCGACCGCCTCGATGTCCATGCCGCCTTCGGTCGACGCGACAATGGCGATGCGGCCGGTGCCGCGGTCAACCAGCAGCGACAGGTAATATTCCTTGCCGATGTCGACGCCGTCGGTGATGTAAAGCCGGTTGACCTGCTTGCCCGCAGCGCCGGTCTGCACGGTGACGAGCGTGTTGCCCAGCATTTCGGTGGCATGCGCCTTCACCTCGTCCAAGGACTTCGCCAGCCGGACACCGCCCTTGGCGTCCGGTCCCAGCTCCTTGAACTTGCCCTTGCCGCGGCCGCCGGCGTGGATCTGCGACTTCACCACATAGAGCGGTCCCGGCAGCTGCCGTGCCGCATTGACTGCCTCCTCGACGGAGAGTGCGGGGTGCCCGGCGGGTATGGCCACGCCGAAGCGGCGCAAAAGCTCCTTCGCCTGATACTCGTGGATGTTCATTGCTTCTCCGTCGGCGTCAGCGCGCCCATCTGGATTTCCCACGTGCGGTAGTCGAGCTTGACCACCCCTTCACGCACCAAGACGTCGGCTTCAAGGCGCGCCGCGACCTGTTCGCGCGTCACGCCGGGCGCGAACACCGAAACGCCAAGCGGCGTGTCGCCGCGCAGGTTTCCGCCAACGACGATCAGCCCCTCGACGGCGAGATCGAGATACAACTTGCGGTGCGCTTCGGCCTTTTCGCGCGCGCCGGGCTGCTTTCCGAAGTCTGCGAAGTTCGGGCCGGCCGCGTTGAACACGACGAGTCGCGTTTCCTTGACCGGGTTCTGCGCGACCGCGACCGTCGGCGCGATGGCAAGCAGCGCTACCGCGAAGATGTGACGGATCATGCGAGCGATCCGTCGATCTTGCGGCAGGCGACGAGCAGTTCCTTCACCGCGTTGACCGACAGCTCGAAGTTTTTCTTCGCCTTCGCGTTGAGACTGATCTCGACAATGCGCTCGACTCCGTTCGCACCGATGACAACGGGAACGCCGACGTAGAGGTTCTTGACACCATACTGGCCGGTCAGATGGGCCGCGCAGGGCAGCAGGCGCTTCTTGTCCTTGAGGAAGCTCTCCGCCATCTGGATGGCGCTCGCCGCTGGCGCGTAATAGGCCGAACCCGTCTTCAACAGTCCGACAATCTCACCGCCGCCTGAGCGCGTGCGCTGGACGATGGCGTCGATCTTCTCCTTCGTCGACCAGCCCATCTTGATGAGATCGGGAATGGGAATGCCGGCGACGGTCGAATAGTCGACGACCGGTACCATGGTATCGCCGTGCCCGCCGAGCACGAAGGCGGTGACGTCCTCGACCGAGACGTTGAACTCCTCGGCAAGAAAATGACGGAAGCGCGCGCTGTCGAGGACGCCGGCCATGCCGACGACCATGGTGTGCGGCAGGCCCGAATATTCGCGCAGCGCCCAGACCATCGCATCCAGCGGATTGGTGATGCAGATCACGAACGCCTTCGGCGCGTATTTCTTGATGCCCTCGCCGACGGCCTTCATCACCTTGAGGTTGATGCCGAGCAGGTCGTCGCGGCTCATGCCGGGCTTGCGCGGCACGCCGGCGGTGACGATGCAGACGTCGGCGCCCTTGATGTCCTTGTATGACGACGTGCCTTTCAGCCTGGCGTCGAAACCATCGATCGGACCCGACTGCGCAAGATCGAGCGCCTTGCCCTGCGGCACACCGTCGACGATGTCAAAGAGGACGATGTCGCCAAGCTCGCGCTGAGCGGCGAGGTGGGCGAGCGTGCCGCCGATCATGCCGGCACCGATAAGGGCAATTTTCCTGCGTGCCATGAGTCTCTCTTGAAAGCGGGTCGAGCAAAGACGGCGCTCCGATAACGGCATATGCGACGCACCGCAACCGTGTGAAAACTGTCAGTCAGCGCGCAGACCGTGGCCTTCGGCGAGGTAGTCGGCGGATCGCATTTCCATCAGCCGCGACGCGGTCCGCTCGAACTCGAACGACCCGTCGCCCGCCGGATACAGCGCGCGCGGTTCGGCGTCGGCGCCGGCGATCAGCTTGACGCGATACTCGTAAAGCGCGTCGATAAGCGCGACGAAGCGCGCCGCCTCGTTGCGCTTTTCCGGACCCATCGCCGGAATGCCGACGATGATGACGGTGTGATAGTGCTGCGCGACGGCGAGATAGTCGGCCGCGCCGCGCGCCTCGGCGCAGAGCCGCTTGAACGAGAAGACGGCAACGCCCTTCAGCGACTTCGGCACGAACAGCGTGCGTCCGCCGGCAACATTGATCGTCGCGGACGGCACGTGCGCGCGGTCCTCGGGCGGATAGTCGGTGAGTCGGAAGAACGCGCTCGACAGCGCCTTCGTCGTCGCCTCGCCGTTCGGCACATACCACGTCGGCACGCCAGTCATGCGGTCGAGCCGGTAGTCGGTCGGACCATTCAGTCCGACGACGTCGAGTTCGCTCTCGACCAGATCGATGAACGGTACGAACAGCTCGCGGCTGAGCCCGTCCTTGTAAAGATCGCGCGGTTGCCGGTTGGAGGTGGCGACGACGGTCACGCCTTCATCGAGCAGTACCGCGAACAGCCGCGACAGGATCGTGGCGTCGGCAACGTTGGTGACCTGCAGCTCGTCGAAAGCCATCAGCCGCGCCGTCGCCGCGATCTCGCGCGCGGTGTCGCGGATCGGGTGCTGGGCCTTGCGCGAACGGTGACGATGCAGCGCCGTGTGCACGTCGAGCATGAAGGCATGGAAATGCACGCGCCGTTTCGGCTGCGCGCTGACAGCACCGTAAAACAGATCCATCAGCATCGACTTGCCGCGTCCGACCGCACCCCACAGGTAGATGCCGCGAGGCTTTGGCTGCGTTCGTCCGAACAGCCGCGCCAGCGCACCGGGCGCAGGCCGGTCGAGTTCCACCTCGAGCGCGCCGAGTCGCCTTGCCGCCGCCGCCTGATCGGCGTCCGGCTTCAGCTCGCCAGCGGCGACAAGCGCGCGATACCCGGCTTCCGTCCGGCTCACGGGCGTGGCGCGACCTTCTTGAGCACCGCCGAGAACGCCGCGAGATTGCGGTCGGCCTGCGTCACCATCCCGCGCAGAAACAGCATGCTGCCGGTGGCACGGATGACCTCGCCGTGGGCGAACACATCCTCTCCGGGCACGCCGGCGCCGACAAATTCGGTGTTGCAGGTGACGGTGACGGCGCGGTGCGTGGCGAGATGGTCGGCGGCGATCGCATAGAGCGCCTGGTCGACGAACGCCATGATGTAGCCGCCGTGCAGCATGTCGGCCATGTTCGAGTGCCGCCGCCCTGTCATCGACCGGCAGTCGACGCTGCCGTCATCGCGCTTGCGGAAATAGACCGACCCGATCAGGTCCTGAAAGCGGCCCTGGTCGAGTTCGCGCCAGCGGTGCCAGCCGGCAAGCGGACCTTCAGTGATCAGGATTGGCGGCATGACGCGCGCCTATGCGGCAAAGCTGTGCGCGTTGGCAACCTCGCGCTATCGATTGACGTCGAGACCGAGCAGGCGCCGCTCGACCGCCGCAGCGACGTCGACGAACGCGCGCGCCGCCGGTCCGCCGCCCGCCGCGGTGAGCGGCAACTGGTCGACCGCCATCCGCTCGATCGCGCTGGCATAGGGAATGCTCAACGCCATGCCGTCCGCCGCCTCGCGGTGCAGCAGGCGCCGCCGGTCGACCATCGTCAAGACGGGCAGCACCGGCGGTCGCCCCTTGTAGTGGCGCGCGAGGTGGTGCGTGAGCTGCTCGTGCGCGCGCGTCGACAGCGGCGACGGCGTCATCGGCTCGACGACGAGGTCGGCGGCACGGAAAACCTGCTCGGCGAGCAAGCCAAGCCCGGGCGGGCAATCGAGCACGATGCGGTCATAGCGCCTGGCAATGCCCGACAGCAGTCGTGCCAGCTGCTTTGCCCGGTCGACCTCGGCAAGCTGGACGTCGAGCTTGCGCAGCGACATGTCAGCCGGCAGCACGTCGAGCCCGTCCCACGCCGTCGGCTCGATATGCGCATCGAGCGTGCCGTGCTTGTCGCCGAACAGCTTGCGGACCGCCTTGCCGCTGTCGACACGCAGCATGTCGGTTGCCGCACCCTGGGCGTCGAGATCCCACAGCAGCGTGCGCCGCGCCGATCGCGTCGCCAGCACATGCGCGAGGTTGACGGCAATGGCGGTCTTGCCGACACCCCCCTTGATGCTGAATATCGCGATCGTCTTCATGGCATTGTCGCGACGGCGTCGCGCATTCGCGTTGCAGTTGTGTGACAGAAGCACGGGAGAGATGTGTTGAGCCATTCAGCGTTCCAGCTTGATCGCCGGCGTTTTCTTGGCGGCGCGGCCACACTCGGCGCGCTGGCGCTGCGGCCCACCCGCGCCGTCGCGACCGCAGCGCCCGCAACGGCCATGCCGCTGCGTTCGTGGACGGCGCTGCAGGCGCTCGCCGACCGCTATGTCGCCGGCCGCAAGGTCGCCGGCATGATCATCGGCGTCGGTCTCGGCGATGCGCTCGCCGACTATGTCAGCGCGGGCACACTCGGCTGGGAGCGCGCGGCGCGACCCGACCCGGCCTCGATCTTCCGCATCTATTCGATGACCAAACCGGTCACCGGCGTCCTTGCAACGATGCTGATCGCCGACGGCAAGCTCGGCCTCGACCAGCCGATTGCCGATTTCCTGCCAGCGTTCGCGAACATGCGCGTCGCCACCGACCCGGCGCGCGGCCTTGACGGCACGCCGGCGAAGACCGCGATCAGCGTCCGCCACCTGCTGACGCATACCGCCGGCCTTACCTATCATTTCCAGCCGAACAGTGCGGTCGCCAGGGCGTACCGCGCGCACGGGCTGATGCCGGGGCTGCGCACGCTCGGCCGCGAGCCGGGTGACGGTGCGCATCCGTCGAGCCTGCAGGCGTTTGCTGAGGCGGTCGCCAAGCTGCCGCTCGTCGCTGAACCCGGCACGACATGGCATTACAGCATATCAATCGACGTGCTTGGCGCCGTGATCGAGAAGGCGGGCGGAGCGCCGCTCGGGGACCAGATGCGGACGCGCCTGTTCGATCCCCTCGGCATGACCGACACCGGCTTCGCCGTCGCCGCCCACGCGATGGACCGCTTCGCCACCAACTATCTGCTGCAGGACGGCAAGCTGGTCGCCATCGACGTGCCGCCGAAAACCGAATACGCCGACGCCGGACCCTATCCGTCGGGCGGCGGCGGCCTCGTCTCGACTGCCGCCGACTACCTGCGGTTCCTGCGCGCGCTCGCCGACGGCGGCCGGCTGGACGGCAACAGCGTCATTGCGCCGGCGGCCGTACGCATGGCGACATCGAACCTGCTGCCCGCCGGCGTCGCCTACGAGGGCAACCAGGGCTTCGGTGCTGGCGGCCGCGTCGTCATCGCGCCGGGTGGCGGCATCATGGGCAGCTTCGGCTGGGGCGGCGCCGCTGGCACGCTGGCATCGACGGTGCCCGGTCAGCGCCTGTCGGCCGTGCTGATGACACAGTACATGCCGCAGCAGGCCTATCCGCTGCCCGTTGAGTTCGCGCGGGCGATCATGACCGACATGGCCGTCTGACCCGTCAGCGCGGCCGCGCCTGCCGATAGGTGCCGAGCAGGCGCATCCACTTGCTGTGGTAGCGCAGTTCGTCGAGTGCCCGCTCGACGGCAGGGTCGTCGGGTCGCCCCTCGATGTCGACGTAGAACTCGGCCGCCTGGAATTGACCGTCGCGCATGTAGCTTTCCAGCTTGGTGAGGTTGACGCCGTTGGTGGCAAAGCCGCCGAGCGCCTTGTACAGCGCCGCCGGCACCGAACGCACCTCGAAGATCAGCGACGTCATCGCCGGCAGTCCCTGCTCGGGCATCGCCGCCTCGCGCGCCAGGGCAACGAAACGCGTAGTGTTGTGCGGTTCGTCCTCGATACCCGTCGCAACCGGCTCAAGGCCGTAGAGTTCGCCCGCCAGCTGCGACGCCACCGCCGCCACCGACGCGTCGCCATCGTCGGCGACGCGTGCCGCCGACGCCGCCGTGTCGAGGCTGGGGACCGCTTCAATGCCCCACTCGCGCAGCCGCTTGCGGCACTGGCCAAGCGCCTGCGGATGGCTGATCGCCGTCCTGATGTCGGCGAGCCGGGTGCCGGGCAGCGCCAGCAGCGAGTGGCGCACGCGAACGAAATGCTCGGCGACGATCGCGAGTCCTGATTCCGGCAGCAGAAAATGGATATCAGCGACGCGGCCGTGCAGCGAATTCTCGATCGGGATGATCGCTTTCTGGGCATGGCCCTCGCGCACAGCGTCGATCGCATCGGCGAACGACAGGCACGGCAGCACCGGCGCCCCACCCCCCATTTCGCGCGCGGCCTGGTGCGAATAGGCCCCCGGCGCGCCCTGGAAAGCGATCGCCGATTGTGGCGATTTCTTTGCCTCTTCAACAAGTTGAGAAACAAGCTTGGCAGCGGGGGCCGGGTAGGTGTCCATGCGCCGCGTGTTTGCTGATGGCACCGTCCCGCGTCAAGCGATCGCTGCCAACATCTCATGCTTGGCAAGCGCTGACCGCGACACTATGGTCCGCGCGTTTTTCAGGGGGCGGCCCGCCCGAGACACGCACCGGAGGCGTCGTGGACAGTTACGAATGGAACAAGATTTTCGGCTGGGTGCTTGCAGCCGGCATTGCCGTCCTCGGCCTGTCGATCGTCACCGGCTACGTCTATCCGTCGGGCCATTCGGAAGAAAAGGGCTACGTCGTCGAGGGCGTCGAGGTTGAAGCAGAAGCCGGCGCCGCCGGTGCAGCCGAGGCGCAGCCGATCGCCATGTTCCTCGCCGACGCCAATGTCGCGAAGGGCGAGGCGCAGTTCAAGAAATGCGCCGCCTGCCACACCGTCGCCAAGGGCGGCCCCAACAACCAGGGTCCCAACCTGTGGGGCATCGTCGGCGCCAAGGTCGCGCACCTGCCGAATTTCGCCTACTCGGACGCGGTCAAGGGTCATGGCGGCAGCTGGGACTGGGACGCGATGAGCGCCTGGCTCGAATCGCCGCGCAAGTACATTCCCGGCAACAAGATGAGCTTCGCCGGCATCGCCAATCCCAAGGATCGCGCCGACCTCATCGCCTATCTCAATACGCAAAGCGACAGCCCGCTGCCGATCCCGCCGAAGCCGGCTGCCCAGGCCAGTGCGACGGCCGACGCGGCCGCGGCGGCGCCCGGCGACACCGCGACCGCTGGCGACGCGTCCGCACCTGCGCCTGCCGCCGAAACGGCAAGCGCGCAGTAAGTCCGCCGGCCACGCCGCAGGCGGCTGGTCAGCAGGGTCCAGCCAGCGCGGAGATCTCGTAGAAACCGGCGACGATCGCCCACGCCTCCTCGGCGGTTTCGACGAAGTGGAACAGGTCGATGTCGTCGCGGCTGATCGTGCCTTCCTCGGCAAGTGCCTGGAAGTTGACGACGCGCTCCCAAAATTCGCGGCCGAACAGCAGCACGGGCATCGGCTTGATCTTCTTGGTCTGGATCAGCGTAAGCGTTTCGAACAGTTCGTCGAACGTGCCGAAGCCGCCGGGGAACACCGCGACCGCGCGCGCGCGCATCAGGAAGTGCATCTTGCGCAGCGCGAAATAATGGAACTGGAACGACAGCGCCGGGGTCACATATTCGTTCGGCAGCTGTTCGTGTTCGAGCACGATGTTGAGCGCGACCGATTCGGAGCCCGCGTCGTGCGCCCCCTTGTTCGCCGCTTCCATGATCGACGGGCCACCGCCCGAGCAGATGACGAAGTGCCGCTTGTCATCCTCACGCGGCAGCGACGAGACGAGCTTCGCCAGCTTGTAGGCTTCGACATAATATTTGGACTTGGCGCGCAGCCGTTCGGCAACGGTGCGCTCCCAGTCGGTGCGCGCCGCCGCGACCAACGTGTCCGCCGCCTCGGGCGAGGGGATGCGCGCCGAACCGTACAGCACGAAGGTCGATTCGATGCCATGTTCCTGCAGGATCATCTCGGCCTTCAGCAGCTCGAGCTGGAAGCGCACCGGCCGTAGCTCCTCGCGCAGCAGGAATTCGGTGTCCTGGAAGGCGAGGCGGTAACTTGGATGCTCGGTCTGCGGGATCGGTGTCGACTTGGCGACAACCTCGGCATCCTGCTGTGCCGACGGGAAGAGACGGTGGGGAAGCGGGGTTTTCTTGTCCATATGGCCGGTCCATAGCCGGCATTCACGGCGCCGTCACCGGCAATAGGGGCCGCGGCCCATGTCGAGGTGGATATGATCCTGGTGGAAGCGGTCGGCATCGGGACCGATGACGATGTTGAAGCGTGCGCAGCCGGCGCGGTGCGCCGCGCGCAGGAACGATTGTTCGTCGCCAGGGCCGCGCCACCCCGACTTGACCGCGACGGTGCGGCCGCTTGCAAGCGTGAACTGCGCGATGTCGACAGCGTTCGCGCGTGCATGTTCGGACAGTCGCTCACCCGGCTGGCCGTTGCGTGACCGGCAGGCATAGCTGCCGAACGACTGGATGCGCACGACATCGCTGCCGAAATGGTCGCGCGCCGCCGGCCGGACTCCGTCGTGGATCCAGCGGTAGAGCTGTTCGGCAAGCGGGCACGACACCGCCTTAAGCCCGACAACGGGCACGCCGATGTCGAGCAGCAGGACGCCGTTGTCATAGCCGCATTCGCCGTCGCGATACGGGTGCAGCCGGCGGTACTTGAGCCCGGCGATGCGATCGAGCCGGGCGAAGCATTGCGCCGGATCCCCGACCGCCTCCGGCGGCGGTGGCGGCGGCGGAGGCCGTTCGCGCGCGCAGGCGGCGACCAGCAAGGCACAAAACAACGCGCGTTTCATCGCCTTCTTCTACCGTCGCACGGCAAGGGCTTGAACCACCCGTCACTTATTGATAACGGTTTGCAACAACTCATGATCAGGCTTTTGAACTCGCGCATCGTCTTCTGGCTGCTGCTGGCGCTGCCAGGAGCATTCGCCGCAAGCGACTTCGCCGTTGGCGCGCGCGACGCGATGGACATGCTGCACCCGACCGGCGAGTGGTCGGCGCGGCTGCTGATCGTCGCGCTGGCGATCACGCCGCTGAGGGGTTTGACGCGTGGCGCGGCGTGGGTGCGCTGGCTGGCGGCACGGCGACGCTGGATCGGCGTCGCCGCATTCCTCTACGCGCTTGCCCATCTCGTCTTTTACGTCATCGACATGGGCAGCCTTGACATGATTCTGGGCGAGGCGCTGCTGCTCGGCATCTGGACCGGCTGGGCGGCGTTCTTCGCCATGCTGGCGATGGCGCTGACCAGCAACGACGCCGCCATGCGCTGGCTGCAGGCCGGCTGGAAGCGGCTGCAGCGCCTCGCCTATCCGGCCGCCGTGCTGACGCTCGTGCACTGGCTCGTCGTTCACGACGGCCTGGTTTCTGCGCTTCTGCACGCCGCGCCGCTCGTGCTGCTCGAACTGCATCGCCTCATTCAAAACACAAGAAAGGTTCCCCGTCATGCGTAAGTATGTGATTGCCGCGTGCGTCGCCGTCGCCGCCGCCAGCCCGGCCTTCGCCACCGGCAAGTTGAAGTGCGACGTCCCGGCGGCGCAACGCCAGCCGGTCGGCGCGCTTGAAGCCAGACTCAAGGCCGAGGGCTGGACAATCAAGAAATCCAAGCTCGATGGCGGCTGCTACGAGGTCTATGGCACGCAGCCCGACGGCACGTTCGTCGAAGCCTATTTCGACCCGGCGACGTTCGAGAAGCTGTACGTCTCGCAGCGCGGCAAGGTACTGTTCAAGAAGAGCGAAACCACCCGTAACTAGCGGAAGCGCAGGTTGGCCCGCGAAAGGTCGGCAAGGCTTTTCGCGCCCATCAGCTTCATGTCGCGTTCGATTTCCGCGCGCAGGATCGACAGTGCGCGTTCGACGCCGGCCTGTCCGGCGCCGGCAAGCGCATAAAGATAGAGGCGGCCACCCGACACGGCGCGTGCGCCAAGCGACAGCGCCTTCAGCACATGCGTGCCGCGCCGCACGCCGCCATCGAGGATCACCTCGACCCGATCGCCGACAGCATCGACGATCTCGGCGAGCTGGTCGAACGGCGCCCGCGACCCGTCGAGCTGGCGGCCACCATGATTCGACACCATGATCGCGGTGGCGCCGATGTCGACCGCCCGTCGCGCGTCGTCGACCGACATCACCCCCTTGAGCGCGAACGGGCCACCCCATTGCGCACCGATCGCTTCAGCCGCCTTCCAGTCCATCGACTGGTCGAGCAGGCCCGTGAAATACTCGGCGACCGACGTCGCCGTGCTGCTGCCTTCGGCAACGTGATCCTTGAGGTTGGACAGCTCGAACCGCTCGCGCAGAAGGTAGTTCAGCGTCCATGCCGGGTGGACGGCAAAGCTGATCGCGCTCCTCAGCGTCAGCCTCGGCGGACTGGTGAAGCCGGTGCGCAGGTCGCGTTCGCGGTTGCCGCCGACGATGGTGTCGACGGTGAGCGCCAGCGCGTCGAATCCCGCCGCCTTGGCGCGCGCGATCATCGCCGCGTTCAGCCCCCTGTCCTTGTGGTAGTAGAACTGGAACAGCTTGGGCGTTGCAATCGTGCGTCCGATCTCCTCAAGGCTGACGGTCGCCAGGCTCGATATGCCGAAGACCGTGCCGAACTTTTCGGCGGCGCGCCCCACCGCGCGCTCGCCGTCATGGTGGAACAGCCGCTGCAATGCGGTCGGCGACAGGAACAGCGGCATGGCGATGCGCTTGCCGAATATGGTCGTCGACAGGTCAACCGTCTCGACGCCGGCAAGCACGCGCGGTACCAGATCGCAGTCGTCGAACGCCGCGGTGTTGCGCCGGTAGGTGACTTCGTCGTCGGCCGCTCCGTCGATGTAGTGGAACACAGGCCCGGGCAGCCGCGCCTTCGCCAGTCGGCGGAAATCCATGACATTGTGGCAATCGGCAAGGCGCATCCCAAGGTCACTAACCCATTCTTTCGACCTCGCAAGGGCGATCGCCACAAAATTGCCGTTTGACAGCGCGGTCCGCATCTCTATGACCGCGGGCGGGCCACGCCGTCCCAACGCGGCGCGCGCTCTCTGGAAGGAGAGATCATGTCTGAAGTCGCCAGGCCGGCGGTGAAGCCGGCGCGCCCCCAGTTTTCCTCCGGCCCCTGCGCCAAGCGCCCCGGCTGGGATCCCGCCAGGTTCAATCTCGACGTGCTCGGCCGCTCGCATCGCGGCAAGCTCGGCAAGGCACGTCTGAAACTCGCCATCGACCTGACCCGCAAGGTGCTCGATGTTCCCGCCGACCATCGTATCGGCATCGTCCCCGCCTCCGACACCGGCGCGGTCGAGATGGCGATGTGGTCGATGATGGGCGCCCGCCCCGTCACCTGCCTCGCCTGGGAGAGCTTCGGCGAGGGCTGGGTCACCGACGCGGTCAAGCAGCTGAAGCTCGATCCCGTGGTCCTGAAGGCACCCTACGGCGCGCTTCCCGACCTTGGCGCGGTCGACTGGGCGAGCGACGTCATCTTCACCTGGAACGGCACCACATCGGGCGTGCGTGTGCCGGACGGCGACTGGATCGCCGATGATCGCGCCGGCCTCAGCTTTGCCGATGCGACGTCGGCCGTCTTTGCGCAGGCGATGCCGTGGCCGAAGCTCGACGTCGTCACCTACAGCTGGCAGAAGGTGCTCGGCGGCGAGGGCGGTCACGGCGTCCTGATCCTCGGCCCGCGCGCGGTGGAGCGGCTGGAAAGCTACACACCCGCCTGGCCGCTGCCGAAGATTTTCCGCATGGTGAAGGGTGGCAAGCTGATCGAAGGCATTTTCGACGGCGAGACGATCAACACGCCGTCGATGCTGTGTGTCGAGGATTATATCGACGCGCTCGAATGGGCCGACGGGCTTGGTGGCTGGAGGGCGCTCGCGCAGCGCGCCGACGCCAATGCCGCCGCGCTGCAGGCTTGGGTCGACCGGACGCCGTGGATCGAGAACCTCGCCGCCGTGCCCGCAACGCGCTCGAACACCAGCGTCTGCCTCAAGCTCGTCGACCCGCGCGCCACAGCCGAGACGCCAAAGGCGATCGCATCGCTGCTTGAAGCCGAAGGCGTTGCCTTCGACATCGGCGGCTATCGCGATGCGCCGCCGGGACTACGCGTCTGGTGCGGCGCCACCATCGACACCGCCGATATCGAGACGCTGACGCGCTGGCTCGACTGGGCGTTCGCCACCGTGATCACCCGCTAACCTCGTTCATCCCGAGAGCTGATATGCCAAAAGTCCTTATCTCCGACAAAATGTCGCCCAGGGCGGCTGCCATCCTCCGCGAGCGCGGCATCGAGGTCGACGAGAAGCCCGGCCTTACCAAGGACGAGCTGAAAGCGATCATCGGCGGCTATGACGGGCTCGCCATCCGCTCCGCCACCAAGGTCGCCGCTGACGTGCTCGATGCGGCGACCCGGCTGAAGGTCGTCGGCCGTGCCGGCATCGGCGTCGACAATGTCGACATCGCCGCGGCGAGCGCCAAGGGTGTCGTCGTCATGAACACGCCCTTTGGCAATTCGATCACCACCGCCGAGCACGCCATCGCGCTGATGTTCGCGCTCGCGCGGCAACTGCCCGAGGCCGACGCCTCGACGCAGGCAGGCAAATGGGAAAAGAACCGCTTCATGGGCGTCGAGGTCACTGCCAAGGTGCTTGGCCTGATCGGCGCGGGGAACATCGGTTCGATCGTCGCCGACCGCGCGCTCGGACTCAAGATGAAGGTGATCGCCTATGATCCGTTCCTGACGCCCGAACGCGCGGAGGATATTGGCGTCGAGAAGGTCGATCTGGACGAGCTGCTGGCGCGTGCCGACTTCATCACGCTGCACACGCCGCTGACCGATTCGACACGCAACATCCTCAGCCGCGAGAACCTCGCCAAGACCAAGAAGGGCGTTCGCATCATCAACTGCGCGCGCGGCGGTCTCATTGACGAGGCTGCGCTCAAGGATCTGCTCGACAGCGGCCATGTCGCGGGGGCGGCGCTCGACGTTTTCGCCGAGGAACCGGCGCACGCCAGCCCGCTGTTCGGTACGCCCGGCTTCATCTCGACGCCGCATCTCGGCGCCTCGACCAACGAGGCACAGGTCAACGTCGCCATCCAGGTCGCCGAGCAGATTGCTGACTTTCTGCTGACCGGCGCGGTCACCAACGCACTCAACGTGCCGTCGCTGTCGGCCGAGGAGGCGCCCAAGGTGCGGCCGTACCTGCAGCTCGCCGAGAAGCTCGGCCTGCTCGCCGGCCAGCTCGCCAGGGGTGCGATCAGCCACGTCACCGTCGAGGTCGAAGGCGCCGCCGCCGAGCTCAACATCAAGCCGATCACCTCGGCGGTGGTGATGGGGCTGATGCGGCCGATATCGGATACGGTCAACATGGTGAACGCCGTTCACATCGCACGCGACCGCGATGTCGGCATCGCCGAGGTGCGGCACGAGCGCGAGACCGACTATCACACGCTGCTGCGCGTGACCGTGAAGACCGAGGATGGCGAACGGTCGGTCGCCGGTACCCTGTTCGGCATGAAGCACCCGCGCCTCGTTGAGCTTTTCGGCATCAAGGTCGAAGCCGACCTCGATGGCGACATGCTGTTCATCGCCAACGAGGACAAGCCCGGCTTCATCGGCAAGCTCGGCACGGCGCTTGGGCAGGCCAACATCAACATCGGCACCTTCCATCTCGGCCGCCGCGACGGCGCCGGGTACAAAGGGGGCGGCGAGGCGATCCTGCTGCTGTCGGTCGACGAGCCGATCTCTGACCCGCTGCTGTGGACGATCTGCAAGCTTGACGGCGTCAAGGACGTCAAGGCACTTCGCTTCTAGATGACCGATCCGATCGCCAGGGGGCTGCTGCCCGAGGGCTTCCGCGACCGCCTGCCGCCGCAGGCAGAGGCCGCCGCCGACCTGTTGCGGACGCTGCTCGATACGGTGTCCGCGCATGGCTACGAG
>CAYVVV010000024.1:0-19149 GCA_964455325.1 uncultured Sphingosinicella sp. | reverse complement strand
CGACGGTGCGCGTCACCGAAGCCGCGATCGCCGCGGCCGAGGCCGGCGTGCCGGCCGAGCTGCGCCAGGCGCTGGCGCTCGCGGCCGAACGCATCGGCGAGTTCCATGCCAGGCAGCGGCCGGCCGATCTCGACGAAGTCGACGGCGTCGGCGTGCGCCGGGGATGGAGGTGGACACCCGTCGAGGCAGCAGGCGTCTACGTACCGGGCGGGCTTGCCGCCTATCCGTCGTCGGTGCTGATGAACGCCATTCCGGCCAAGGTCGCCGGCGTCAAGCGGCTGGTGATGACCACCCCCGCGCCGGATGCGAAGATCGATCCGCTCGTGCTCGTCGCGGCGCGGCTCGCCGGTGTCGACGCGATCTATCGTGTGGGCGGCGCGCAGGCGATCGCAGCGCTGGCATTCGGCACTGCGAGCATCCCGCGCGTCGACAAGATCACCGGTCCCGGCAACGCCTATGTCGCCGAGGCCAAGCGCCAGCTCTATGGCCGCGTCGGCATCGATATGGTGGCGGGCCCGTCGGAGATCCTCGTCGTCGCCGACGGCGGCGCCAACCCCGAATGGGTCGCCGCCGACCTGCTGTCGCAGGCCGAGCACGACCGCGTCGCGCAGGCGATCCTGATCACCGACGACGCGGCGCTTGCCGACGCCGTCCAGCATCAGGTCGAACAAACGCTGCCGACGCTGCCGAGCGCGGCCATCGCGCGCGCAAGCTGGGCCACATACGGCGCCATCATCACCGTCGCGGTGATCGACGATGCGCTGCCGCTCATCAACGCGCTGGCGCCCGAGCACCTGTCACTGCAGGTCGCCGACGCCGACGCGCTGTTCGCACGCGTCCGCCACGCCGGCAGCGTCTTTCTTGGCTACCGCACACCCGAGGCGATCGGCGACTATCTCGGCGGTCCCAACCACGTGCTGCCGACCGGCCGCCGGGCACGCTTCGCCTCTGGCCTGTCGGTCGCCGATTTCATGAAGCGGACGACCTTCCTTGACTGTTCGCCGGAAGGCCTTGCAGCGATCGGTCCCGCCGCCGCGCGGCTGGCGGAGGCCGAAGGACTGCCGGCGCACGCGCTGTCGGTGACGCGGCGGCTTTGAACCACGCCGCCGCGCCGCCGTCGCGTCAGAACTTCACGCCAGCCTCGACACCAATCAGGCGACGCGCGCCCGGCGAGATGAACGACCCGCCGAACTCGATCGCCGGAATGACCTCGTTCAGATACTTGCGGTCGAGCAGGTTGCTGGCGAACGCCGACAGCTTCCAGTTTTCACCCTCGACGCCGATCCTGAGGTCGAGCACGCCGAACGCCTCGCGCTCGTTGATCGCGTAATTGGCGTCGCCGACGAAGCTGGGCAGCGCCAGCGCCGAGATCGGCAGCAGGCCGCTGAACAAGGTCGGCGAGTCCTGGTTCTGCACCGAATGGAACCACGTCGGCCCGGTGATGCGGTAATCGGCGCGGACGACGAGATCGAGCCAGTCGCTGAGCGGCGTGTCGATCTGGCTGCCAAGGTTGATCGTGTAATCGGCCGTGTAGGGCGACTTGTTGCCAACCGTATTGGGGCGCGAGCTGTTCTTCTTGATTTCGGATTCGGTGAAATTCGCCGAGCCGAACACCGTCCAGCCGTCTACGATTGACGCACTGACGTTCGCCTCAAGCCCATAGACCTCGACGTCGTCGATGTTCGAGACGACGCGCAGCAGACCGAAGCCGCCGACGAAGAATTCGAAGAACTGCATGTCGGTGATGTCGGTGTAGTAGCCGGCGACATCATAGCTGATCGGACCCGCCTTACCCTTGATGCCAAGCTCGAACGCGCTCGACTTCTCCTTGCGGAACTGGTCCTCGATGCCGACGTTGGTGCCGATGAACTGGTTGAACGCCAGGTCGACGATCGCCGCCGAGCCCTGGTTGTTGAACCCGCCCGATTTGAAGCCGATGCCCCAGTTGGCATAGACGTTGGTGTTGTCGCCGATCTGCCAGTTGAGGTTGATCTTCGGCTGCAGTTGCTTGAACGTTTCCGACTGCGGTGCGATCGGCCCGAACGCCTGGCCGGGATTGATCGGGCCGCCGGTGAAGGGGTCGAGGACGTTGGGAACGAGGTTCCTGACCTTGCGGTCCTCGATGTCGTACCGCAGCGCCACGCCCAGCTTCAGCGCGTCGCTGACGTCGTAGTCGATCGAACCGAACACGGCATAGACGTCGGTCTTGAAATTGTCGTGATAAAGCTGCGACGTCGGGTTTGCTGAGTTGGCGTCGTTGAACAGGTTCTTGATGATGCCCTGACCAAGGTCGGCGCCAAGGCTGACGCCGACCTCGCGATCGATGTTGAGGTAGTAGGCACCGAGCTGCCAGGCGAGCGGCCCGTCGCCGTTCGACGCGAGCCGCACCTCGGCGCTCCAGTCCTTCTGGTTGCGCTCCTGATACTGCGTGCCGTCGCAGGTGGTCGGGCTGTACGGACCGAAGGTCGAACCGTTCACCGGATCGAAAATGAACGGTATCGGATTGTTGCCGATGAAGGTTGGCTGGTTCGACGGGAAGCCCGTCAGCGCGGCGGTCGACGCGAAACAGAGGTTGGACGCCGTGACCGACGCCGGCGTGGCGCCGGGGAACGTGTAGCGCGCGAAGTCGGCCGAGGTGCCGTCGGCGGTCAGCGCCTGCTCGACGTCGGAATAGAGCGCCCACGCGGTCAGGCGGACCGTCTCGAAGTCATGGTCGATCTTGATCGACGCCTCGAAGGTTTCCTGCGTGTTGGTCGGCCGGATGTTCGAGTAGTAGCGGAACGGGTGGTCGTTGACGTCCTCGTAGAACGCCGGATTCACGGCCGCGAAATTGGGCAGATGGAACGCGGCGTTGAAGTTGATCGAGGCCCCCGACAGATCGGCATAGCGGGCCTTGGCGTCGATCGTCGTCGCGCCCAGTTCCGCGACAATGCGCCCGTCAACGCCCCAAACCTCCTGATCGTCGACAACTTTGCGGTCGAGGAAGAAGTTGCGGTAGAAGCCGTCGGTGGTGCGATAGTTGCCCGACAGCACGAAGCCGACGTTGTCGCCGATCGGCCCCGCGATATAGGCGTTGCCCGCGAACGTCTGGTTTTCCGCATAGCTCGCCTCGATCTCGCCTGACAGCGTGTCGGTCGGCCGTACGGTCTGGATAACGATGGCGCCAGCCGCGGCGTTGCGGCCGTAGAGCGCGCCCTGCGGTCCTTTCAGGATTTCGATCTGGCGGAGCGTGCCCTGGTCCTGGTTCAGTTGCGCGGTGTTGGTCTTGAGGATGCCGTCGACGACCAGCGCGACCGAGCTTTCGGCGTCGCGCGCACCGTTGATGCCGCGAATGTTGATCTGCGTGTCGCCGGCTTCGGCCGTGCCGGTGACGATGGTGACGCCCGGGGTCAGCGAGATGAAGTCCTCGGCGTTGTTGATGTCGGCCTTCTCAAGCTGGTCGGCGGTGAACACGGTGATCGCCGTGGGCACCTCGGCAAGCGTTTCGGCAACGCGGCGGGCGGTGATGACGATTTCCTGGCTTTCGGCAGACTCCGGCTGCTCCTGCGCGAGCACGGGCGACGCGAGGACCGCGACGGCGAGTGCGGCTGAACTGGTCAAGAGTGCGATCTTCATGCGAGTTCCCCTTTCGCGGGCGGCGTTACTTCAGGACGTTGGCGCCGCTCATGTAGACATAGACTTCCTGAAACTTCCGGCCCCTGATGCGCCAGAAATTGGTGTTGTGCAGGCGAGTGATGCTGCCGTCGTGCGCCGTCAGCACCGCCTCGAAGCTTGCCGCAATGCGGCCATTGAGCTCGTCGACGGTGCAGGTAAAGTCCTTGTGCACGATCTTTTTGTAGCCGGCGAAGAAATCCTCGAACATGCGCCGGATCTCGGCCTTGCCGGCGTGGACGGTGAACGCCGTCTGGATCGTGAACATGGCATTGTCGTGGAAACAGGCGAGCGTCCTCGCCATGTCCTTGGCATCGACGCTGCCGAAGTAGCTCCTGGTCGCAAGCTTGATGAGGCCGGCACGGTCTAGATCGCACTGGTACTGCATCAGGCGTCTCCTCGCTTCAGCAGATTGTCGCCCGACATGTAGACGAATACGCGGTGGAACAGCCTGTCCTTCATGTAGAAGCGGTTGCAGTTTTCGTAGCGAAGTGGCGCCGCCGCACCGTTCGGCGTGATCAGCACCGTGAACTGCGAACAGACTGCGTTCTCCCTGGGATCGGCGACATGAACAAAGTTGCCGTGCCAGATCGAACTGAAGTCGGCGAACAGCCTGATGAACATCGACCGAATCGCCTCGCGCCCCTTGTGCACGGTGTTCGAGGTGACCTCGGTCAGCACCGCGTCGGGGGTGAAGCAGTCGAGCACCTGTTCGAGACGCTTGTTGTCAACGCCGTCGAAGTAGCGCTTGGTGACGATGTCGACATAGTAGCTGTGGTCGAGCAGTGGCGGCTTCTTCGCCATGTCTCCTCCGTTATCCCTGGTGCCAGCCCCTGCGGATGTCGGCGTCCTTGCCGACCTCCGGCGCCGGGAAGGCGCGCTTCGAATGCGTCAGCCCGAGTTCGATCAGCACTTCGAGCTGCTTCCAGGCGACGAGGCCCGGGTTGATGACCGGTACCGGCAGGCTGGCCGCAAGGAACGCCGCCGACTGGTGCATCGTCGTCGAGCCGAGCACGATGACGTCGGCGCCGTCGTCCTCGATCGCCGCTGTCGCCTCCGCCTTCAGCTTCGCGAAGATCACCTCTTCCTTACCGGCGAGCAGTTCGGTGACGTCGGGGCGCGTCCGGATCGAGCGCAACGAGGCAACGCGGTCCCAGAAGCCGTATTCGGTCAGCGTCTTTTCGTAGAGCGGGAACCATTCGTCCCACATGGTGAGCACGGTGAAGCGCTTGCCAAGCATCATCGCGGTCATGAACGCCGCCTCGCCCGGCCCGACGACGGGGATCGAAAGCCGCGAACGCAGCGCACGCAGGCCGCTGTCGCTGACGGTATCGATGAGCACGCCGGCGTAGCCCTCCTCCTCCGCCGTGAGCCCCGTCTGGAACACCGTCCAGTCCATCAACAGCATGTCGTGATAGGAATCGCCAAGCGCAGCGCCGAAAGGAACCGCCACGAATTCGGGCCTGAAGCCCGGCCGAACCAGGTGCGACGGCAACTGCTGCGCCCGATTCGCAACGCCGGCAGCGTCCATCGGGATCGGCACGATGACCTTGACGCGCGTGTCCAAACGTCCCTCCGCTGCTCGACATGCAAAAGCTATTGTATACAAACATGCAACGTCAAGCGGCCACGGGCAGGATCTGGATCGATCGCCACATTTCGTCAAGTTTCCGTAGCGAATCTCGCGGCAATGTTGCAAAAATGCGGCAGTGCCAGCCTTGGCCTTTGCTGCAACGGTCAATAATTTTGTATGCAAAAGCGCGCGAGGTCGTTATCGCAGTCATTGACAGCGCCGCGGGAATGCGCACGTCCTGCACGATCGCTGTATGCAGGAGTCTGATATGCGCGCCGCTGTGCAGATCGTCGAGGTTGGCGCCCGCGATGGGCTGCAGAACGAACCCGACATCGTCGCGACCGACCACAAGGTCGCGCTGATCACGCGCATGATCGACGCCGGCGTGCGCCGGCTTGAGGTAGCAAGCTTCGTCAATCCCAAGCGCGTGCCGCAGATGGCCGATGGCGAAGCGGTGATCGCCCAGCTCCCCGACCGGCGCGACGTGTCCTACATCGGTCTGTGCCTCAACAAGCGCGGCGTCATGCGTGCGATCGAGAGCCGCGAAGGCAACAAGCGCGGCGTCGACGAGGCGGGCTGCGTGCTCGTCGCCTCGGACACGTTCGGGCAGAAGAACCAGGGCCAGACGATCGAAGAGGGTATAGCCGAAAACCGCGACATGCTGCGGCTGGCGCGGGAAAACGGGCTGGTCGCGCAGGTAACGGTGTCGGCCGCCTTCGGCTGCCCGTTCGAAGGGCCGGTACCGGCCGAGACGGTGGTGCGGTGCGCGGCGGCGATGGCCGAGGCCGGCGCCGAGGAGATCACGCTGGCCGACACCATCGGCGTCGGCGTGCCGGCGCAGGTGAGCGACCTGTTCGGCCGCGTGCGTGAGGCGGTGGGGCCCGCCATTCGCCTGCGCGCGCATTTCCACAACACGCGCGGCACCGGCATCGCCAACGCCTGGGCGGCGGTCGAGGCCGGCGTCGACGTGCTCGATTCGTCGCTCGGAGGGCTCGGCGGCTGCCCGTTCGCGCCGAAGGCGACGGGCAATATTGCCACCGAAGATCTCATCTATCTGCTCGACCGCTCGGGCGTCGCACATGGCGTCGACCTGTCCAAGGCGATCGCCGTCAATCACTGGTTCGAAACCGTGCTGGGCCGCCCGTTGCCGTCGATGGTCGGCAAGGCCGGGCCGGCGCCGGGCATGCACTAGCAGGGTCAGGGGAGGCTTATGGGATACAGGCTTGGGGTAGATGTCGGCGGCACGTTCACCGACCTGCTGGTCGTCGACGAGGCGACCGGGCGCACCTTTCGCGACAAGGTACCCTCGACGCCGCATGACCCGAGCCAGGCGGTGATCGCCGGCGCGCGCCAGGTGACCGGCAAGGCCGGCATCGACGCCCGCGAGATCGAGCTGTTCCTGCACGGCACGACGGTGGCGACGAACGCCGTCCTTGAAGGCAAGTTCGCGCGCGTCGGCCTGGTCGTCACCGAAGGCTACCGGCACATCCTGCAGATCGCGCGCAGTCTGGTACCGGGCGGGCTTGCTGCCTGGATCGTCTGGCCAAAGCCCGAGCCGATGGCGGCGCTTGAAGCGACCATCGAGGTGCCCGAACGCATGGGCGCCGATGGCAGGGTCGTGCGGCCGCTGGACGAAGCAGGCACGCGTGCCGCGCTCGAGCGGCTGAAGGCCGAAAACCCGGAGGCGATCACCATCTGCCTGATCAATTCCTATCTCAACGCCGCGCACGAGCGGCGCGTCGCCGAGATCGCCGCGGAGGTGTTTCCCGACCTTCCGATCAGTATCTCCGCCGACATCCTGCCCGAAATGCAGGAGTACGAACGTGCACTGACGACGGTTGCCAACAGCGCCGTCCGGCCGACGGTTTCGCGCTACGTCGGCAATCTGGAAAAGGAGCTGAACGATTGGGGCGCGCCGGCGAAGCTCAGCCTGCTGCGCTCCGACGGCGGCCTGATGACGGCAGCGAAAAGCCGCGAGGCGCCGGTCAATCTCTTGATGTCCGGCCCGGCCGGCGGCGTTGCCGGCGCGCTCTGGGTGGCGCGGCACGCGGGCTTTCCCAACGTGCTGACGCTCGACATGGGCGGCACGTCGACCGACGTCGCGCTGATCGAGGACGGACAGCCGCGGCTGCGGCGCGAAACCTCGGTCGGACACCTGACCGTTCGCGCCTCCTCGCTCGACGTCAAGACGGTGGGCGCCGGCGGTGGCTCGATCGCCTACGTGCCCGAGCTGACGAAGGCGCTGCGCGTCGGTCCGCAATCGGCGGGCGCAGTGCCTGGGCCGGCCGCCTACGGCAAGGGCGGCGAACTGCCCACGGTGACCGACGCCAACGTCGTGCTTGGCTATCTTCCGGAAAATCTCTTGGGCGGCACCTTCAAGCTCGACCGCAAGGCGTCCGAACGGGCGGTGCAGACCATCGCCGACGCGCTTGGCCTGTCGCTCCACGACGCCGCCGCCGGGATCGTCGCCATCGTCAACGAGAACATGTTCGGCGCACTGCGCCTCGTCTCGGTACAGCAAGGTTATGACCCGCGCGAATTCGCGCTGATGCCGTTCGGTGGTGCCGGTCCCTTGCACGGCAATGCGATGTCGATGCTGATGGGCAGCTGGCCGGTGCTGGTGCCGCCAAGTCCGGGCGTGCTCTGCGCCTATGGCGACGCGACGACGCGGCTCAGGGTCGATGCGCAGCGCAGCTTCAACCGCCTCGTCACCGACACTGACGACGCCGCCGTCCATGCTGTCATGGCCGACATCGCCGCGCAGGTGCGCGCCGAACTCGCGGAGGAGGGCGTCGGCGCCGCCGATATGGAGCTGAGGTTTGAACTCGACGTGCGCTACGCCGGCCAGGCGTTCGAGGTGCCGCTGCCGTTTGCGGAAGAAGGCAGCATTGTCGAGCTCACCCAGCGCTTCGACAAGGAGCACGAGCGGCTGTTCACCTTCAATCTCTCCGTGCCGCACGAAATCGTCAACATCCGCGTCATCGCGCTTGGCCGTGCCGCCAACGTCCATGCCGAGGAAATCGCGCGGGGCGACGGCAACCCCGCGGCGGCAAAGCTGCGCGATCATCAGGTCTATATGGCGGGCAAGATACGCGACGCTGCCATCTACGACCGCGCGCGGCTTCGCGCCGGCGACAAGATCGTCGGCCCGGCGGTCATCTGCGAGATGGATTCAACGACGCTCGTCCACAACGACCACGTCGCCGAGGTCGACCGCTTCGGCAACATCCTCATCACGCCGGCGAAGTAGGAAACAGCGCCATGCCCGCCAGGATCATCGAATCCAATCCCGCCCCGTTCAGCCCGGTCGACATCGACCCCGTGACGCTCGACATCATCGAGAACGCGCTTCGCAATGCGCGCATCGAAATGGACGCAACGCTGGTCAGGACCGCCATGTCGCCCGGCATCCGCGAACAGGGCGATGCCTTCCCGCTGATCGCCGATCACCAGGGCAAGATGATCGTCGGCCAGTTCGGCAGCTTCATTGACGGCTTCCTCAAGGGCTACGACGGCACCATCGAGGAAGGCGACATGATCTTCCTGTCGGACCCCTATAGCTGCGAGGGCGCGATCAGCCATTCCAACGACTGGCTGGTGCTGCTGCCCGTCTATCGCGG
Source organism: uncultured Sphingosinicella sp. (assembly GCA_964455325.1). GTDB lineage: Bacteria > Pseudomonadota > Alphaproteobacteria > Sphingomonadales > Sphingomonadaceae > Sphingosinicella. Next base: position 10,305 of record CAYVVV010000024.1, on the reverse strand, counting down.
CGGCCGGCTCGTCGCCTGGACGGCAATGTTCGGCCACCAGTCCGACATCGGCGGCAAGGTTGCAGGCAGCATGCCGATCGACGCGCGCGCGATCTTCGAGGAAGGCGTGCGCATTCCCCCCGTCAAGATCTACGCAAAGGGTGTCTACAACGCCGATCTGATCAAGCTCGTCATGCACCAGACGCGCAAGCCCGACTGGTGTGCCGCCGATCTGAACGCACTCATCGCCTCGTGCCGGGTCGCCGCGCGCCGCGTCGACGAGATGTGCGCGCGCTTCGGCGACGATGTCTACGTGTCGGCGACACAAGCGCTCTTGCAGCGCAACTACCGGGCGATGAAGACGCTCATCGAAACCTCGGTCGGCGAGGACCGGGTGACGTTCGAGGACTATATCTGCGACGACGGCGTCGGATATGGACCCTACAAGATCAAGTGCACGATGTGGCGCGAGGGCGCGAAGGTCATCCTGGATTTCGACGGTACCGACCCGCAGTCGGCCGCGTCGATCAATTTCTACCTGAACGAAAACATGTTCAAGATGTTCTTCGGCATCTACATGATCATGGTGTTCGATCCGCAGATCCTGTTCAATGACGGCTTCTACGACTTGATCGACGTGCGCATCCCCGACGGTTCGCTGCTGAAACCGCACTACCCGGCGGCGCTCAGCGGCCGCACGCATGCGCTTGGACGCATCTTCGACATATTGGGCGGCCTGCTCGGTCAGCGGACGCCGGAGTTCCTGAACGCTGCCGGGTTCTCGTCGAGTCCGCACCTCATGTATTCGGGGCGCGATGCCGCCGGCAAATGGTTCCAGCTCTTCCAGATCGGCTTTGGCGGCATTCCCGGCCGGCCGCTTGGCGACGGACCCGATGGCCATTCGCTGTGGCCCGGCTTCACCAACGTGCCGAACGAGTTTCTGGAGCGCTATTTTCCGCTGCGCATCGAGCGCTACGAAGCGCTCGCCGATACCGGCGGACCGGGCCTGCATCGCGGCGGCAACGGCATATTGATGACCTACCGCTTTCTTGCCGGCGGCAGCATCTCGATCCACGACGACCGCTGGTTCACCTATCCCTGGGGTGTCAATGGCGGCGAACCGGGAGCACGGGCAAGGAAGATCCTGGAAAAGGCCGACGGCACCAAGATGGTGGTCGGTAACAAGCTCGACAGTCTCGACGTCGAGGCGGGCGACCAGCTGCACTTCATCACCTGGGGCGGCGGTGGCTGGGGCGATCCGCTGGCGCGCGATCCCGAACTGGTGGCAAAGGAAGTTCGCCAGGGCCTCGTCAGCGCCGAAGGCGCGCGCCGCTATGGCGTCGTGCTGTCGAACGCGGGCGGCGTTGATGCGAATGCGACGGACGCGCTGCGCGCCGAGATGAAGGCGAAGCGTGGCGACCTGCCGCTGTTCAACTTCGGCCCCGACATCGAAACGCTGCGCGCCAACTGCGAGCAGGAAACCGGGCTGCCTGCGCCCAAGCAGCCAGTTTGGCACCCGTCCGCGATCGCGGCTGAATGATCAGTCGCGGTCGAGATCGGTCGACAGCAACGAATTGCTGAACGCGTAGACGAGCATCGCCAGCATCATCGCGGCGCTGACCAGATATGGCAGCGGCTGCGCCACCTGGTAGAGCGCGATGCCGACCGTCGGCGCGATCACGAACGACGCGCCGTTGACCGCGGTTATGGCGCCGGCGGCGGCACCCTGGTCCTCGATCCCCACGGCAAGCGAGGCGCCCGCCGAGAACCCGGGCCGTGCGAAACCATAGCCTAGCGAGGCGAGTGCAAAGGCAAGCACGATGGCGTGGAAGTCATCGGCAAACGCGAGCAGCAGCGAACCCGCCGCCGCCAGCGCCGCGCCCCAGCGCATCAGCAGCTTCGGCCCGAGGTTGAACATCGGGATGAGCGCCCATTGCGCCAGCAAGGTGGCGGCGGCGGCCGCCATCAGCGCGACGCCGATATAGCTTTGCGCGGCGACCGGCTGCATGCCGAGCCGGTCGATGATGAAGAAGCCGAGCGACTGGCCGCTGGCCGCCTGAGCGTTGCCAATAACAAGGCCGAAGACCGAAAATGGCAAGATGCGCGGATCGCGCCACGACAGGCGTTTGTGGACGCGCGTGCGTGCGGCGTAGCTGCTGCGCGGTCCGGTGGCGACGGTCGGCTCGAAGCTGGCCACCGGGCGGCTGTCATCGGCGACGACGGGCGCATCCTTTGGCAGCCGGCGCGAAACGACGACAAGCGTGACGAGCGCGATCCCGGCAAACGCGAACAGCGGCCCCGACAGCGTGACGACGGGCATGACGAAGAACGGCGCCACCGCCGGCCCGACAATGGTGCCAAGGCCGAACGCCGAGGCAAGCACCGACAGCGCGCGCGTCCGCTGCTCGCGACTGGTGTGCGCGCCGACATAGGCCTGCGCCGCCGGGTTCGACGCCGAACCGAACAACCCGAACAGCGAACGCGCGACGGCAAAGATCATGAACACGACGACGGGGCCGATGTAGCCGAGCAGGCCAGCAAGGATCACGAACGCGCACATCAGCTTGGAGACGAAATAGCCGCCGAGGCCGAGCTGGATCAGCGCCTTGCGCCCACGCCGGTCCGAGGCTTCCGCCCAATAGGGGGCCGCGAACGTCCAGATCAGCGCCGAAAAGGAGAAGATGGTCGCAACGAGTAGGTCGGGCATGCCAAGCTGGCGCCCGATCGTCGGCAGCACCGACTGCAGCGCGGTGTTGCCGGCGGCGACGACGAACAGCACGAGGAACAAGAGCGCGAAGTCGCCGCGCAACCCGTACCGGTCGGTCATGCGCGCGCTGCCCGGCGCCCGCCCGGCTGCACAGCCCACGGGTCGGCAGCGATCGCCATCGTCGCCCCCGCTGTCGCACCCAGGCTGGGTTGCGACGCAGCGACGACCATAGCCGGCAAAACGGTCGGGACGAAACGCATCGCCGACGGCTGTCGATGGTTAGCGGCGCGCTGTCAATCGGGCAGAATGGCATCACGCCGGTGCGCGTGGCGACGATACCGGCCCATCGCGTTACGCCGGCACCGAAAGCAGGCGCACCGAGCGGACCGTGCTCGGTCGATCCAACGAGTCGAGTGCGCTAGCGCCCGGCACCCGGAGGACACCGGTCCTTGCGCTTTTCGACATAGCAGGCACGCCAGTCGGCGATTTCGCGCTGCCGCTGCTCGTACGCCGCGCGTGCCGCCGCATACTCGGCCTGCTGGCGGGCAAATTCGGCTTCAGCGGCGGCGTAGGCGCGCAATGCGGCCGCGTGCTCAGCCTGTTTCGTCGCTTCCGCCGCCTGCTGCGCCGCTGCGCGCGCGCTTTGTTCGGCATTGAGCCGGCGGCGTTCGGCGATCGCCGGGTCGGCTGCTCCCCCATCGCCGTCCCAGCCATCGGCCGGTTCCAGCGGCGGCGCCTCGGCAATCGTCGGCTCGGGAATCGTCGCGGCGCTGACGGCGGGCGCGGCTTGCTGTGCAAGCATGAACAGCAACATCGACAGCATGGATCCTCCTCGGCTTTGGTCAGCTTGCCAGACGCCGCGACAGGAACAGATCGACGGTCGCCACCAGGAAATAGGCGGCTCGCCACCAGATCCGCTTGTACCAGCGGCGCCTGGCACGCAGCGCATCGAGATCAATGCGCTGGCTGTCGGCAAGTTCCGCATCGAACATGTCGCACGCCGCCGCGACCAAGTCGGGCCGTTCGACGCGCAGCATCACCTCAAGATTGACGTAGAGGCTGCGCACGTCGAAGTTTCCCGAACCGATGAACACGGCATCGTCGACAATGATCAGCTTCGAATGGAGCGCGCGCGGCTGATACTCGAAGATCTGCGCGCCGGATTTCAGAAGCGTGCGATAGGTGTGCCATGCTGCCGCACGCGATAGCATCACGTCGGTCTTGCCCGCCGCGATCAGGCGAAAGCGGCCGTCGCGCGCGACCCGTTTGACCGCCTGCAGAACGCTTGGGCTCGGAGCGAAATAGGCCATGATGAGGTCCGCCGAGCGCGCGCGGGCGAACTCGCGACGCACCTGCCGGACGTAATTGTTGTAGCCACGCGCCGGGCCACCGAAGACCCAGCGCACGGCACCCTCGGTTTCGTTTGCCGCCGTCAGCAGCCGGCGCAGGCTGCGCATCGTCGGCCGCCGCGAGCCGACCCAGCGGGCGAGCAGATCGTAGTATCGGGCAAGCCGGGCTGCGGCCGGTCCCTCGACCGCGACGCCGATGTCGCGCCAGCCGTCGTCGGCATCGGCGCGCATGTGCACGTCGCCGACATTGAAGCTGCCTACGATCGCACGATCGCCGTCGGCAATCGCGATCTTCTGGTGATTGCGCAGCAAATAGCGCTGCAGCAGCCGCGGATGAAACCGCGCGAACGTGCAGCCGGCGTCGGTCAGCGGCCGAAAGAAGCGCGCGGGCGTCTCGATGCTGCCGAAATCGTCGATGATCAGCGTCACCGCCACGCCGCGCCGCCGCGCCGCGCACAGGTGTTCAAGCACCCGGCGGCCGGTCCTGTCGTCGGCAAACGTATAGAACAACAGGCGCAAGTCGCGCTGCGCCGAATCGATCAGCGCGACGAGGGCGTCGAACCCCTCGCTTCCCGAGCGGAGCAGTTGCAACCGCTCTTCTCCAGCCGCGATGGCCGCCCCGTCGGACGCGCCAAGCGGCCGCCACGGATCCTGTCCTGTCAACATCCCACTTCAGGCCTTGCACTGACACGGTCGAGGCTTACAACCACGATATCACCGTCCGGCGCCGTGTAGCGCCGGGCAAGGTTTCGGTTGTCGCCGCGGCGCGCGCTCCGAAGCCAACCGGGGCCGCGCCGCAGGGGACTGCTGATGGGCAAGATTCTGGAAAATCTCCACCTGACCTTGGGGCTTGGCCTTGTGCTCGCGCTTGCGTTGCTGTTCGGCGTGCACGGCGACCAGATGGGCGCGATCGGCGTTCCGGTATTGCGCTGGCTGCACGTCTTCACGGGCATCATCTGGATCGGCCTGCTCTATTATTTCAACTTCGTCCAGATCCCGACCATGCCGGCGATCCCGGCCGAACAGAAGCCGGCGATCGGCAAGCACATCGCCCCCAAGGCGCTGTTCTTCTTCCGCTGGGGCGCGGCGTTCACGTTGCTGTTCGGCCTCGCGCTGGCGGCGCATCTTGGCTATCTCGCGCCGGCGCTGATGCTGCAGCCGGGCTTCATCCTGATCGGCATCGGCATGTGGCTGGCGCTCGTCATGGCGTTCAACGTCTGGTTCATCATCTGGCCGAACCAGAAGCGTGCGCTCGGCATCGTCGAGGCGGACGATGCCGCCAAGGCAAGATCGGCACGCATCGCGATGCTGACCAGCCGCACCAACACTGTGCTGTCGATCCCGATGCTTTACGCCATGGCGGCATACCAGACGCTGCCTGCATAAGCATCCAGAACGGACGCATCGGCGTGCTTCCCAGCCGCCCATGCGTCCGTTTGGCTTAGAGAATATTTACCCAAAGCTGCGACAGCGGAACCTGGCCGTTGAGCGTGCGGCCGCTGGGCCGGGTCCGCAGAATCAATGTTCAGAACGCAGCTTCGCCTTCGCGCACTGTCAATCGCCACAGCGGCGGCAATCGGCGTAGCTGCGATTGCACTTTTCCGGGAAAGTCGCTGGTTCGAGGCCTGGTTCGGCGCGCACGCGGCAACAGGCAGCGTGCTGCTGGTCGTCTTGGCTGCGGCGGCCGTCTTTGCCATCGTCAGCATCGGCCTTGCCCCCATCGCCCGCGCGATCGAGATGGTGACCGATGCCGTGCGGCCACGCCGCGACGGCGACATCGCGCCCACGATCCCGCGCGACGTCAGGCGCACGCTGCCGCGGCTCGTCGCCGCGATCCAGCTGTTCAAACGCCGCATCCAGACGAACATCGACAGCATCCAGCGGACCGCACAGCAGGATCCGGTCACCGAGCTGCCGAACCGGCTGAGCTTTCGGCGCTCGGTCGAACGCTATCTGCGCGCGATTGCCGGCAGCAACGAGCGGTGCGCGCTGCTGTTCATCGATCTCGACCGATTCAAGGCGGTCAACGACAGCCTTGGCCACGCCCAGGGCGACGTACTGCTGGCAATGTTCGCGGCGCGCATGCGCGTGCTGATCTCGGCGGAAGCCGCCCGGCTTGGCCCGGACCATCCGCGCCCCGTTCTCGCCCGGCTGGCGGGCGACGAGTTCACCATGCTGATGCCCGCTATCGCCAGCACCAACGATGCCGCGAAGATGGCGCGGCTCATACTGCGCGCGCTGCGCGAACCATTCGAATTCGCCGGTCAGTCGGTGGTCATCGGAGCGAGCATCGGCATCTGTTTCGCGCCGGCCGACGGCAGTTCATACGACACGCTGATGCGCAATGCCGATACGGCGATGTATTATGCCAAGGACCGTGGCCGCAACCGCTTTCACGTGTTCGAAGCCGCGATGCACGAGCGCGTCCGCGATCGGCTGAAACTGGAAACGATGATCCGTTCGGCGGTCGCGGCGTCGCAGTTCGAGCTGCACCTGCAGCCGCAGGTGCGGGCTGACACGGGCCAACTGGTCTCGGCCGAGGCGCTGATCCGCTGGCGCCATCCCGATGGCACGCTGCGACCGCCAGCAGCGTTCATCGAGATCGCCGAAGACAGCGGCCTGATCGTCGACATCGGCCGCTGGGTGATCGCGGAAGCCGCGAAGACGATCGCTGCGTGGAGCCGCACGGGCCGGCGGGCGCGGCTCAGCGTCAACGTGTCGCCGCAACAGATCGAGCGCCACGACTTCGTCGCCCATATCCGGTCGTGCCTCGCTGCCGCCGGCGCGCCTGCGGCGATGCTGGAGATCGAGATCACCGAGTCGACGGTGATGTCATCCGACCCCGTCATCGTCGAACGGCTCGCCAAGGTCCGCGACCTTGGCATCAGCATCGCGATCGACGACTTCGGCACCGGCTATTCAAACCTTGCCCGGCTCAAAGACCTGCCCATCGACCGGCTCAAGATCGACCGATCGCTGGTGCGCGACGTCGCCACGAGCGCCGACGCGCGCACGATCATCCAGGCGATTGTCAGTCTGGCCAACGGTCTTGGCTACGAATGCGTCGCCGAGGGCGTCGAGAGCGAAATCCAGGCCGACATCCTGGGCGTCATCGGATGCGAGACGCTGCAGGGTTACTGGATCGCCAAGCCGCTGGCCGAGCGTGACTTCGAGCGCTGGGTGGCAAGTCGCGCCGATGTGTGGACGGAAACGGGATCGTGAGTCACGTCGCCGCCATCCAAGCCCGACTGGAGCGGCTGTCGTTCCGTGCAAAGCTTGTCGCGGCCGTGCTCGTCGTTTCCACGGCGGCGCTTGCCGCGGCCAGTTCGGTGTTCGTCTACCTGCAGGTCCGGGCCGCGGTCGCGGCGACGTACAAGATCCAGCAGCTGACGACGCAGGGGGTCGCGAGCATCACCGCACGGCCCATTTTCGACGGCGATACCAACGAAACGATTCGTGTCCTCCGCCAGCTCGAATCGGTCGAGGTCATCCGCAGCGTCCGTGTCCTTGACCTGAACGGCAACACAGTCATCTCGCTACGCCGCACAACACCGCCACCGCCCGGGCGGCGCGCCGTGTCGACATCGCCAATCGTCCACCACGGCCGTGTGCTCGGATCAATCGAACTGACCACGATCGAGGATTTCGACTCGTCGCCGTCCGCAGAGTACCTGACCGCAGTTGCCATCATTGTCGGGATCGTTTTTGCCATCTCGCTGGCAATCGCGACCGGCATTGGCCGCCTGCTGTTCAGGCCGCTGCAGGTGATGACGCTCGCCATGGAGCGCATCCGCGATTCGGGCGATTATACGCAGCGTGTCGAGCGGCTGGGCGACGACGAGACCCGGCGCGTCATCGACTCGCTGAACGCCATGCTCGACGAGGTCGAACGCCGCGACCGCGAGCTGGCGGCCATCGCTGCGGAGCTGGCCGTGGCACGTGATACCGCGCAACGCGCGAACGAAACCAAGTCGCAGTTCCTCGCCAACATGAGCCACGAGCTGCGCACGCCGCTCAATGCGATCATCGGTTACGCCGACGTGCTGCGGCAGGATCTGTCCGAGCAGGGGCAGCACCAGCTTGCCGACGATGCGCGATGGATCGACGGTTCGGCGCGCCACCTGCTTGGAATGATCAACGAACTGCTCGACATGGCGAAGATCGAGGCGGGCCGCATGCAACTTGACCTGCAGGAGGTTGTGCTCGCCGAAATGGTCGACGAGGTCCGCGCAACGCTGGGTCCGCTCGCCGAGATGCAGGGCAACAGCTTGCAGGTCAATGTCGCGCCGGGGCTTGGCGTCGCGAGCACCGATGGCGGCAAGCTGAGGCAATGCCTGATCAATCTTGGCGGCAACGCCTGCAAGTTCACCAAGGACGGGCATGTCATCATTGCGGCGCGGCCAATCACGATCGCACGCCGGGACTGGATCGAGTTTTCCGTCTCCGATTCGGGCATCGGCATGACACCCGAACAGATCGACCGGCTGTTCGAGCCCTTTACCCAGGGCGACTCGTCGACGACGCGAAAGTTCGGCGGCACCGGTCTTGGCCTGTCGATCACCGCGCGCCTCACTGAAATGCTGGGGGGGCGCATCCTTGTCGACAGCGTCGAAGGGGTCGGATCGACCTTCCGGCTGCGCATTCCGCGTACCCTGCAACGCGCCGCGGACGCCCCGATCGAGAAACGGTCAATCAATCATCAACCAAATCGAGCCAACATTGCGGCTTGATCGGAACTTCGGGCGCAACAGATGACGACAACGGCACTTCGGGCAATATCGGGTCCAATGCGGCTGCTGGTTGTCGACGATGTCGAGGCCAACCGGTCCGTTATCCGCCGACGACTGGAACGACTCGGTTACAGCGTCAGCTGCGCCGACGGCGGCGAGGCCGCGCTCAAGTCGATCGAACTCAGCGCCCCCGACCTCGTGCTGCTCGACTACATGATGCCGGCGATGAACGGCATCGATGTGCTGCGCGAAATCCGCACCAACAGCCGCTGCAGCGACGTGCCCGTCATCATGCTGACCGCGCGCGCCGATGCGCAGACCGTTGTTGCCTCGCTCGAAGCCGGCGCCGACGACTATGTATCGAAACCGATCGACTTCGACGTTCTTGCCGCACGCATCGAAGCGCAGCTCACCCGCCGCGAGCAGGCAGCCAATCTCAAATCGGCGAACGCCGCGCTCGACGAACGCGTGACGCGCCGCGCCATCGAGATATCCGACCTTGAGGAGCAGCTGGAGATCGAGAGCGAGCAACGCCGTGCGCTGCAGGCCGAGGTCGAACGCATGATCGCCGACCGTCGCGCGGTGCTTGACAGCAACTTCGATCGGCAGTCGATCGAAACGCCGCTGCAACGCATCGCCCAGATCGCCGATGGACTCGCCGCCGCCGACCGGTCGAACACGCCTGTCAATCCAGCCGCGCTCGCCGAGATCGCAGCACTCGCACGCCAGGCGCTGACCGCCGTGCGCTAGCGCGGCGCACGCCGGCGGGGCTAGCCGAACCAGCCCTTGCTGCGGAGAAATACAACGACCGCTGCCCCCAGGACGATGTTGGCGGCGAAGATCGCGGCAAATGCCCAAGGCTCGTCGGCAAAGGGAATGCCGGCGACATTCATGCCGATGAGACCGGCGATATAGCTGAGCGGCAAAAACACCGCCGATACGATCGACAGCACAAGCGTTCGCCGGCCAACCGCCTCGGCGCGAATGTCGGACAGCTGATCGGAGAGGACCGCAGCCTGGTCGCGGATCGCGTCGATCTCCTCGATGATGCGCGTGACGCCCTGCGCCGCCTCGGCGAGATACTGCCGGTCACTTTCATCGAAGAAGCCGTACGGCCCGCTCGCAAGCTGCGACAGCGCCTCGCGCTGCGGCGAGATGAACCGGCGCAGTCCGATCGCCGTACGCCGCACCTTGCCGATGCGTTCGCGAAGGTCGGTTCCGCGTTCTTCGATCACGTCCTCCTCGAGAACATCGAGGTCGCGCGAAAGGTCATCGAGCACATCGTCAAGGCGCATGGTCAGCACGCCGGCCAGTTCGACGATGAAATCGCCGGCGTCGCATACCGCCCCGGAGCGGACCACCGCCTCCATGTCGCCGATGGCGAGCAGCGGGCGGAAGTTGATGCTGAGCACCGTCCGCGCCGTCACCCACAGCCGCACCGACACAAGATCGTCGGGATCGGCATCGGGATTCTGGTTGACGCCACGCAGCGTGACCAGCGCGCCATCCCGCATGCCGCTGAGAAACAACAACGCGACGG
>CAYVVV010000023.1:15238-19267 GCA_964455325.1 uncultured Sphingosinicella sp. | reverse complement strand
CGCGGCACGAGCGGCGAGCGCTACCTCGTCGGCGGCCCGAACTGGACCTTCGCCGAGTTTTTCGCCCGCCTCGAGCGCGTCTCCAAGGTCGCGGCGCCGCGGATCCGCATGCCGAAGCGCCTCGGCCTTTTCGGCGCGAAGCTCCTCGACGTCGCCTACCGCCAGTTCGACGAGCTGCCCCCCGTGGAGTACGCGAGCTACGAGATGGCGACGTACTTCTGGTACCTCGACGACGCCAAGGCGCGGCGCGAGCTGGGCCACGTCCCGCGCGACCCGCTCGAGACGCTGCAGGACACCGTGGCCTACCTGCGCGAGCACGTCCTTCACCGCGACGCCTTCGGCCGCCGGCGGCGCTGAGCCCAGGTCAGGCGAAGAGACCTTCGACCGAGAGGTAGCGCTCGCCGGAGTCGTAGCAGAAGGTCAGCACCCGCGCCCCTGCGGCGAGCTCGGGCAGCTTCTTGCGCACCGCCGCGAGCGACGCGCCCGAGGAGATGCCGACGAAGATCCCCTCCTCGCGCGCGCAGCGGCCGGCCATTTCGAAGGCCTCTTCCTTGGTCACCTGGACCACGCCGCTCAGCACCTCGCGGTGCAGGTTCGTCGGCACGAAGCCGGCGCCGATGCCCTGCAGCGGGTGCGGTCCGGGCGCGCCACCGCTGATCACCGGCGAGGCCGCGGGCTCGACGGCGAAGACCTGCAGTGCGGGCAGCTTCGGCTTGAGCACCTCGGCCACGCCGCTGATGTGGCCCCCGGTGCCGACGCCGGTGATGATCGCGTCAAGCCCGTCGGGGAAATCGGCGAGGATCTCCTGCGCCGTCGTGCGCACATGCACGTCGACGTTCGCGGGGTTCTCGAACTGCTGTGGCATCCATGCGCCCGGCGTCGACTCGACGATCTCGATGGCGCGTTCAATGGCGCCCTTCATGCCCTTCTCGCGCGGTGTCAGGTCAAAGGTCGCACCATAGGCAAGCATCAGCCGCCGCCGTTCGAGCGACATCGATTCGGGCATGACGAGCACCAGCCTGTAGCCCTTGACTGCCGCGACCATGGCAAGCCCGATGCCGGTGTTGCCCGATGTCGGTTCGACGATGGTGCCGCCGGCCCTTAGCGCGCCCGAGCGCTCAGCTTCCTCGATCATCGACAGCGCGATGCGGTCCTTGATCGAGCCGCCGGGGTTCGACCGTTCCGACTTGATCCAGACGTTGGCGCCATCGCCGAACAGCCGGTTGATGCGGATGTGCGGGGTACCGCCGATGGTGTCGAGGATGCTCGCTGCTTTCATGTCTTGTTCTCCCTGAGCTCGCGCGGGACATCGAACGTATCGGCTCGGCGCAGTTCTGGAAAGCGCCAAGCCCAGAGGCCGGTGACGACAATCGCTCCGAAGCCGCCGATGACGACGGCTTCGACTGGGCCGAACCACGCCGCCGTCAGGCCCGATTCAGCCTCGCCGAGTTCGTTCGACGCCGAGATGAACAGCATCGACACCGCCGAAACGCGGCCGCGCATCGCGTCGGGCGTATGCAGCTGGATCAGCGAGGCGCGGACGTAAACGCTGACCATGTCGGCGGCGCCAAGCATCGCCAGCGCGGCCAGCGACAGCCACAGCTCGCGCGACAGGCCGAAAACGATGGTCGCCGCGCCGAACACGGCGACGCCAGCGAACATCTTGATGCCGACACGACGGGCCAGCGGCCGCCGCGACAGATACAGTGCGGTCAGCGCGGCACCGAACGCCGGTGCCGCCCGAAGATGGCCAAGGCCGTCGGGGCCGACGCCAAGGATGTCGCGCGCGTAGACCGGCAGCAGCGCCGTCGCGCCACCGAGCAGCACGGCGAACAGGTCGAGCGAGATGGCGCCGAGCACGACCTTGTTGTCGCGCACGTAGCGCAGCCCGTTGATGACGGCCCGCCACGGGCTTGTCGCCGCCTCGACCGCCGCGCGCGCGACCGGTGTGATCCGAAGCAGGCAGTAAAGGCTGATCGACAGCATGACCGTCGATGCGACGAACGGTGCTGCCGGCGCCGCCGCATAGAGATAGCCGCCAAGCGGCGGGCCGCCGATGGCACCGATCTGCCAGCCGACCGAGTTCCACGCAATCGCCGTCGGCAGCAGCCGCGACGGCACCAGATTGGGCGCGAGCGCCGCCAGCGACGGCGAGGCGAAGGCCCTGCCGACGCCAAGCAGCGCTGCAACGACGAACAGCGCCGGTATCGTCACCCGGTCGGCCAGCGCCAGCGCGCCGAGCGTCGCGGCGCAGGCAAGCTCCAGCAGCACCGCGCCGCGCGCGATGAAGCGCCGGTCGATCCGATCGGCGACATAGCCGACGACGAGCGTCAGGCCGAACAGTGGCAGGAACTGCGCCAGCCCGACCATGCCGAGCAGGAACGCCGCCTGGCGTGGCGACATCGTCGCGCGCGCCAGGTCGTAGACCATCCAGCCGATGACGATGACGAGGATCATCTGCGACACCGTCGAGCAGACCTTCGTCGTCCAGAAGCAGCGGTAATTGGCTATCGCGAAAATGGATCCTGGCTCGGCGGTGGTATGCATGGCAGTGCACTAGCCGCTTGCCGGGCGGTTCGCCTAGCGCTCGATTCTTGGGGCGGCGAAAGGTGCCGTAGCGCCTGTTGGACCTGCCAGGCTGTCGGCGCTAGCCGGTGAAGCTCTTGACCAGCGACCCGGCGACGAGATGCCAGCCGTCGACGAGCACGAAGAAGATCAGCTTGAACGGCAGGCTGATCGTCACCGGCGGCAGCATCATCATGCCCATCGCCATCAGGATCGCGGCGACGACGAGGTCGATGATGAGGAAGGGCAGGAACAGCAGGAAGCCGATCTCGAACGCCCGCCGCAGTTCCGAAATCATGAACGCCGGCGCCAGCACGGTCATCGGCGTTTCGGCGCGTGTCGCGATCTGACGGCCCGACAGTTCGACGAACATTTCCAGGTCGTTGGTGCGCGTGTGCTTGAGCATGAATGTGCGAAACGGCTGGGCGGCACGGTCGAACGCTTCCGCTTCGGTGACCTGCTGTTCGGTCAGCGGCTTGACGCCCTGTTCCCACGCCTGCTCGAAAGTTGGCGCCATGACGAAGAACGACAGGAACATGGCCAGGCTGATCAGCACCGCGTTTGGCGGCGCGCCCTGCGTGCCGAGGCCGCTGCGCAACAGCGACAGCACGACGATGAAGCGCGTGAAGGTGGTCACCGTCATCAGGATGCCCGGCGCCAGGCTGAGCACGGTGATGAGCAGCACGAGCTGGATGGCGCGTCCCGAAAGCGAGCCTTCGCCAAGGTCGATGTTGAGCGACTGTGCGAATGCCGGTTCGGCGGCGAACGCGGCGGCCAGCAGCACGGACAGGACTCTACGCATCGCGCCGGATTCCGCTTTCGACGACGTGCGCGCCGTCGGGGCCGAGCAGCAGCAGGTGTTCGACGTTATCGCGGCGGATAATCGTCAGCCGCTGGCGCGGCCCGAGGCAGATCGTTTCGACGATGCCGAGCCGTTTCCTCGCCTCCTGCGGCGTCACGATGCCAAGTGCGCCGAGCTTGTGCCCGTAGCGACGCAGCAGCCAAGCGCATGCGACGAGCAGGCCGAGCACGAACGCCAGCGCGGCGAGGAAACGCAGATAATCGAGTATGTCCACCAGGCCTTCTGCCCCGCAACGCCGCCGTTCTGGCTGGCGAGGCCGATTGAGCACGAACATGGTTAACGCGCCGTAACCGCGCGGTGTCTTAACCGTGCGCTAACCATGTTGGCGCATGGTCGCGGCATGGCGGGAACCGGCATTTCGATCCTCGACGCGATCGGCGCAAAGCTGAAGCACCTGGCCGTGCGCCAGCAGGTGATCGCCGCGAACATCGCCCATGCCAACACGCCCGGCTATCGCGCGCGCGACGTCGCTGCACCCGACTTCTCGTCGATGCTGGGTACGACATCGAAGGCGGGCGGCGCCGAAATCGCGGTGCCGCGCGTCCAGGTTTCGGCGTCGCTGACGCGTCTCGGCGCCAGCCCGGCGCGGCTTGGCGAGGTGC
>CAYVVV010000023.1:0-15228 GCA_964455325.1 uncultured Sphingosinicella sp. | reverse complement strand
CATCCTCGAGGAAGAGCTGATGAAGCAGGCCGAGGTGCAGATCGACTACGCGGCGATGACCAACCTCTACCGCAAGCAGGTGAGTATGCTGAAGATCGCGCTGGGCAGGGGGCAGTAAGCCATGGGCCTTGAGGATTCGATCGCCGTATCCGCCTCGGGGCTGCGTGCCCAGGCGGTGCGCATGCGCATCATCGCCGAGAACCTCGCCAACAAGGATTCGGTCGCCGAAACGCCGGGAGCCGACCCTTACCGCCGCAAGACGGTCAGCTTCCGCAGCGAGGTCGACCGCGAGCTTGGCGCCTGCGTCGTCGCGGTCGACCGCGTCGCGGTCGACCGGTCGGCATTCGGCCGCGTGTACCAGCCGGGCCATCCCGCCGCCGACAAGGACGGCTACGTGACGACGTCGAACGTCAATTCGCTTGTCGAAATGACCGACATGACCGAGGCGCAGCGTAGTTACGAGGCCAATCTGTCGGCGATCGAAGCGGCAAAGTCGCTGACCATGCGCACGATCGATCTGTTGCGATAGGAGGGGGGATGTCGATCCAGTCGCTCGACGCGATCAGCGCCTATGCAAGGGCGGTGCAGCGCCCCGGCATCGCCGGCGTCGATGCTGGTACGACTGAGCCAGCGGCCGGCGGCACCTTCGCATCCATGGTGGAGACCATCGTTTCGAACACGATCGAGACGGGGAAGGTATCTGAACGGGCGGTCGCCGACCACATCCAGGGCAAGGCCGAACTCGTTGATGTCGTGACTGCGGTCAACGCCGCCGAGATGAGCCTCGAAACGCTGGTCGCGGTGCGTGACAAGGTGATCGCCGCGTACCAGGACATCATGCGCATGCCGATCTGAGCATCGTTCAGCGAAAGGCGCCCGGAACATTGCTGTCCCGGGCGCCCTCGTGACGAGTCTTTTCAACTCCAGCAGGATTTCATCCGCCACATCCCCCAGCCGGATCAATCCCGCGGGCGCTAGCGTTCCGCTGCGCGTCCTCCCCTAACCCTGGTGCCTCCCACAGGCTCAACCGGATCAGATGGCGCTTGTTAGAGTCGTCTTTGCGATTCCGGCAAGATCATGGCATCAGCGTTCCCAACGAATCCTGATGAGTGTGACCATGCTGCAACATTTCGTGCTGGCCATGATGCTGGCGCCGGCCGCGCCGATGCCGGCTTGCCCGCCGATAGCGCACGTGCCATCGGCCGATGTCGCCCACATGCCCGAGGTTGACCTTGACCCCTGGCTCGACCCGGCCACCGCGGAACTGGTGGCACCGGCACCGCCGCGGATCGAGCGGCGCGCTGGCGACAATGGCGTCAAGGTCGATATTGCGGTGCCCAGCAGCCTGACCGAACCACGCGCCGACTGCCGCTAATCGGGCGTTGCGCGCGCCTTGGCGCATGCTAGACAGCGGCCACCATGCGACTTTCCCGATATTTCCTGCCGCTTTCCAAGGAAACGCCCGCCGATGCCCAGATCGTCAGCCACCAGCTGATGCTGCGCGCCGGACTCGTCCGGCAGACCGCCGCCGGCATCTATGCCTGGTTGCCGATCGGGCTCCGCGTGCTCGACAAGATCGCCAACATCGTGCGGCATGAGCAGGACAGGGCCGGGGCGATCGAGCTGTTGATGCCGACCATCCAGTCGGCCGAGCTGTGGCGTCAGTCGGGCCGCTATGATGCCTACGGCCCCGAGATGCTACGCTTCAAGGACCGGCACGAGCGCGAGATGCTTTATGGTCCAACGAACGAGGAGATGATCACCGCGATCTTCGCCGGCGCGGCGAAAAGCTACCGCGACCTGCCGCGCACGCTCTATCATATCCAGTGGAAATTCCGCGACGAGGTGCGGCCCCGCTTCGGCGTGATGCGCGGCCGCGAGTTCCTGATGAAGGACGCCTACAGCTTCGACATCGATGAAGCGGGCGCGAGGGCGTCGTACAACGCGATGTTCAAGGCGTACCTGCGCACGTTCGCGGCCATGGGGTTGAAGGCGGTACCGGTGCGCGCCCCGACCGGACCGATCGGCGGCAACCTAAGCCACGAGTTCCATATCCTTGCCGAAACCGGCGAGAGCGAGATCTACTACGACGCGGCGCTGGAGCGCGTCGACCTCGCCAATCCGGCTGCGGTCGAGACGCTGACCGGCATCTACGCGATGGAGGCCGAGGAACATGCCAAGGTCGCCGACTGCCCGGTGCCGTCGGACAGGCTGCTGAACCGGCGCGGAATCGAGGTCGGTCACATCTTCTTCTTCGGCACCAAATATTCGCAGAGCATGGGCCTCAGTGTGCAGGGGCCCGACGGCCAGCCGGTGACTCCGCAGATGGGCAGCTATGGCATCGGTGTTTCGCGTCTAGTCGGCGCCGTCATCGAGGCAAGCCATGATGCGGCGGGCATCGTCTGGCCCGACGCCGTGGCACCGTTCCGGGTCGCGCTGATCAATCTGCGAACCGGCGATGCTGCCTGCGACGTCCACGCAGACGATGTCTACGCGAAGCTGCAGCAGGCAGGCGTCGAGGTGCTCTATGACGACCGCGACGAACGCGGCGGTGCCAAGTTCGCCGGCATGGATCTTGTCGGCCTGCCATGGCAGCTCGTCGTTGGTCCCAGGGGCGTTGCCGCCGGTGTCGTAGAGCTGAAGCGCCGCGCTACTGGCGAGCGTCACGAGCTGTCCGTCGAAGCCGCGCTGGCGAGGCTGGCCGGGTGATCTCGCGCTATGAACGCATGATCGCCCGGCGCTATCTGTTGCCGGGAAGGGGCGAGGGGTTCATCTTCCTGGTTGCCTCGATCAGCCTTGTCGCCGTCGCGCTCGGCGTTGCCGCGCTCATTGCCGTCATGTCGGTGATGAACGGTTTCCGTGCCGAGCTGTTCGACCGCATCCTCGGCCTCAATGGCCACGCCGTCGTGCAGGGCTATGGTGGTCGACTGCCCGACTGGGAACCGCTACTGGCACGCGCCACGGCGCTGTCCGGCGTTGTCGACGCCGAGCCGATCGTCGAGCAGCCGCTGATCGGCTCCTACCGGAACCGGGCGGAAGGTGTGCTGCTGCGCGGCATGCGCATGGACGATGTTCGTGAACTTTCACTCGTCGCCGACAACGTCAAGCAGGGACGTCTCGACGACCTAGACGCCGAGGGCACCATCGCCATCGGCGCGCGGCTTGCCGAAACGCTGGGCGTGCGCGTCGGCGACACCATCAGTCTGATTTCTCCCGAAGGCCAGGCGACGCCGTTCGGCACGACGCCGCGCATCGTCCCCTACCAGATCGCCGCGATCTTCGAGGTCGGCATCTTCGACTATGACAAGGCGTTCGTGCTGATGCCGTTGCAGCGCGCGCAGACCTTCCTCCGCCTTGGCGGCGATATCGGCATGATCACGCTGACGACGACCGATGCCGACGACGTCACGCGCATCCTGTCGCCGCTGCTTCCGGCGATCGAAGGCAGGGGCATCCTCATCGACTGGCGGCAGATGAACGGCGTGCTGTTCGAGGCGCTTTCGGTCGAACGGACCGTCATGTTCGTCGTCGTCGGCTTCATCATCCTCGTCGCCGTGTTCAACATCCTGACCTCGCTGATCATGCTCGTCCGTGCCAAGACGCGCGACATCGCCATCCTGCGCACGATGGGCGCCAGCCGGTCGGCGATGATGCGCATCTTCGTCACCGTCGGCACACTCATTGGCACCGCGGGCATCCTGCTTGGCCTGCTGCTTGGATTTGCCTTCCTGTTCTGGCGGCAGAACATCGTCATGGGCGTGTCGCGACTGACCGGGGTCGACCTCTGGGATCCACGCATTCGCTACCTGACCGAGCTGCCGGCCAAAACCGATCCCGTCGAGGTTACGGCGATCATCGTGCTGGCGCTCGTGCTCAGCTTCCTTGCGACGATCTATCCGGCGTGGAAGGCGGCGAACACCGACCCAGTGCAGGTGCTTCGCTATGAATAAGGTTCTCGACGTCCGGGGCCTGTCGCGCAGCTTCCGACAGGGCGAGGTCACCATCGATGTGCTGCGCGGCGTCGACCTCAGCGTCGGCGCGGGGGAGATCGTTGCGCTGCTCGGCCCGTCGGGGTCGGGCAAGTCGACGATGTTGCAGGCGATCGGTCTTTTGGAAGGCGGCTTCGGCGGCTCGATCGTCATCGACGGCCGCGCGGCGGAGAAGCTCGGCGCGCAGGAGCGGACGGCGGTGCGCCGCGACAAGCTTGGCTTCGTTTACCAGTTCCACCATCTGCTGCCCGACTTCGATGCGCTCGAGAACGTCGTGCTGCCGCAGCTGATCGCGGGGCGCGAACGCAATGACGCCGATGTGAAGGCACGGGCGCTTCTGTCCGATCTCGGCCTCGGCGAGCGGCTGCATCACCGGCCGTCGCAACTGTCGGGCGGCGAGCAGCAGCGTGTCGCCGTTGCGCGCGCGCTTGCCAACGAGCCGGTGCTGGTGCTTGCCGACGAACCCACCGGCAACCTCGACGAGGCGACCGCGGCAAAGGTTCTCGCGGAGTTCCTGCGCGTCGTGCGCGAGCGTGGTTCGGCGGCGCTGATTGCGACGCACAACACCGAACTTGCAAGGCAGATGGACCGTATCGTCGAGCTGCACGAGGGGCAGCTTGTGGAGTCGGCTTGAGCGCCTGGGGTGAACAGCCGACGCTTGTCGGCAGCTGGGTGCGCCTGCGACCGATGACCGCAAGCGACGCGCCTGCTGTGGCAAGCGCCGCCGCCGACGGCCGGCTTTGGGAATTGTTCTATACTCTCGTCCCCGCGCCCGGCGACGAGCAGGCCTTCGTCGACGGTGCACTCGCGGACAAGGCGGCCGGACGGGCGATGCCGTTCATTGTCGAGACAGCCGGCGGCAGACCCATAGGATCGACCCGATTCATGCGCATGAACGCGTTGCATCGGCGGGTCGAGATCGGGACGACCTTCTACGCCAAATCGGCGCAGCGTAGCGGCATCAACACCGAAGCGAAGCTGCTGCTGCTGAAGCACGCCTTCGAGGTGTTCGGCTGCGTCGTCGTCGAGCTTCGCACCGACTGGTTCAACCGTCCCTCGCAGCGCGCCATCGAACGGCTGGGCGCGCGAAGCGCGATGGCGTGCTGAGGAACCATCAGACGATGGCGGACGGGCGCGTCCGCGACGTCGTCGTCTACTCGATCACCGCAGCCGACTGGCCGGGGGTGCGGCGTAACCTCGAGTTCCTGTTGTCGCGCGGCGGCTAGGCTGCTCATAGTCAGCCATGCCCGAATCGCCGTTCGTCCACCTGCGCATCCAGTCCGCCTACTCGATGCTGGAAGCAGCGGTTCACCCGAAGGATCTGGTCAAGGCCTGTACCACGTACGGCATGCCGGCGGCGGCGGTCACCGACCGTAACAACCTGTTCGCCGTGATGGAGTTTTCAGAGAAGCTCGCCGAGGCGGGGGTGCAGCCGATCGTGGGCGCGCTCGTTGCGGTGGAACGGCCGGGAACCGCGACTATTGGCGGGAAGGCGCTACAGGACTGGCTGCTGCTGCTGGCGCATGATGATATCGGGTACCGGAACCTCATCGCGCTGATCAGCCGGGCGCATCTTGAGTCGGATCCGGCGGAGGGGGCGCACGTCAAGCTCGACGAACTAGACGGCCTCAGCGACGGGCTGATCGCGCTGACCGGGTCGTTCGAGGGGGCGGTGAGCCGGCTGCTGGCGGAGGGACAGGCGGCCGCGGCCGAGCAGTATCTGGTTGATCTGAAACGATTGTTTTCGGGGCGGCTGTATGTCGAGCTGACCCGGACACGGCACCCCACCGAGATCGCGGCGGAAGCGCGGCTGATCGAGCTGGCGCACGCGCACGAATTGCCGCTCGTGGCGACGAACCCGGTGCAGTTCGCGGACGCGGACTTCGCGGAGGCGCACGACGTGCTGCTCTGTATCGCCGACAGCGCCTATGTCGAGACGGCGGAGCGGCGCCGCACCTGCCCCGACAACTGGCTGAAATCGCCCCAGGAAATGGCGCGGCTGTTCGACGACGTGCCCGAGGCGATCGCCAACACGACGGTGATCGCGCGGCGCTGCGCGGTGATGGCACCGGCGCGGAAACCGATACTGCCCAGCCTTGCCGGCGACCGCGACGGCGAGGCGGCGATGCTGCGCGAGGCGGCGCGCAAGGGCCTGAAGGCGCGGCTCGACGGCCGAAACGACGAAACCTACCGCCAGCGACTCGAATTCGAGCTCGATGTCATCACCCAGATGGGCTTTGCCGGTTACTTCCTGATCGTCGCCGACTTCATCCAGTGGGCGAAGCGGCAGGGTATCCCCGTGGGGCCGGGGCGCGGGTCGGGCGCCGGCTCGGTGGTCGCCTGGGCGCTGACCATCACCGACCTCGACCCGATCAGGCTCGGCCTGCTGTTCGAGCGGTTTCTCAATCCCGAGCGCGTGTCGATGCCCGACTTCGACATCGACTTCTGCGAAACGCGGCGCGGCGAGGTGATCCGCTACGTCCAGGAGCGCTACGGCCGCGACCAGGTGGCGCAGATCATCACCTTCGGAAAACTGAAGGCGCGCGCCGTGCTGAAGGACGTCGGTCGCGTGCTGCAGATGCCCTATGGCCAGGTCGACCGGCTGGCGAAGCTGGTGCCCAATCACCCGACCGACCCATGGAGCCTGGAGCGGGCGGTCAACGGCGTCCCCGAGCTTGCCGCCGAAGCGAGGCGAGACCCCGCCGTCGAGCGGCTGCTCAACCTCGCGCTCCGCCTTGAAGGGCTGCCGCGCCACGCCTCCACCCACGCCGCCGGCGTCGTCATCGGCGACCGCCCGCTCGCCGAGCTTGTGCCGCTGTACCGCGACCCGCGCTCCGACATGCCGGTCACACAGTTCGACATGAAGTGGGTTGAGAAGGCGGGGCTGGTCAAATTCGACTTCCTCGGCCTCAAGACACTGTCGGTGCTGCAGCGCGCGAGCGAGCTGCTGGCGAAGCGCGGCGTTGTCGTCGATTTCGCAAGGCTCAGCCTCGACGACCCCGAAGTCTACGCGCTGATGGCGCGCGGCGACACGGTGGGGGTGTTCCAACTCGAATCCGAAGGCATGCGGCGGACGCTGGCGCAGGTGAAGCCCGACTGCTTCGAGGACGTGATCGCGCTCGTCTCGCTCTACCGGCCGGGGCCGATGGACAACATCCCGCTGTTCGCGAACCGCAAGCACGGCGTCGAGCCGGTCGACTGCCTGCACCCCGCGCTGGAGACGATCCTTCGCCCGACCTACGGCGTCATCATCTACCAGGAACAGGTGATGCAGATCGCACAGCAGCTGGCCGGCTATTCCTTGGGCGAAGCCGACCTTCTCCGCCGTGCCATGGGCAAGAAAAAGAAGGAGGAGATGGACGCGCAGAAAGCACGCTTCATTGAGGGCGCGATGGCAAAGGGCGTGGCGCAGGAGCATGCCGACTTCATCTTTGAGTTGGTCGCGAAGTTCGCCGGCTACGGCTTCAACAAGAGCCACGCGGCAGCCTATGCGCTCATCGCCTACCAGACGGCGTGGCTGAAGGCGAAATACCCGGTCGAGTTCTACGCTGCGTCAATGGCTTACGACATTGCGTTTACAGACAAACTGAATGTCTTCATCGACGATATGCGCAAGATGGGGGTCACCTGCCTGCCACCTTGCATCAACCACAGCGAGGCCGACTTCAGCGTCGAAGACGGTAAGGTCCGCTATGCACTCGCCGGCCTGAAAGGCGTCGGCGAGCGGGCGATGGAGGATCTGGTGCGCGTGCGGCAGAGCGGCGGGCCGTTCCGCTCGCTGACCGACTTTGCAGAGCGCGTCGACCCGGCGCTGCTCAACCGCCGGCAGATTGAAAGCCTGGTCGCGGCGGGGGCATTCGACTGCATCGAGCCCAACCGCGCGCGCAGCTTCGCAATGGCGGAGGCGATCCTGGCGGCGGCGGCGGCGGCGGCGGATGCGCGCGCGTCGAGCCAGGGGGCGCTGTTCGGCGGCGCTTGCGGGGACGGGGATGCCGGCAGCGGTGCGTCGATCGCGCTGATGGCGCCATCGGCGGTGGCGTCCTGGTCGCTTGCCGATACGATGGCGCGCGAGCGCGAGGCGTTCGGTTTCTATTTCGCCGCGCACCCGCTGTCGGCATGGCGGCATGTTCTTGACGCGCAGCGGGCGCGCAGCTTCGCCGAAGTGGTGGCGGAAGGCGCGCCCTACGACAGCCCGCGCGC
This sequence comes from uncultured Sphingosinicella sp., assembly GCA_964455325.1. Lineage (GTDB taxonomy): Bacteria > Pseudomonadota > Alphaproteobacteria > Sphingomonadales > Sphingomonadaceae > Sphingosinicella. The sequence continues at coordinate 7,039 of CAYVVV010000023.1, read as the reverse complement.
GACTGCGTCGCTCGCCGGCCTCGTCGAAAGCGTGCGCTGGCGGACACCGCAGACGGGGCGCGGCGGCCGCTACCTGCTGGCAACGCTGTCCGACGGCAGCGGCCAGTACCAGGCGAGCTGCTTCGACGAGACGGTGCAGCCCGAGCTGGAAATGGCGGCGGCTGCGGGCGATGTCGTGCTGGTGAACGCCGAGCTGCTGTGGCGCGAGGGCGAGGAGACGCCGCGCGTCACCATCCGCGGCCTGACGCCGCTCGCGGCACTGTCGAAGCAGAGCAGGGGGCAGCTCCTCATTTCGCTTGCCGACGTGCGCGGCATGGAGGCGCTGCGCCGGCTGGCCACCGCCCGCCAGCGCGGCAAGGGCGAAATCGTGCTCGACGTGCCGTGCGAGGCAGGGCGGGCGTCTATGCGGGTGGCGACGGCGGTACAGCTCGACGCCGAGGTGCTGCACGAGGCGGGGCAGATTGCAGGGGTGGAACGGGCGGAGTTTGTGGGGGTGGGGTGAGGGACGCCGGTTGCTGCAGATCGCCACCCTTGCCAAGTGAACGCTTGTGCACCCGACTGTACGGACCAGCCGCGCTGACCCGTGCGGATGAATATGGCGCGAAGGCCTTTGCTGCACTCCACCGTCGTACCCACCGTTGAAATTTGCGTGGTACTCAAAAATTCGTTTGACAGTGAATTGAGCCTGACTTAAAGCATCGCTCAGAAGTTTCGAGTACGACTCAGTGACCCGTTGAAACCACGCCTCCCACAGGCACAAGCAGGAGTAGAACCATGACCCGCATTCTTTTCGCCGCGCCAGTTGCGTTTGCCATTTCCGCGCTGTTCCTCGGCGCGACCGTCAGCCCGGCCTATGCCAGCGAGGCGGCTTGCAATGCCATGCCGCAGAACATCCGCCAGATCGCCGCTTCGGCCGACCAGAAGGTCGCGCGCAGGGCATTGGGCTACACCCGTACCGGCGAGCTGCTCTGCGAGGCCGGCAACGAGCGCGCCGCGCAGAAGAAGTTCGAGGCCGCCTACAAGACGCTCGGCGTCGCCGAGGCCGAGTACGCGGCGCTCGCCAAGTAAGCACAGCTTCCAAGCGTCCCCCCAAGGACCCGTCAGGGCCGCGGCATCCCCAGCCGCGGCCCTTTTTTTCGTGCGCGGATGGGGGCGGGGGAGTGCGTCCCTCGACTTCGCTCGGGATGAGCGGGTCTGGGTAGGATGAGCGGGGTGGCTGGGTCTTCATTCCCGAAGGATGGTCGCGCGGGTTGCAGGATCGGGCGCGGCAGGGTTATGGGCGTGTCGGACAGGCGGGGGTGACGCGCGGATGGCGGAGACGCTGCGGCTGGAGATCGACGGGCGGACGGCACGCATCGTGCTCGACAGGCCGGAAAAGCGAAACGCCGTCGACCAGGCGATGTGGGAGGCGTTCCCCGGCCTCGTCACGCGCGCGGTCGCGGAGCCTGCGGTACGGGTGATCGTGCTTGCATCGTCGACGCCGGGGGTGTTTTGCGCCGGCGCGGACATCGGCGAGTTCGCGGCGCTGGCGCGTGATGCGGGCTGGCAGGCGCGGAACCGGGCAGCGATCCGCGCGGCGCAGCTCGCCATCGCCGGCGCGGCGAAGCCGACGCTGGCGGTGGTCGACGGCGACTGCGTGGGGGGCGGTTGCGGGCTGGCGCTCGCCTGCGATCTTCGCATTGCCTCGACGCGGGCGCGGTTCGGGATCACGCCAGCGAAGCTCGGCCTCGTCTATCCGCTGCACGACACCAAGCTGCTCGTGGACCTTGTCGGGCCGGGGCAGGCCAAGCGCATGCTGTTCACCGCAGCGCTGATCGGAGCACAGGAGGCGCTCGGCATCGGGCTTGTCGAACAGGTCGTGCCGGTCGACGAACTGGCGGACGCGGCAACGGCGCTGGCCGGCACGATCGCGGCGAACTCGCCGTTCAGCACGATGGGGGTGAAGGCAACGGTGCGGCGAATTCTGGCCGGCGCGACCGACGACGATGCCGAAAGCGCGGCGCTGTTCGATGCGGCGTTCACGGGAGCGGATTTTGCCGAAGGAGTGGAGGCGTTCCAGGCGCGCCGCGCAGCGGAGTTTCCTGACCGGTGAGCATCCTTGTCATCGCCGATCATGCGTCGAACGCGGTGCCGGCGGGAGTGCAGCTAGGCCTCGACCCGGCGCGGATGCGCGAGCACATCGCCTGGGACATCGGCACGGCAGCGCTGGCACGTGGGCTGGCGCGGCGGCTGGGGACGCCGCTGCTGCTGGCGGATTGGTCGCGGCTCGTCGTCGATCTGAACCGCGCCCCCGACCAGGCAATTCCGCTGGTCAGCGACGGCGTGGCGATTCCGGGTAACGCGGCGCTGAGCGAGGCGGAGCGGGCAGAGCGGATTGACCGCTTCCACGCGCCGTACCATGCGCGGCTGGCGGCAATGCTGGCGGGGGTCGGGTTGATCGTGTCGCTGCACAGCTTCACGCCGGCTTTGGCGAGCCAGCACGAACAGACACGGCCATGGGCGGCGGGGCTGCTCTACAACCGCGATGACCGGGCGGCACGAATCGCGCTGCGCGAACTGGCCGCCGAGGGGCTCACGGTCGGCGACAATCTCCCCTATTCGGGCGCGGTCTACGGCTACACCATGGATCGTCACGCCGAGGCGAACGGTATCCCCTACCTCACCTTCGAGGTGCGGCAGGATCTGCTCGCGGACGCGGTCGACGAATGGGCGGCGCGGCTGGTGCGCATCGTGCGCATCGTTGCCGCTGAACTGGTTGTTGAAGCAGAGGTAGCAAGCTGATGACGAGGTTCGACAAATCACGCCTGCCGAGTCGATATGTCTCGGTCGGGCCAGAGCGCGCGCCGCAACGGTCGTACTATTACGCGATGGGACTCAGCGAGGAACAGATCGGGCGTCCCTTCGTCGGTGTCGTTTCGGCGGGGAACGACAGCGCACCCTGCAACACCACGCTTGACGCGCAGGCGGACATGGCGCGGCGGGGGGTCGACGCAGCGGGCGGACTGTCGCGGCGTTTCAACACCATCACCGTCACCGACGGCATCGCCATGGGTCACCAGGGCATGAAATCGTCTCTGGTCAGCCGCGAGGTGATTGCCGATTCGATCGAACTCAGCGTGCGCGGCCACTGCTACGACGCGCTCGTCGGCTTCGCCGGCTGCGACAAGTCGCTGCCGGGGATGATGATGGCGATGCTTCGGCTCAACGTGCCGTCAATCTTCGTTTACGGCGGCTCGATCCTGCCTGGCCGGTTCGAGAACCGCGACGTGACCGTGAAGGACGTATTCGAGGCAGTCGGCCAGTGGTCGGCGGGGAACTGCCCCTTGCAGGAGCTGATCGCGCTCGAGAAGGTCGCCTGCCCCGGCCACGGCGCCTGCGGGGGACAGTATACCGCGAACACCATGGCCTGCGTCGGTGAGGCGATCGGACTGAGCCTGCCCAATTCGAACATGGTGCCGGCACCCTATCAGAGCCGCGCCGACGTCGCCGAGGCGGCCGGACGGCAGATCATGGCGCTCATCGAGCGGAACCTGCGGCCGCGCGACATCTGTACGCGCGCCGCGTTCGAGAACGCGGCACGGGTGGTGGCAGCGACGGGCGGGTCGACGAACGCCGGGCTGCACCTCCCGGCGATGGCGGCGGAGGCGGGCATCGATTTTGATCTCGACGACGTGACAAAAATATTCAAATCAATGCCTTATCTCGCCGACCTGCAACCGGGTGGGAAGTATGTGGCGCGCGATATGTACGACGCCGGCGGCGTCTACATGCTGATGAAAACAATGCTCGAGGGCGGCTTCCTAGACGGCAACTGCATGACCGTGACGGGAAAGACGCTAGGCGAGAACATCGACGAAGTGAGCTGGAACCCCGACCAGAAGGTCATCCGGCACATCACCAATCCGATCACCGCCACCGGCGGCGTCGTTGGCCTGAAGGGTTCGCTTGCCCCCGATGGTGCCATCGTCAAGGTCGCCGGACTCGAGACCCTGGTGTTCGAGGGCCCCGCCCGCGTTTTCGACTGCGAGGAGGATGCCTTCGCCGCGGTCGAAGCGCACGCCTATGCCGCCGGCGACGTCATCGTCATCCGTTACGAGGGCCCAAAAGGTGGGCCCGGCATGCGCGAGATGCTGGCGACCACCGCCGCCATTTACGGGCAGGGTATGGGCGACAGGGTGGCGCTCGTAACCGACGGTCGCTTCTCCGGAGCGACGCGCGGCTTCTGCATCGGCCACGTCGGACCAGAGGCGTCGGACGGCGGTCCGATCGCGCTCGTCGAAAACGGTGACCGCATCCGCATCGATGCCGTTGCCGGCACGATCGACCTTGTCGTCGACGACGACGTGCTCGCGAGGCGCCGGGCGAAATGGCGCCCGCGCGTCAACGACTACCAGTCGGGGGCGCTGTGGCGCTATGCGCAGACCGTCGGCCCGGCCAGCAAGGGCGCCTGCACCCACCCCGGCGCCAGCGCCGAGCGGCATGTCTACGCCGACATCTGACGCCGCTTGCGGCCGGTCGGGGATGGGAAGCACCGGAATCGATGCCGGGCCTGGCGCCGGTTCCTGGCTTGGACCGCGCGGCGGGGGCGGGATCGCCGACCACACCGGCTGACCATAGGCGTCGCGCGGGATTTCCCCCGGCGTCGTGAGCACACACTTGGTGTAGAAGGGCGAGGGAGCGCAGGCGGCGACGGCGACAAGGATGGACAGGACGACGAAGTGAAGGCGCATGCGCGATCCTCTTGCAAGAACCGATGGCGTTGACAAGTCGACGCGGGGTTCGCGGGTGGCGATGCGATGAGTCGCTGGTGGGCCGCCGCCGAACCCATCGTCACCGGCGCGGAGATGCGCGCAGCGGAAGCCGCGGCGATCGCGTCGGGGACGAGCGCATTCGCGTTGATGCAACGCGCCGGCGTAGCCGCCGCCGATGCAGTCGCAGCCTACTGCGGTCCGGCGCCAACGCTGGTGCTGACGGGGCCCGGCAACAATGGCGGCGATGGCTATGTCGTCGCGCAGACGCTCGCCGCGCGCGGCTGGCCGGTGCGGGTTGCCGCGCTGGCGCCGCCCGCGACCGACGCGGCGCGCGCGGCGGCGGCCGGGTGGGCGGGGCCTGTCGAGTCGATCGCGACGGCGCGGCCGGCGCGCATCCTTGTCGATGCGCTGTTCGGAACCGGCCTGACGCGTCCGCTTGACGCCACGCTGGTCGAGGCCATCCAGCGATTGGCCGCCGGATCGATCGCCGTTGCGCTCGACCTGCCGAGCGGTGCGGCAACCGACGACGGCGCGTGCCTGTCACCGCTCGTCGCCTGCTCGCTGACCGTCACGTTCGGCGCGCTGAAGCCATCGCACCTCTTATATCCCGCCGCGGCGTCGATGGGCCGCGTCGTCATCGCCGACATCGGCCTTGGCGCGATCAACACCGCACTTGTCCGCAACGCTGCGCCGGAGCGCCGCTTGATCGACCCCGCGGCCCACAAATATGCGCGCGGACACGTGTTGGTCGCAGCAGGGGCGATGCCGGGCGCCGCTTCGCTGGCGGCGCGGGCCGCGCAGCGGGGCGGGGCCGGCTATGTGACGCTCGCAAGCGAATCGGCGCTGCCGCCGTCGTCGCTGGTCGTCCGGCCGCTGGAGTCCGTCGATGCTGCCAAGGTCGATGCAGTGGTAATGGGACCAGGCCTCGGGCGCGACGCCGCCGCGCGCGAACGGGCCGAGCGGCTCCTGTCGCTTGGTAAGCCCGCAGTGCTCGACGCCGACCTGTTCACGCTGTTCGCCGGCACCACCCTGCTCGACGGACGGAATGACGTCATGATGCCACATGAAGGCGAGTTTTCTCGTTATTTCAGTGGTATATCTGGAAACAAGGTCGATCGGGCACGGACCGCTGCGGCCCGATCGGGCAATGTCGTCGTTCTGAAGGGGGCTGACACTGTCATCGCCGCACCAGACGGCCGTGCCGCAATCAATGGCCACGCCAGCCCGCGCCTTGCAACCGCCGGCAGCGGCGATGTGCTGGCCGGGCTGGTCGCCGCCCACCTTGCCGCAGGTGATACGCCGTTCGAGGCCGCATGCGCGGCGGTGTGGCGTCACGGCGACGCGGCACTGCGCGGACGTGACGGCCTTGTCGCCGAAGACCTGATCGAGCTGATCCGTTGAGCGACGTTGTCGTCCGGCTGGCGGCGCGCGGAGACGGCGTGACGGCGGGCGGCCGCTATGTACCGGGCGCGGTGCCGGGCGATGTCGTCGACGGCGATCACATTGAGCCCGGTCCCAACCGCGCGATACCGCCTTGCCGTCACTTCGGCCGCTGCGGCGGTTGCCAGCTGCAGCACGCGGGCGAAGCGGTGCTCGCCGACTTCGCGCGCGGACGTATCGTCGCCGCGCTCGCTGCTGCCGGGATAGCCGCCGGCCACGTCCACCCCGTGCATCTGTCGCCGCCGCGATCGCGCCGCCGCGCCAGCCTGCGGACGACGGTGCCGGGCGATGCGGCGACGATCGGATTCAATGTCGAGCGCGGGCACGCGATCGTCGACCTTGCCGAATGCCATGTGTTGACGCCGCGGCTGTGGGCAGCGGTCACAGCACTGCGGGCAGCGTTGCCGCGGGTGCTTGCACGCGGCAGGACGGCCAACCTGACGCTGACAGAGACGGCAAGCGGTCTCGACCTGCTGATCGCCGGCACCGAACTGCCGCCGCACGCCGTCGGCGTGCTGGCCGGCTTTGCCGAAGCCAATGCCGTCGCGCGGGTATCGGGCGATGACGGCATCGTCGTGCAGCGCGCGGAGCCGAGCGTCGTTTTCGACGACGTGACCGTCATGCTGCCGCCCGGCGGCTTCCTGCAGGCGACCTTCGACGCCGAGGCAGCACTGCAACGCGCCGTGCTGGCAACATGTGCCGGCGCCGGCGTGGTCGCCGACCTGTTCTGCGGTGTCGGCACCTTCGCGCTGCCATTGTCGCGTGCCGCGCGGGTCACCGCGGCGGATGCGGCGGGAGCAGCGGTCGACGCGCTGGATCGGGCTGCACGGACGGCGGCGCGTAACATT
>CAYVVV010000022.1:18649-19543 GCA_964455325.1 uncultured Sphingosinicella sp. | reverse complement strand
CTGCTCGCAGCGCCGCGACCGGCGCTGCCGGCGCTTGCCGAGTAACGAGCAGGGGTCAGCGGCGGAGGAACACGGCGCGGCGATAGCCGGCGAAGTTGAACAACATCGCCGCCAGCGTCGACAGCGCGAACGCCGGCGTCGACGCCATGCCGACGAGGCCGAGCGCGGTGAAGCATGCCGCGTTGACGCCAAGGCCAGCCGCCGACGTCGCGACATAGCGCCCGAACTCGTGCCAGCTCGGCGGTACTGCTGCGGCAAAGGTCCAGCGGCGGTTGCATGCCCAGGTGAAGGTGACACACAGCGCCAGCGCCGGCGCCTGCGCGATCAGTGCGGGCACGCCCGCTGCCTCCAGCACTGCGATCATCGCGGCGCCGAGCGCAAAGGCGCTGCCGCCGACGACCGCGAACCGCGCCAGTTCGCGCAGCATGCGGCGCCGGTCGCGGCTATTTTTCGGCGCCGTCATCGCTGCCTAGCAGGCCGACCATGAAGCTCGTCGACACCACCTGCACGCCGAGCGCCTACAGCAGCACGGCGGGGATGACGAGCCGCATCAGCGTGCCCGTCGCCATGTCGCCAAGCCCCTGACCGATCCAGCCGCCGAGCGCGAGCGCGGCGAGCCCGCCGCCGGCAAGCAGCAGCAGCCCGCCGGCGATGCAGCCGCGATCGACCGCGAGCCAGCGCCGCGCCAGCGCAAGGCGCGGTCCGTCGGCCCAATAGCGTTCGCGGACGCCGAACAGCCGCGCCAGCACCGCGAAGCTCATCAGCTGCACGCCGATCAACACCGCCGCCGCCGCGAACAGCAGCGTGTGCACGTCGAGACGCACGTCGCCAAGCGCCGCGGTGCCCGGCAGCAGCGCCGCCAGTCCGACCGCGCCAAGGCCGGCAAGCGTCGCG
>CAYVVV010000022.1:11967-18639 GCA_964455325.1 uncultured Sphingosinicella sp. | reverse complement strand
GGATAGAAGAACAGCCACTTCGGCGCATAAGTGAGCAGAAACTTGAGGTGGCGCCAGCCGTCCCGCCAGGTTCGCAGGTGCGGCGGCCGCGAGCGGCCATCGGGCGACAGCGTCGTCGGCACCTCGGCGATGCGCAAGCCCTGAAGATGGGCCTTCACGACCATTTCGGAAGCGAACTCCATGCCCGGCGTCGACAGGCCGAGCCGCAGGATTGCCTCGCGCGAGAACGCGCGCAGGCCGCAATGGAAGTCACCGATGTGCGAACGATAGAACAGCCGGCCGACGAAGCTCAGTACCGGATTGCCAAGATAGCGGTGCAATGGCGGCATCGCGCCGTCGGCGATCCCGCCCTTGAAACGGTTGCCCATGACCAGCTCGTCGCCGGCACGCAGCCGCGCAAGGAACGGCGCAAGGCCTAGGAAGTCGTAGCTGTCGTCCGAATCACCCATGGCAACGAAGCGCCCGCGCGCGGCGCGGATGCCGTGGATCAGCGCTGCGCCATAACCGCGAACGGGCACGTCGATGACGCGCGCGCCCAATGTCCGCGCGATTTGCTGGCTGCCGTCGACCGATCCATTGTCGGCGATGACGATCTCGCCGGCGACGTCGTGGTCGCGCAGGAACTGCTGCGCCTTCTTGATGCAGATGCCGAGCGTCTCCGCTTCGTTGAGGCATGGCATGACGATGCTGAGCTCAATCGGCGGCAGCTCGGCAGCGGTGGATGTCGTCGCGATGTCGAGTTTGCGGATGGCTGACATGGACTGTGCGCGGGCCCCTCGGTCGATCGATGCGGTCAAGGCTAGGCGCCGTCGCCTTCCAAGCGGTTAACGCAAGGCTCGATAAGTGCCGCGTTAACCATCGTCCCGCTACGACCGGCGCCATGACCACGGCGCGCTATCCCCGATGGATGCTTTTCACTTTGCTCGTCTGGCTGATCGCGGCGAGCGTTGCCGTCGTCGTGAGGGGACCGTCGATCGCCGCGCTCGACATGCCCGATACCGACGACGCACAGCGGCTCGTCCAGGTTCGCGACTGGCTCGGCGGGCAGGCATGGGGCGACGTTGACCAGCGGCGGATGAACCCGCCGCTGGGCGGCGACATGCACTGGTCGCGCGTCGTCGACCTGCCGATCGCTGCGATCCGGCTCGGCGCTGGCCTGGTCGCCAGCGACGCCCTTGCCGAGCGCGCGGCGGTCGCGCTGGCGCCGCTGCTGGCGCTCCTCGCCGCGATGCTGATGGCGGCGCTCGCCGGCGCCCGCCTCGGCGGACCCAAGGCGGCCAGCTTCGCCATGCTGTTCGTGCTCGCCACGGGACCGCTGTTGCCGCTGTTCGCGCCGCTCCGCATCGATCACCACAACTGGCAGATCGCGCTGCTGATCGGCATCGTCGCCATGTTCGCCGATCCGCGGCGGAGACTGGGCTCGGGCGTGCTGGCCGGGCTCATGACGTTGCTGACGGCAGCGATCGGGCTGGAGATGCTGCCGCACCTCGTCGCTGCGAGCGCCGCGCTCGTGCTTGGCTGGGTGGTCTGGCCCGATCTCGGCCGCATGCTGCGCGGTTACGGCATCGCGCTTGCCGCGGGCACGGTCGTGGCCTACCCGGCGTTCGTGCCGACGGCGCGCTGGATGGTGCCGCTGTGCGATGCGCTGTCGCCGGTCTATTTCGCGGCGCTGCTGCCGGCCGGGTGCGTCGCGGCGTTGCTGCCGACGGTCGAGTGGCTGACGACGTCACGACGGCGGCTGACTGCTGCAATCATCGGCTTTGGAGCGGTCGGCGCCGGCGTACTGGCGGCGTTCCCGCACTGCGCCGCCGGGCCGCTCGCCGCGCTCGATCCGGCGTTCCTGCCGGTGCTGTCGCGGATCAACGAGGCGCGGCCGCTGCTCAGCCATCTCGGCGACAAGCCGGCGACGATCGTCTACTATGCCGTCTATCCGGCCGTTGGCATCGCATGCGCGCTGTGGCTGCTGCGTCGCGCGGCGCCGGCGCAGCGCTTCGCGCCCGCCATGATACTGACCGTCATGCTGGCGTCGTCGGCGTTGATGTTCGTGCAGCTGCGCGCGGTAACCGGACCCAATGCGCTTGCGGCTATCCTCGCCGCGACGGTTGCCGCAGAGCTGCTTCCGCGCGCGCGGGCGATCGCGGCGATGCCGCGCCGCCTGCTGGCGACGCTGGCGCTGTTCGTCGGCCTGACCAGCGCGCTGCCGACGTTCGCCGCGCTTGCGGTTGGCGCCGTGACCGGCACCGCCGACGATGCTGACGGCGATGCTGCGGGCAAGCCGCCGTCATGCACGGCGGCCGCGACATTGGCGCCGCTCGCCAAGCTGCCGCCGGCGACGATCGCCAACGTGTTCGACATGGGCCCCGCGCTGTTGCTGCACACGCCGCACACGGTGATGGCCGGCCCTTATCACCGCAACGCCGGCGCGATCGCCGATTCGGTTCGGCTGTGGCGTGCGGACGACGCCGCCGCACGCGCCATCATCGCGCGATACGGCGCGCGTTATGTCCTCGCCTGCGAGGGTGCCGCCGATCTCAACAGCGCCCGCCGCACGGCGCCGACAGGTCTCTGGGCGCGGCTGCATGGCGGGCAGGTACCCGGCTGGCTGGCACCGGTTGCGCTGCCGGCGGAGTCGCCGCTTCGCCTCTACCGGGTCACAGGCTGAAGCTCGCGCGCACACCGTCGACGACATACTGTGCAGCAAGCGCGGCGAGGATAACGCCCAGCAGCCGCGTGATCATGGCTTCCATGCGCTCGCCGAGCGCGCGCATCAGCGGCCCCGCGGCAAGCAGTGCGGCCAGCGTCGATGCCAGCACAATGGCGAGCGCGCCGAGCACGACGCCGCGTTCGGCCCAGCCGTTGGCCTGCGACGTCAGCAGCATGATCGATGCGATCGAGCCGGGTCCAGCGATCATCGGAATTGCCATTGGGAATACCGACACGTCCTCGACCGCCTTGGCGACGACCTCCTGCGCGCGCGTTTCGCGGCGTTCGGTGCGCTTTTCGAACACCATCTCCGATGCGATCAGGAACAGCAGGATGCCGCCGGCGATGCGGAACGCGTCGAGGCTGATGCCAAGCGCTGCGAGCATGGCCTTGCCCAGCGTCGCGAAGAACAGCAGCACACCCGCCGCGATCAGCACCGACCGGGTCGCCATCACGCGGCGCTGCGCCGGCGACGCGCCTGACGTGAGCGACGAATAGATCGGCGCGCAACCGGGCGGGTCGATGACGACGAACAACGTCGCCAGCGCCGAGACGAACAGCTCGGTCACAGATTCTCCGGGGGTTGCAGCCCGGCACGACGGCAGGCGGCGACCAGGGTGTTCCGGAGCAGCACGGCGATCGTCATGGGTCCGACGCCACCGGGCACCGGCGTGATCGCGCCGGCGACGGCGCGCGCGCTGTCATAGTCGACGTCGCCGACCAGCCGCGTCCTGCCCTCCCCCTTTTCGGGCGCGGCAACGCGGTTGATGCCGACGTCGATGACGACCGCGCCCGGTTTCAGCCAGTCGCCCTTCACCATCTGCGGCCGGCCGACGGCGGCGACGACGATGTCGGCCTCGCGCACGACCGCGGGCAGATCCGCGGTACGGCTGTGCGCGACGGTGACGGTCGCGTTGGCGGCGAGCAGCAACTGCGCCATCGGCTTGCCAACGATGTTGGAGCGGCCGATGACGACGGCCCGCATGCCCGACAGGTCGGAGCCGAGGCGGTCGCTGATCAGCATCATGCAGCCGAGCGGGGTACAGGGAACGAGGCCGGGCAGGCCGACGGCGAGGCGGCCGGCATTGACGACATGGAAGCCGTCGACATCCTTGTCGGGGTCGATCGCCTCGATCACCGCTCGCTCGCGGATGTGGCCGGGCAGCGGCAGCTGTACGAGAATGCCGTCGACGGCAGCGTCGGCGTTGAGCTTGGCGATCAGCGCGGTGAGCTCGGCCTCGGCCGTGCTGGCCGGCAGGCGGTGTACGAAGCTGGTCATGCCCGCCTCGGCCGTCGCCCTGGCTTTTGCTCCGACATAGACCTGGCTGGCGGGGTGGTCGCCGACCAGAACGACGGCAAGTCCCGGCTTGCGGCCCGTCGCGGCGGCAAACGCCGGCACCGCGGCAGCGACGCGCGCGCGCAGCTCGTCGGCGAACGCCGTGCCGTCGATGCGTGGCGCGCTCACGCGCCGATGATGTCGAAGGCCAGCGCCGGTACGAGGCGCTGCACGAGGATGAGCGCGAGGATGAGCACCATCGGCGACAGGTCGATGCCGCCAAGGTCGGGCAGGACGCGCCGGATCGGCCGCAGCATCGGCTCGGTCAGCCGGTCGAGGCCGCGCAGCAGCGAACGCACGAAGTCGTTGTGCGTGTTGATGACGTTGAACGCCACCAGCCAACTGAAGACGACCTGGATGATGACGATCCAGATCAGGATCTGGACCGCCATGGTGAAGACACCGAGGATGGCGGCGAGCGTGTTCATGGCGCTGTCCTAGCCGGCGCTCCCTGGCAAGGCAACGGGCTGCGTGTCGAGCCTGTCGAGCAGCGACAGCAGCTGCAGCCGGTCGACGTCGGAGAGGCCTTGCGTCAGTTCCGCCTCGGCGCGCTCGATTTTCGGGGCGATTGCTTCGTACGCCGCGCGTCCTGCGTCGGTGAGTACCAGGCGCGAGGCGCGGCCGTCGCGGTCGTCGGCCTCGCGCTTCAGGAAGCCGCGCGCGATCAGCGCGGAGACGGCGCGGCTGACGGTCGCCTTTTCCATCGGCGTCATGCGCACGACATCCTGCGCCGTGCGCCCGGGCCGGTCGGCGATGGCTGCCATCACCCGCCACTGCGGCGTCGAGAGGCCATGGCTTGTCTCGTAGATCGCGGCGAGCGCTAGCGACAGCCGATGCGACAGCACCGCGAGACGATAGGGCAGGAAACGGTCGAGGCGGATTGGCTGCATATGGTTTCAGTTGCAACAAGTTTCATTTGGAACTAATATGACGCAAGTCCGCAACTGAATCAAGCGAGCGCGCACATGGGTGACCTTATTGAAAATCCGGCTGGCCTTGATGGTTTCGAGTTCATCGAGTTCTGCGCGCCGGAGAAGGGCGTGCTCGAGCCGGTGTTCGAGCGCATGGGCTTCGTTCGCATCGCGCGGCACCGGTCGAAGGACGTCGACCTGTGGCGGCAGGGCGAAATCAACATCATCGCCAATTACGAGCCGAGGTCGCCGGCCGCCTATTTCGCCGCCGAGCACGGTCCGTCGGCGTGCGGCATGGGCTTCCGCGTGCGCGACGCGACCAAGGCCTACGAGCACGTGCTGGCGCAAGGCGCCGAGCCGGTCGAGACCAAGACCGGGCCGATGGAATTGCGGATCCCGGCGATCCGCGGCATCGGCGGTGCGATCATCTATCTGGTCGACCGCTACGGCGACGACCTGTCGATCTACGACATCGATTTCCGCTATCTCGACGGCGTCGACCGCCACCCGGTGGGCGCCGGCTTCAGGGTCATCGACCATCTGACGCACAACGTCTACGGCGGCCGCATGGAGCATTGGGCACGCTTCTACGAGCGTGTGTTCAACTTCCGCGAGATCCGCTACTTCGACATCAAGGGCGAATACACCGGCCTCACCAGCCGCGCGATGACCGCGCCCGACGGCAAGATCCGCATCCCGCTCAACGAGGAGGGCAAGGCCGGCGGCGGTCAGATCGATGAGTTTCTCCGCCGGTACAATGGCGAGGGCATCCAGCACATCGCCTTTGCCTGCGACGATCTCATCGCCTGCTGGGACCGGCTGAAGGCACGGGGCACGCCGTTCATGACCGCGCCGCCCGCGACCTATTACGAAATGCTGGAAGAGCGCCTGCCCGGCCACGGCGAGCCGGTCGCCGAGCTGCAGAAGCGCGGCATCCTGCTCGACGGCTCGACCGAAACGGGCGACGCTCGCCTGCTTCTCCAGATTTTCTCCGAAACGATGATCGGTCCGGTGTTCTTCGAGTTCATCCAGCGCAAGAAGGACGACGGCTTCGGCGAGGGCAACTTCACCGCGCTGTTCAAGTCGATGGAACGCGACCAGATGCGCCGCGGCGCGCTCGCCGCCCAGGGAGAAGCGGCATGACCCCGCCATTCAGGCTCGAGCGCATCCACCACGTCGCCTATCGCTGCCGCGACGCCAGGGAAACGGTCGAATGGTACCGCCGCGTGCTCGGCATGGAATACACCACCGCCTTTGCCGAGGATCACGTGCCGTCGACCGGCGAGTTCGACCCCTACATGCACGTCTTCCTCGATGCCGGGGGCGGCAACGTCCTCGCCTTTTTCGAACTGCCGAACCAGCCCGCGATGGGGCGCGACGCGAATACGCCCGCCTGGGTGCAGCATCTCGCCTTCGAGGTCGCCGACCTCGATGCGCTGCTGGCCGCGAAGGCGCACGTCGAGGCGCAGGGCATCGACGTGCTCGGGCCGACCTATCACGGCATCTTCAAGTCGATCTATTTCTTCGATCCCAACGGCCACCGCATCGAGCTTGCCTGCAACATCGGCACGGCCGAGCAACTGGCCGAACTGAAGCGCATCGCGCCGGAGATGCTCGACGAATGGAGCCGGACCAAGCGCGCGCCGCGTCATGCGGCATGGCTGCACGAGGATCCGGAGGCGGGCACCGGCGCATGAAGCTCGCAAGTCTGAAGGGCGGGCG
>CAYVVV010000022.1:0-11957 GCA_964455325.1 uncultured Sphingosinicella sp. | reverse complement strand
TTGCCTGGTGCGCCGACGCCGCGCACATCGCGCCGACGCTGCAGGCCGCGCTCGACGACTGGGCGACGGTGGCGCCGAAGCTCGAGGCGCTGGCGACCGATCTTGCCCACGACGCCATCCCCAAGCAGCGCTTTCACGAGCGCGAGGCGGCGGCACCGTTGCCGCGCGCATATCAGTGGGCGGACGGCTCCGCCTACGTCAACCACGTCGAGCTGGTCCGGAAGGCGCGCGGCGCCGAGATGCCTGCCAGCTTCTGGACCGACCCGCTGATGTACCAGGGCGGCAGTGACAATTTCCTCGCGCCCCGCGACCCCATCCCGCTTGCCGACCCCAGCTGGGGCTGCGACCTGGAGGCAGAGGTCGTCGTTGTGACCGACGATGTGCCGCAGGGGATATCAGCCGCGGCGGCGCGCGACAGGATCCGCCTCATCGGGCTGGTCAACGACGTCAGCCTGCGCAACCTGATTCCGGCCGAGCTCGCCAAGGGTTTCGGTTTCCTGCAGTCGAAGCCGGCGAGCACGCTGTCGCCGGTACTCGTCACACCCGACCAGCTGGGTCCGGCATGGGTAGGCGGCAAACTGCATGGAACGCTGAAAGTCGATATCAACGGCCAGCCGTTCGGCCGCGCCGACGCGGGTGTCGACATGACGTTCGACTTTGGCGTGCTGATCGCGCACCTCGCCAAGACGCGCTCGCTCGTCGCCGGCTCGATCATCGGCTCCGGTACCGTCTCAAACCGCGACGCCGACGGCGGTCCGGGTCGCCCCGTCGCCGATGGCGGTCTCGGCTACTCGTGCATCGCCGAGGTCCGCATGGTCGAAACCATCCGCACCGGCGCGCCGGCGACTCCGTTCCTGAAGCATGGCGACCAGGTGCGGATCTGGATGGACGACGCCAAGGGGCATTCGATCTTCGGCGCCATCGAGCAGAGCGTCGTCGCCTGAACCGCATTTCCCAACTGTTAACGGCTCGACATGCATCGTGCCGGTGCCAGACAGCGGGGGAGCGCCAGGCCCGTGAACGACAAGATCGCCGTCCTCAGGCGCGCAAGGGCGATCGCCGGCGCGGAGACCGGCGACGCCCGCGAGCGCCGACTGCACCTGCGAGCGCACGCCTATTGGGCAACGCTGCCGCGGTCGGCATCGATGGTGCCGATGTGGCGCGACTTCGATCCACTGATGGTCGACGACCGCTGTACGCAAAGCTTCGTCCTCGACATCGATCTCAGTGGCGGCGCACACGGGCTGCGGCTGATCGGCCCCGCGCTGAAGGCGGAGGCTGGGTTTGATGCCGACGTTCTCGAACTCGGCGAGGCGCCGCCCGGATCGCTGCTGATGCGTGTTGCGACCTTCGTTCCCGAACTCGTCCGCCGCGCCGTGCCGCTTGCCGTCGAGGCGCCGTTCAACACCGCGGACGGTCGGCCGGGAATCTACCGCGGCATGCTGATGCCGCTGACGTCGACCGGCGTTGCGGTCGACACGGTGTTCTGCGTTGTCAGCTGGCGCGAAATGCAGGCGTCGCCCGACGATCGGCCGCTGGCGGACGTTATCCCGATCCGGTAACCCGCGCCACGCCGTCCGCACCGGGCGGCGCGGACGGCGATGCTCGTGCGAACGATGCGCCTACAGCAGCTCGATGTTGCTGACGGCAACCTTGCCGCGGCGATCGCGCGCAAGCTCGAAGCTGACCCGCTGCCCTTCAGCGAGACTGGATAGGCCTGCGCGCTCGAGCGCGGTGATGTGCACAAACGCGTCGGGCTTGCCATCGCCGCGCGCGATGAAGCCGAAGCCTTTCATAGTATTGAAGAACTTGACCGTGCCCTCGATGCGTTCACCGGGCGTGAAGTCGTCGTCGCCCGCAGGCTCGCGCGGCGTGCGCTCGCGCGCCGGACGCACCGGCGCCTCGCCTTCGATGACGAGATCGGCCGCCGACAGGCGGCCGCCGCGGTCGAAGATCGTGAAGCTTACCTGCTGGCCTTCGCCGAGCGTCGTGTGGCCGGCGCGCTCGACCGCGCTGATGTGGACGAAGACATCCTCGCCGCCGTCGCGCGCGATGAAGCCGAAGCCCTTGGTCGGATTGAACCACTTGACAGTGCCGGTCGCGGTGCCCAGCGACTGGCCGGGGTCGCGCGGCGCGCCACCGCCGAAACCACCGCCGCCGCCACCGAAGCCGCGGCCGCCGAAGCCGCCACGGTCCTGGCCATAGCCGCCGCCGAAACCGCGGCCGCCGTCATAGAAGTCGTCGCCTCCGAACGAATCGCGCCCACCGCCGCGGCGATCGTAGCCACGGTCTCCACCGCGCTTGCGGCCTTCAAAACCCATGTGTGCTGTTCCAGTCTGAATAAAGAGGACGGCCGGGCGCGCTCCGTCGCAGCACTGTCGTTCCAAGCGAACCAATATACGCGGTGGTCGACAGCCTGCTGTTCCCAAACCCAATGCCCGTGCGCCCACGGACCATAGTGACGAGCGCAAGCACGCCCCGAGCGGGCGCGCCTGCGACTGGGGCTTTACATGAGATTCGGTGGCACGGCTAGCGACTTTCCGCCCTGGCGAGCGACGACTGGACCTCGATGAGCCGCGCCGCGCTGAGCGGCAGCCGCGCCATCACCAGCGCCGCCGATGTCAGCAACACGGCCGGCAGCGCAAGCCAGAAGCCTTCGACCCAGGCGAGCGCCAGCGGCGCGTTCGCTGCCCCCGGCTCGGCGCTGAAGCCGACGAGTGCGAGAACCGGGAACAGCACGCCGACTGGGATCGCATAGCCAACCTTCTGCGCCGTGGTCAGCACGGCATTGAGCAGTGCGATCCGGTCGGCGCCGCCGGCGAGCCGTTCCTCGTCGCCAAAATCGGCCATCATCGCGCGCAGCAGGAAGCCGGGCGCGGCATAGGGGATGCCGGCGACCGCGATCGCCGCCGTGCTGACGACGAGATTTCCGGCGTCGAACACCAGGAACGCGCCGACATGGACGAAAACGCCGAGAGCGCATGCGATGGCGGCTGCTCGGTGCTTGCCAACGCGCCCGGCAAGCCGCAGCCAGAGCGGCAGACAGGCAAGCCCGCTGCCGAAATAGACGAGCAGCAGGATCGCCGCGCCGCTGGTGGAAAAGCCGAGCACCTGTTCGAACACGAACTGGAACAGCGCGCCGGTCACGCCAGGCGCAAAGTTGGCAAGAACGTCGGCGAGCAGGATCAGCAGCAGCGTCCGGTTGCCCGCAAGCCGCCGGAGGTCGGCGCGGGTGATGCGCGGATGCGCGCCGCCCGGCGCCACCTCGTGCACGGCCACCAGCGCGACGATCAGCGTCAGCGGCACGATCACGATGATGAAGCCGCCCATCAGGTGCACGGGTTCGGGTCCAGCGTCGCCGAGCAGCTGGCCAAGCGCCGCCGGCAGGATGAGCACGGTGATGAGGCCGACGAGATGGCCGGCGATCCAGAAGCTGTAGATTCGCGACCGCTGGTGGTAGTCGGCCGACAGCGTTGCGCCCCAGGCCATGTGGGCCACGTTGAGCATCGACTGGCCAGCATAGAGCAGCAACGCCCAGCCGAACAGGTAGAACGCCGAGACACCGGGCTGGGCGAAGAACACGGCGACAGTTGCACCCGCCAGCGTCAGGCCGCCGGCGACGAGCCAGGGACGGAACCGGCCCCAGCGCGACCGGGTTGCGTCGATCCAGTGGCCGATCAGCGGATCGAGCGGTACGTCGATCGCGCGGACGAGAAAGAAGACCAGGCCAACCGTGGCGAGATCAAGCCCCAGTTCGCCCGCGTAATAGGGCGGCAGGTAGATGACCAGCGGCAGGCCGAGTGCGGCGACCGGCAGGCCGGGTCCGGCGTAGGCAGCGGCCGTTCGGGTCGGGAGTCGTGTCACTGGTGGAAGCCTAGCCGTATGCGCGTCCCCCGCAAGTGGGCTTGCTCGCCACCGCGCCTCGCCCTAGCGATGTCGGGAGGAGAAGGAGAGCGATATGCGGACGACCATCGTTGTCGCGCTGCTGGCGGGCGCCAGTGCCGCGCACGCGGATACCACCGTCATTCACGCCGGCCGGCTGATCACCGACGCCGCCAAGCCGGCGCGCGGACCGTCGACGATCGTCGTCAGCGATGGCCGCATCGCGTCGGTCAGCGACGGCCATGTCGCGCCGCCGGACGGGGCGAGGCTTGTCGACCTCAAGGACAAGACGGTGCTGCCCGGCCTTATCGACGCGCACGTCCATCTGAATGGCGACCCCGGCACGCCGTTCTGGCGCGAGGCGATCGACACCAGCGAGGACAGCGTCGCCTACGGGCTCAAGAACGCCCGCATCACGCTGAAGGCCGGCTTCACCACGGTGCGTGACCTCGGCGCGGTGCCGGCGGCGATCTACGCGGTACGCGACTCGATCGCCGCCGGACTGCACCCGGGTCCGCGCATCGTCGCTGCGGGAACCGCGGTGTCGATCGTCGGCGGCCACGGCGACGTCAGCGGCTTCTCACCCGCGGTGATCAAGGCGCTCGAGCTGGGCAATACCTGCACCGGACCGGACCAGTGCGCGGCGCGGGTGCGCGAGTTCAGCCGCGCCGGCGCCGACGTCATCAAGATCACCGCGACGGGCGGCGTGCTGTCGCAGCAGGGCCGCGGTCTCGAGGCGCACTTCACCGATGCCGAACTCAAGGCGATCATCGATACCGCACACAGTCTTGGCCTCAAGGTCGCGGCGCACGCGCACGGCGCTCGCGGTATCGACGCGGCGGCGCGCGCCGGCGTCGATTCGATCGAACACGGCACCTTCCTCGACGCCGCCGGCATCAAGGCGATGAAGGCGGCGGGAAGCTGGTACGTGCCGACGCTGATGGCGTTCCAGGGAATCAGCGAGCGGCTCGGCAAGGGTATCTACACGCCGACCGTGGAAGCGAAGGTGCGGGCGACGCTCGGCACCTGGGGCAAGGGCCTCAATGCCGCCTACAAGGCCGGCATCCCGATCGCCTTCGGCACCGACGCCGGCGTGTTCGAGCATGCGCGCAACGGCGAGGAAGCCGAGTTGATGGTCAAATATGGCGGCATGTCGCCGAAGGATGTGCTGGTCGCGGCAACCTCCGGGGCGGCGAAGTTGCTCGGCGTCGATTCCGAAACCGGCACCATCGAGGTCGGCAAGGCCGCCGATATCATCGCCGTCGACGGCGACCCGCAGGCCGACGCCAAGGTACTGGCGAAGGTCAGCTTCGTGATGGCGCGCGGGCGCTTCGCGGAGTGACCGCAACCCGCCCGCTGGCGCGTGGGCGGGAGCTGCGGCGTGATCGATCAGCCGCCGACTGCGTTCGACCAATGCACTTGCGCGCTACGGCATGGCGCCGCTAGCGCGGCTTCAACATATCCGCTGGGAGAAGCATCAATGATCATCCGTCCGACCGTTTTCGCCTCGGCGCTTGCCATCGTGCTTGCCGCCGGCGTGCCAATGCCCGTCACCGCAGCAACCGCGACCCAGACGGCGCGGACCGCCGAAAGCGAGCGCGCCGCGCTGCACGCGCTGTTCCGCGACTCGGACGAGTCGAACCTCCGCCGCAATCCGCTGAGCGCGCTGTTCCGCGGCGACATGCGCTATGCTGACCAGCTTGGCGACTATGTCACCGATGCCTACTATGACGCCGAACGTGCCGCCGCGCAGGACGATCTGCGCCGCCTCGCCGCGATCGACCGGTCGCTCTTGGGTCCGACCGATCAGGTCGCCTACGACGTCTTCAAGTGGCAGACCGAACAGACGCTGATCAGTCTGTCGCCGGAAATCCTGCCGCTGACCGCGGTGCGGCCGATCAACCACTTCTTCGGCTTCCACACCTTCTACCCGACGATGACCAACGGCGAGGGCGCGGCGCCGTTCAAGACACTCGCGGACTATGAGAACAACCTCAAGCGGCACCGCGAGTTCATCACCTACCTCGACCGCGCCATCGGGCGCTTCCGCGAGGGCATGGCCACGGGTGTCGTCGAAACCAAGCTGACCATCAACAACGTCGTCGACCAGTTGACGACGCAGCTTGCAATGAAGCCGGAGGAGTCACCCTACTACCGCCCGGTCACGAAGTTCCCGGACGGGATTGCGGCCGCGGACCAGGCGCGGCTGAGGGAGGAATATCGTGCCATCATCGCCGACGGCATCTTTCCAGCCTACACGCGGCTGCGTGATTTCCTGAAGACCGAGTATCTGCCGGCGGCGCGCGCCGAGGTCGGCCTCAGCGCGATGAAAGGTGGCGACCGGCTCTACGCGCAGCTTATCGAGCAGACCATCACCTTGCCGATGCAGGCCGAGGACATCCACCAGCTTGGACTGCGCGAAGTCGCGCGCATCAGGGGCGAGATGGAGAAGGTCAAGGCCGAAGTCGGGTTCAAGGGCACGCTCGCCGAGTTTTTCGACCACATCCGGAGCGACCCCAAGTTCAAGGTGGCGACACGCGAGGCGCTGACCCAGCGCTATTACGACATCGGCAAGGTGGTCGACGCCAGGGTACCGATGCTGTTCTCGACCACGCCGAAGTCGAAGCTGGAGATCCGGCCCTACGAACCCTTCCGCGAAAAGCACGAGGCAGGCGGCTCGTACCAAGCCGGCACGCCCGATGGCTCGCGTCCCGGCGTCTTCTACTTCAACGCCTACGACCTGCCGTCGCGGACGATGCCCGGCATCACCACGCTCTACCTGCACGAGGGCGCGCCGGGACACCACTTCCAGATCAGCCTCGCGCAGGAGAACGAGGCGCTGCCGGCATTCATGCGCTTCGGTGGCAATACCGCCTATGTCGAGGGCTGGGCGCTCTATGCGGAAACGCTCGGCTACGAGATGGGGCTGTTCGCGGACCCCTATCAGCGCTTCGGCACGCTGTCGGACGAAATGTTCCGCGCCATGCGGCTCGTCGTCGACACCGGCATCCATGCCAAGGGCTGGACGCGCGACCAGGCCATCGACTACATGCTCGCCAACAGCGACATGGGTCGCACCGACGCGACCGCCGAGGTCGAGCGCTACATCGCGATTCCGAGCCAGGCGCTCGCCTACAAGATCGGCGCGCTCAAGATCCAGGAGCTGCGGCGCAAGACGGAGAGTGCACTCGGAGCCAAGTTCGACGTCCGAGCCTTCCACAACCAGGTGCTTGGCACCGGCGCGCTGCCGCTTGCCGTGCTCGAGAAGAAGATCGACGACTGGATCGCAGCCAGCCGCTGACCATTATCCGATCTTCGCGAACGGCCGCGCCTTCGCCGCGGCCGCCTGAAGCGCGCCCTTCCTGCCGCTGCCGAGCGCAGCGAGTAGGGCGCGGGCACGGTCGCGCATCAGCCGGTCGAAGCCGTCGCCGCCCGTCCCACTCGCGGCGGGGATGAGCAGTGCGCGCAACTTGGCCGGGTCGGGATCGAGGTCGGCGAGCGTGATCGCATAAAGCGTGCGGAACACCGGGCTGTCGGGCGCGAGCGCGATGGCACGCTCGTATCCGGCAATGCCATCCTTCGCCTTCGCGCCCACCATGGTGCCGGCAAGGAAGCGTCCAAGCGTTACCACCGCCTCGCCGTGCCAACCGCCGATCGAGGCCCAGGCGAGCGCGCTCCCCGGTTGGTGCTTCAGCGCCGTCTCCATCAGCGCGCGCGCCGCCTTCGCTTCATCCGGGCTTCGCCTGAGCTTGGCACGGTAGCCGATGGCGATCGCCTTCTGCAGCAGCGCGTCGACATCATCCGGGGCCAGTTTCAACGCGGCATCGGCATGGCTTTCCGCCGTCGCGATCAGCGCCAGCGCCTGCGCCTTGTTGCTCGTCTCATAGCCAGCGACGGCAAGCAGCGCGCGTGCGGCGAGCACCTGGTCCGCCGACGTCTGCGATGCTGCTGCGGGTACGGCCGCGAACTGGCCTTCTGCAAACAGCGCTGCTGCCGTCGCGGCGGCGGCTGGCGATGCCGATGCCAGCAGCAATGCGGCGACCAGCGTCCTCATGCCAGCGCCTCGGCGATCAGACGGCGCGTGTTTGCAATTCCGTACAGCGCGATGAAGCTGCCCATCCTTGGTCCCTGGCTCGAGCCCAGCAAGGTTTCGTAGAGCGCAGCAAACCAGTTACGCAGCGGCTCGAAGCCGGCAGCCTTGCCGACAGCATAGACCTCGTTCTGGATGGTTTCGGCATCGGCGTCGCCGCCAAGCCCAGCAAGCCGCCGGTCGAGTTCGCTGAGCGCTGCCGCTTCCTTCGCGTCAGGCTTGCGGCGCTGCAAAGTCGGCGCGACGAAATCGCGGTTGTAGGCGAGCGCGTGGTCGATGAGCCGGTCGACCTCGGGATAGCGTTCGGGCGAGGCGTCGGTGATGTAGTTCCTGAGGTAGCCCCAAACCTGCGCCTTGTCGGCGCCGGTGCCCATGACGCCGACGAGGTTGAGCAGCAGCGCGTAGGTCACCGGCATCGGCTCCGCCGGCACCTTGCCGTTGTGGATGTGATGGACAGGGTTGCCGAGCCGCTTGTCGAGCGGCTGCTTCGGGTATTCGGCACGGAACTGGTAATATTCGTCGACAGCGCGCGGGATGACGCCGACGTGAAGCTGCTTGGCGCTCCTCGGCTCGCGGTAGGCGTAGAAGGCGACGCTTTCCTCGGGGCCATAGGTGAGCCATTCGTCGAGGCTGAGGCCGTTGCCCTTCGACTTCGAGATCTTCTCGCCCTTCTCGTCGAGGAACATCTCGTAGATCAGCCCCTCGGGCTTGCGGCCGCCGAGCAGCTTCGCGATCCGTCCCGACTGCACGCCCGAATCGGTCAGATCCTTGCCGTACATCTCATAGTCGACGTCGAATGCCACCCAGCGCATCGCCCAGTCGACCTTCCACTGCAGCTTGGCGCCACCAGAGAGGATGCAGTGTTCGATCGGCTGCCCGTCATCCTCGAAGCGAACGATGCCGGCGTCGGCGTCGACAACCTCGACCGGCACCTGCAGCACGATCCCGGACGTTGGGCTGATCGGCAGCACCGGAGAATAGGTCCGCCGCCGCTCGTCGCGCAGCGTCGGCAGCATGACGTCCAGGATCGCCTGATAGTTGCGCAGCACTGCGCGCAGAGCGTCGTCGAAGCGACCCGAGGTGTAGCAGTCGGTCGAGCTGACGAACTCGTAGTCGAAGCCGAAGCGGTCGAGGAAGGCACGCAGCATGGCGTTGTTGTGCGCTGCGAAGCTCTCGAACTCGCCGAACGGATCGGGAACGCGCGACAACGGACGGCCAAGATGGGCGCGAAGCATGTCCGGGCTAGGGACGTTGTCGGGCACTTTCCTCAGCCCGTCCATGTCGTCGGAGAAAGCAACCAGTCGGGTCGGGATGTCCGACATTGCCGCGAACGCGTGACGCACCAAGGTCGTGCGCAGCACCTCGTTGAAGGTGCCGATGTGCGGCAGGCCCGACGGGCCATAGCCGGTTTCGAAGAGGACGTGGCCCTTGGTCGGCGTGTTACCCTTGAGACGGGCGAGCACCTTGCGGGCTTCTTCAAAGGGCCAGGCCTTCGACTGCAAGGCGGCGGTGCGGAGGTCGTGGGTCATTGCCGGCGTTTCGCTAAAGCCGCGCGCGTCCGAGCGCAAGCGCTGCCGCCACAGCGTCGCCGGACAAGGCGAGGCGTCGCAGGCGGCGCGGGTCACCCGACGCCGCCGCCGCCACGCTCGCACGGCGCGCGCCGCCTTGCCTTGCACGCGGTGTTCCCCGAAACTGATGCCGCTGTGCCTGCGTCACCTCTACCCTCGCCCGCACTTGCCGCCACGCTCGATGGCCTGTGGTTCGCCGACGACGACGCGGTGCGTCGGGTTGACCGCGCGCGCGCCATCCAGTTGCTCGGCGACTCGCCGACGATCGTCCTGAATGCGCCCCTGCTGGCATCCAGACTTGGTTGCCCCGAGCTGTCGGGCCTCGACGTGCTGGAGCTCTTCGCCTTCGTTCACCCGGCGCGCTTCGTCGTTCCGACGATCACGGGCGTCGCCGATTTTCTCGGCATCGCCGGACCGCAATGCACGGGTCGCGAAGCGCTCATGCTGCGCAGCATTGCTGCAACATTGCTGCAGCAGATGACCGGCGATGGATGGCGCGAGCGGGGCGGCGCCTGGACTTCGGCGCGGGCTTTGGCGCGGCTTCGCTGGGCCTGGGCGCAGCCGGTGCTTGGCGTCCTTGCCGATCCCGGCGCCGCCGAACGCTCACTGTTTACCAGCCTGCCGAAATGGGACGACGCGCCGCCGCCCGGCGTTGTCCGCGAGGTGCGGATCGAGGCCGGGGAAGCCGCGCAGCGGCTGGACAAACTCGTCGGCCGCCCCGCCGAGCCGCGCGAAGGGCAACGCGCCTATGCCGCGGCGGCAGTGCAGGCATTCCGCGCGCGCGATGTCAAGGACGCGCCCAACGTCGTGCTCGCCGAGGCCGGAACCGGCATCGGCAAGACGCTCGGTTATCTGGCGCCGGCATCGCTGTGGACGGAGCGGTCGGGCGGTACCGTTTGGCTGTCGACCTTCACCAAGGCGCTGCAGCGTCAACTCGATGCCGAGACCGCGCGGCTCTATCCCGACCCGGCGTTGAAACGACAGCGCGTCGTCGTCCGCAAGGGGCGCGAGAACTACCTCTGCTTGCTCAATCTCGAGGATGCGGTGCAGGGCGGCTTTGCTGGCCGTGCCGCGATCTACGCCCAGCTGGTGGCGCGCTGGGCGATGTACAGCCGCGACGGCGACATGGTCGGCGGCGACATGCCCGGCTGGCTGAACGGCCTGTTCGGTCGGGTGGCGCGGGCGAGTCTTACCGACCGGCGCGGTGAATGCGTCTATGCCGCGTGTCCGCACTATCGGCGCTGCTTTATCGAGCGGGCAGTGCGTGCATCGGCAAGCGCCGACCTAGTCATCGCCAACCATGCGCTCGTGATGGTGAACGCCGTGCGCGGCAAGCACGAGGGGCGCGGCATGAGCCGCATCGTGTTCGACGAAGGGCACCACCTGTTCGACGCCGCCGATTCGGCGTTTTCGCTGGCGCTGACCGGGGGCGAGGCGATCGAACTGCGCCGCTGGATCGTCGGCCCGGAAAAGCGTGCCAAGGGCCGCCGGCGCGGCCTGTCGGCGCGGCTTGGCGAGCTTGTCGCCTTCGATGCCGAGGGCGCCGAGCTGCTCGACGCCGCAGCGCATGCCGCGGCGGCCTTGCCGGCCGACGGCTGGCTTGCCCGCATCGTCGATGGCGTACCGGCAGGACCGATCGAGCGCCTGCTTGCCGCCGTCCGCGCCCAGGTCTATGCGCGCGCCGACCCGAACGAGGCGGGTTACGGACTAGAAACCGAAGTTGCCGAACTGTCGCCGGCGGTGATCGAAGCAGCGGGCGAGGCGGCGCGCGCGCTTGAAACCGTTGCTGCGCCACTGCTCAAGCTGGCGCAACGCCTGGCCGCACTGCTTGAAGAGGCGCCAGACTGGCTCGACAGTAGCGGCCGCGCGCGCGTCGACGGCGCGCTCAATGGCCTGCAATGGCGACAGGCGGTGCTTGGCGGCTGGGTTCAGTTGCTCGCGCGCCTTGGCGGCCCGGCCGATCCCGATTTCGTCGACTGGCTGACGGTCGAGCGGGCGGAGGGGCGCGAACTCGACATCGGTATCCGCCGCCACTGGCTCGATCCGACCAGACCGTTCGCCGATGCGGTGCTGAAACCTGCGCACGGCGTCCTCATCACCTCGGCGACGCTGCGCAACCGAATCGTCGACGAGGTCGCCGCGCCCGACGCCGACTGGCGCGACAGCGAGGCGCGCACCGGCGCGACGCACCTGCCGTTGCCGGCCAAGCGTTTCGTCTGTGCAAGCCCGTTCGACTACAAGCGGCAGGCGCGTGTGCTCATCGTCACTGACGTCCAGCGCGGCAACGTCGCCGCGCTGGCGGGTGCCTACAAGGCGCTGATCGCGGCATCGCGCGGCGGCGCGCTCGGCCTGTTCACGGCGATCGCGCGCCTGAAGGCGGTGCACGCCCGGATCGAACCGCTGCTCGCGGCCGAGGC
>CAYVVV010000021.1:0-19806 GCA_964455325.1 uncultured Sphingosinicella sp. | reverse complement strand
GAGCGCGCCGAGACGGAGACCGATCCCGACCGTCGCCGGGCGCTGCTCACCTTCGTCGTCATCGGTGGCGGGCCGACCGGCGTCGAGATGGCGGGTGCCATCGCCGAACTGGCGCGCAAGTCGGTTTCGCGCGATTTCCGCAGCATCACGCCGCGCTGCTCGCGCGTCATCCTCGTCGAGGCCGGCCCTCGGCTGCTGCCGAGCTTCCCGCGCGAACTGTCGGAGGCGGCGCTGCGATCGATCGAAACGCTGGGCGTAGAGGTGCGGCTTGGCGTGCCGGTGACCGCAATCGACGCTGACGGCGTTCGCATCGGGCAGGCGTTCGTCGGGTCAAAGACGGTCATCTGGGGCGCTGGCGTCAAGGCGTCGCCGGCGGCGACGTGGCTTGATGCCGAAGCCGACCGCCTCGGTCGCGTGATCGTCGACGAAACGCTGCGACCGGCGGACCGCGACACCATCTTCGTCATCGGCGACACCGCTGCATGTCCGGGTCCGGAGGGTCGGCCGCTGCCTGGACTTGCCCCCGTCGCCAAGCAGCAGGGGGCGCATGTCGCGCGGCAGATCGTTCGCGCGATCCGCGGCAAGCCGGTCGAGCGCTTCCGCTACCGCGATGCCGGCAACCTTGCCACCATCGGCCGCAGCCGCGCTGTCGCCGAGTTCGGGCGGGTGCAGATCAGCGGCTTCGTCGCCTGGCTGTTGTGGTCGTTGGCGCATGTCTATTTTCTGATCGGTTTCCGCAGCCGGCTGGCGGTCAGCCTGAACTGGGTCTGGCACTATCTGACGTTCGACCGCAGCGCGCGGCTCATCACCGGCGAAATCGATGAAGCGCTGACCGTCGAACCGATCGAACAGGCAGCATGAGAGGGACAGTCATGAAGGATCTTGCAAAGGAAATCCGCGAGCTTGGGCAAACCGTGCTCGTCCTGCAGGGCGGCGGCGCGCTCGGCGCCTACCAGGTCGGCGTCTACCAGGCACTGTGCGAGGCGGGGGTCGAACCCGACTGGGTGATCGGCACCTCGATCGGCGCGATCAACGCCGCGCTCATCGCCGGCAACGCCCCGGGCGAGCGCATGGCGCGGCTGACTGAATTCTGGCGCCGCGTCGAGGGTGGGCGCTTCGTTGGCGCGCCGCTACCGGCGTGGTTCAATGCCGCGATCCGCAACATGCTGACAGTGACGACGGGCGTGCCCTCGTTCTTCAGGCCCAATCCGGCTGCCTTCTACAGCCCGCACGCGCCGCTCGGCGCCGACGGAGCCGGCTATTATTCGGTCGAACCGCTGCGCACGACGCTCGGCGAGCTCATCGATTTCGACCGGCTCAACAACAACAGCGTCCGCCTCACCGTTGGCGCCTGCAACGTCGAGACCAGCGAGATGCGATACTTCGACAGCCGCAGCCAGCGCATCGACGTCGACCATATCCTGGCATCGGGGGCGCTGCCGCCGGCGTTCCCGGCGGTGCGCATCGACGGCGAACTCTATTGGGACGGTGGCATCATGTCGAACACGCCGGTCGAGGTGGTCTTCGACGACGCGCCGCGGCGCAACTCACTGGTGTTCGCGGTGCACCTCTGGAATCCCGACGGCGCCGAGCCGCAGACCATCTGGGAAGTGATGAACCGGCAGACGGATATCCAGTACTCGAGCCGTGCCGCCTCGCACATCAAGCGCCAACGGCAGATTCACAAGCTGCGCCACATCATCGCCGATCTGGCGCGCCTGCTGCCCGAAGACCGGCTGTGCGACAACCATGTGCGTGAACTCGCCAGCTACGGCTGCCTGACGCGCATGCACGTGGTTCGGCTGCTGGCGCCCGCGCTCGATTACGAGGATCACGCCAAGGACATCGACTTCAGTCCGGACGGCATCGAGCAGCGCTGGCAGGCGGGCTATCACCATACGATTGAAACACTTGAGCTCGCGCCCTGGCGCGCGCCAGTCGATCCGACCGAAGGCTTTGTGCTGCACGAGGCGTGCGGCGGTCGCATGGTCGAAACGTCGGCGGCTCGGTGATGCGCGTCATATCAACTTCCACTGCGACGCCACGCGATGGTCGTGCTATGACGCCGGCATGGCCGGCGATGTCGTCCTGACTGCGGATAGTCTCGTGTCGGAACTCGAATGTGCGTTCCGCGAGGTTCGCGATCGTAACTGGTCGCTCGCCGAGCGACTCAGATACATCCGCGACGAAGTGTTGCGCCTCAGCCCGGAGTTCGCTGCCGCCGTCGATGCCTTCGTCGGCAGGCTGGAGCGTGCCGGCGCCGGCAGCGCCGCGCCGCAGGTCGGCGATGTCATGCCGCCATTCATGCTGCCCGACGAAAACGGCCGCTTCGTCACGCTCGACGAGCTGCTCGCCGACGGTCCGCTCGTCATCGCGTTCATCCGCGGGCACTGGTGCCCCTATTGCCGGCTGAACGCGATCGCGCTGGCTGAAGTGCAGGACCATGTTGCGCCGGCACGGCTGGTGGTGGTGACCGCTGAAACGCAGCAGTACACGCGCATCATCAAGGCTGAATCGGGCGCGCGCTTCCCGTTCCTGACCGATATGGACAGCGGTTACGCGCTGTCGCTCGGCCTTGCCATCTGGGTCGACGACACGATGTCCGCCATGATCAAGGCGGCGGGCTGGGACATTCCCGAGTACCAGAACGGCGAGGCGTGGATCCTGCCGATCCCGTCGGTGTTTCTCGTCGACGCCAACGGCATCGTTCGCGCGCGGCACGTTGACCCCGATTACCGGCGCCGCTTCGAGCCGTTGCAGCTCAAGGCGATGGTGGCGACGCTTCTGGCCGGGTCGGCCGGCGGCGGCCCGGCCACTCGGCACCGCGCAGCAGAGTGAGCAGCGCTGCAGCCTCGCGCGAGCGCGACCGGCCTGCGACAGAGTAGATCGAGATGGTGCGCCGGATGTCGAGCGATGCCAGCTGCAGATGACGCACACGCTCGACGTTGAGCGCGCTCGACGGCAATACGCCGATGCCTAAGTTG
Organism: uncultured Sphingosinicella sp.; assembly: GCA_964455325.1. GTDB lineage: Bacteria > Pseudomonadota > Alphaproteobacteria > Sphingomonadales > Sphingomonadaceae > Sphingosinicella. The sequence continues at coordinate 16,822 of CAYVVV010000021.1, read as the reverse complement.
GCCGCGACCAGCGCTTCGAGGTCGCGGTCGGAGTCGACCTCGTGCGCGTTGGCGAGATTGATGCCGGCAAGCGCCAGGCGCTCGATCTCGTCGGGCGAGGCGTCAAGGCCGCTGTACATCAGGAATCGTGCGTCGCGGATCAGCTCGACGTCGAGGTCGATGTCGTTGAGCATCGTCAGCTGGTGATCGGGCGCCACGACGAGATCGAACGATTCAGTGAACATCGGCCACACGTCGAGCCGCTCCCAGTTCTCGCGCAGCGGACCGCCGATGGCGAGATCGACCTCGCCCCGTTTGAGCATCTCGGCGATGTCGGCGGCATTCCCGCGGCGCAGTCGGAACTGCAAGCCGGGGATCGATCGGTACATCTCGGCCAGGTGCGGCAGCAGCAGCGTCAGGTCGAACGCGCGCGAAATTGCCAGCGTCAGCGTGGCCACCTCGCCCTGCAGCAGCGACTTGGCCAGCGACTTCGCGTTGAGCGCGCTGTCATAACACTGGCGCAGCAGCGGCAGCATCTGCTTGCCCAGCTCGGTCAGGTGCGACAGTCGCCCCTCGCGCCGGATCAGGTCGCCCCCAAGTTCCTCCTCAAGCAGCTTGATCGCGCGCGTCAGCGCCGGCTGGCTGACGTTGCACTGCTCGGCCGCGCGCGTGAAATTGAGCGTCTGCGCGACCGACAGAAAATACCGAACCTGCTGCATTTCCATTAGATTGCACTGCCCCGCTGACCCCGGTTTCTAACGCCTTCTACTCCTGTACTGGCGGCTTGGCCATCGGGTCGGGCGACGCCGTCGTCAGCGCGCGCGCGGACGCGGTGCGTCTGTGCTGGTGCCGGGTGTCGGACTCGAACCGACGACCTACCGCTTACAAGGCGGTTGCTCTACCAGCTGAGCTAACCCGGCCGACCCAGCGCTGTCATGGGGCGCGTTACCCTTGAAATCAAGCATTCAGCGCGTGGCTGGCAGCTCGCCCGGCGCCGCGGCGGTGATGGCGAGCGCATGGATGCGCGGCATCAGGTCGCCAAGCGCGGCATGGACGGCGCGCTGGCGCGCGATGCGTGACTGGCCCGCGAAGGCGCGCGCGACGACGGTCAGCGCGAAGTGGCTCTCGCCGCTGCCGTCATCGCCGGCATGGCCGCGATGCAGCGCGCTGTCATTGCGCACGTCGATCCGATCGGGGTCGAGCGCGGCGCGCAGCCGCCGTTCGATTTCGCGCGCGATTTCACCCACTGCAGTTCTCTCCGGTCGGTCGTTCCCTTATATATCGTGTGAAGTCTCGATCTGACAGGGCCAGCCGATTTCCAGCTCCCGCCGATCCCGCGAACGCTTTCACGGCCGCATCACCGGCGCGGCGCATGCCTGCGCCGAGCCGGGGTGCACGGCTCCGGGCGAGTTCCGCGCCCCGGTATCGAACCGGGCACGTCTGGGCTGGAAGTACTACTGCCTCGATCATGTGCGCGCGTTCAACGCGGGCTACAGCTATATGGACGGCGCCGCGGCTGACCCGCGCAGCGGGGAGGCGGCGCCCGGCTGGCAGCGCTGGACGCGCGCATTTGCCAGCAACGCGGCGGCCGCTGGTATCGAAGACCGGATCGGCGTCTTCGCCGCGCGCATCGGCAAGGCCGGCCTTGCGGCGCCGCCATCGCGTGGTGGCGTGGTGCTGTCGGCAAAGGATGTCGCCGCGCTCGCAGCACTCGGCCTTAGTGAAAACGCGAGTTGGGCGGACATCAACAAGGCGTACAAGGCCCGGGTCCGCGCGCTGCATCCCGATGCGCATGGCGGCGACCGTGTCCACGAGGCCGAGTTGCGCCACGTCATCGATGCCTATACGCACTTGAAGCATCACCCGGCGTTTTCCCCCGCCGTAGCTGGAACAGGATCGATCAGTGATCAATGAAACCCACGGCACGCTGATGGACGCTCCCGACCTGGAGATCGACGCGCGCCAGCTCTTCGGTCTCGACGTCGACATGAAGGTTCCCGCCTTCTCGAAGGCCGATGCGCGTGTGCCCGACGTCGACCCCGACTATGTGTTCGATCCCGACACGACGCTCGCCATTCTCGCCGGGTTCGCGTTCAACCGGCGCGTGATGATCCAAGGCTATCATGGCACCGGCAAGTCGACGCACATCGAACAGGTGGCGGCGCGGCTCAACTGGCCGTGCATCCGCGTCAACCTTGATTCGCACATCAGCCGCATCGATCTCGTCGGCAAGGACGCGATCGTGCTCCGCGATGGCAAGCAGGTCACCGAGTTTCGCGAGGGTCTGCTGCCGTGGGCGCTGCAGCACCCTGCCGCGCTGGTGTTCGACGAATATGATGCCGGCCGGCCCGACGTCATGTTCGTCATCCAGCGGGTGCTTGAAACCGACGGCAAGCTGACGCTGCTCGACCAGAACCGGGTGATCCGGCCGAACCCCTGGTTCCGCCTGTTTTCGACCACCAACACCGTCGGCCTTGGCGATACGACAGGCCTCTACCACGGCACGCAGCAGATCAACCAGGCACAGATGGACCGCTGGAACATCGTGACGACGCTCAATTATCTGCCGGCCGAAACCGAAACCGCGATCGTGACCGCCAAGGTCAAGGGGTTCGACGCGAAGACCGTCGCCAACATGGTCAAGGTCGCCGACATGACGCGGCAGGGGTTCATCGGCGGCGACATATCAACGGTGATGTCGCCGCGCACCGTGCTGACGTGGGCGCAGAACGCGCAGATCTTCGGCAATCTCGGCTTTGCGTTCCGGGTCAGCTTCCTCAACAAGTGCGACGAGACGGAACGCGGCATCGTCGCCGAATACTACCAGCGCGTCTTCGGCGAGGAACTGCCCGAAAGCGTCGTCGCGAAGGCGCGCTAGCCATCGGAACGTGACCAAGCTTCAGAACCCCATCGAAGATTTCCGGCACGCGCTGGCGGCAACCTTGCGCGCGCTCGGCCACGCGCCTGAATTCGACGTCAGCTACACTGCCGACCGGCCCGGCGCGTCGGGCAACAATGCGCGCGTGCCACAGCCGATGCGCAACCTGCCTGCCGACCAGGTCGCCGAATGCCGTGGCTGGGCCGACAGTTTCGCGCTGCGCCACCGCCACCACGACGCCAGGCGCCACGCTGCTATGCAGCCACCGCCGGGCCTGCCGCGCGACGTGTTCAACGCCGTCGAGCAGGCGCGCGTCGAGGCATTGGGTGCGCGCGCCATGGCGGGGGTCGCGGCGAATCTCGCGCAGATGAACGTCGCCCGCGTCAAGGCTGATCCACTGGTTCGCGCCCGCAACGCCGACGAGGTGCCGCTTGCCTCGGCGGTGGGCATGATCGTGCGCGAGCGGCTGACCGGCGAGAAATCGCCCGCCGTTGCCGACACCGCCCTCGGCTTCGTGCGCGACTGGATCGAAGCGAAGGCCGGCCGCCATCTCGACGACCTGTCGCGCAATCTCGACGACCAGACCGCCTATGCAGCACTCACCCGGCAGATCCTGAAGGATCTCGCGCTCGAAGGCGGCGAGGCCGACGACGAGGAGGCCGACGAGCAGCAGGGAGAGGAGGACAGCGAGCAGGACGAGGGCGACGACCAGCAGGGCGAGGATGAAGGCGCCGCCGGCCAGGATGCCTCGATGGAGGCGCGCGCCGAGGAAGCGGCCGACGATACCGACCAGCAGGCGTCGCAGTCGGCCGAGATGGATCCGGACATGCCGTCCGATGCCGATATGACCGATGACGGCGACGAGGGCATGGTGCCCTGGCGACCGAATGCGCCCTGGTCGAACCTGCCGCCCGACTTCGACTATCACGCCTACACGACCAGGTATGACGAGGTGCTGCCGGCCGAGGATCTGTGCGACGCCGAGGAGCTGACCCGGCTCAGGGGCTATCTCGACCAGCAGCTCGTGCATCTGCAGGGGGCGGTGACCAAGCTCGCCAACCGCCTGCAGAGGCGGCTGATGGCGCAGCAGAATCGGGCGTGGGATTTCGACCAGGACGAGGGGCTGCTCGACCCGGCGCGGCTGTCGCGCGTGGTCACCAACCCCGAACATGCGCTTTCCTACAAGGTCGAGCGCGACACCGATTTCCGCGACACGGTGGTGACGCTGCTCATCGACAATTCCGGCTCGATGCGCGGCCGGCCGATCTCGATCGCGGCGATCTGCGCCGACATTCTCGCCCGCACTCTCGAACGCTGCGGTGTCAAGGTCGAGATACTGGGCTTCACCACGCGCGCCTGGAAGGGCGGACAATCACGCGAAGCGTGGCTCGCCGACGGCCGCCCGCCCAAGCCGGGACGGCTCAACGACCTGCGCCACATCATCTACAAGACCGCCGACGCGCCGTGGCGGCGGGCACGCAAGAACCTTGGTCTGATGATGCGCGAGGGGCTGCTGAAGGAGAACATCGACGGCGAGGCGCTGCTCTGGGCGCACAATCGTCTCATCGCCCGCCCGGAGGAGCGGCGCATCCTGATGGTGATCTCAGACGGTGCGCCCGTCGACGATTCAACGCTCAGCGTCAACAGCGGCAACTATCTTGAACGCCACCTGCGACAGGTCATCGGCTGGATCGAGGGCCGCTCGCCGGTGGAGCTCATCGCCATCGGCATCGGCCACGACGTCACCCGCTACTACAAGCGCGCCGTCACCATCATGGACGCGGAGCAGCTGGGCGGCACCATCATCGAGCAGCTGGCGCAGCTGTTCGAGGAGGAGAGCATCTCCGGCACGCACCACAAGCGGCGACGCGCGGCCTGATCCTGCCGCGACCAACCGCTCGTCGCACCTGACCAAAGCCTGACAAACGCATTCAGAACCGGTTCAAGCGCCAGCGCGCAGTCTTGCCCTCGTGGTCGCCGGTGGTTCCGTTCCCCTTCCGCCGGCGACCTTGCGAGATCGAGGGCGTGGAGGACATGATGTTGACCAAGATCGTGATGGCGGCAGCGGCGCTCACCATGCTGACCGCGGCGCCGGCGCTGGCCGATGACGATGACGACGATGGCTGGCGCAAGCACGCCTACCACGACGACTACCGGTACGACCGCTGGGACGACCGCGACGAACGCAAGGCGTATCGCCAGGGGTTCCGCGACGGCCGCCGCTATGATCGCTGGGACGACCGCCGCGACAACCGCTATGCGTATCGCAAGGGCTTCCGCGACGGGCGCTACTACGACGACTACCGCGGCGGCTACTACCGGCCGATCTACCACCGCAACGACCGCGACTATCGCGGCGGCTGGTATGGGCGCAACGGTCGCTACTACGACGACTATCGCCGCTGCCGCAAGGACAGCAACATCGAGGGCACGCTCATCGGCGGCATCGTCGGCGGCGTACTCGGCAACGAGATCGCGCGCCGGGGCGACAAGACCATCGGCACCGTCATCGGCGCCGGCATCGGTGCCGTGATCGGCCATGAAATCGACGATGGCAGCGGCCGCAAGCGCTACTGCTACTGACCGTCGCCCGCACCTGTGCCAGGCCGTCCGGACATACCGGGCGGCCTTTTCTTTTGGTGCGAAAGCGGGCAAATGCCCGCCATGACCCAAACGACGACCCCGCCCGACCGCCTCTGTGCCGATCCCGACAGCCCCTATTACGACGCCGCGGCGATGGATCGCGGTGTCGGTGTCCGGTTCAGGGGCCGCGAACGCACCGACGTCGAGGAATATTCGGTGTCCGAAGGGTGGATCCGCGCCGCGCTCGGCAAGAAGGTCGACCGGCGTGGCAAGCCGCTCACCATCACCCTGAAGGGCGAGGTCGAGGCATACTGGCGCAGCTGATGCTTGTGGGCGCGCAGAAGGTGCCGAGCGCCAAGCTCGACCTGTATATCCGCAAGGGCTTCCTCAGCGCCGCCGAATGCAGCGCGATCGTCGAGCGGATCGATGCCAACCGGCGGCCGTCGGGCCTTGCCGACGATTTCGGCTACGAGGCGTACCGCACCAGCGAGACCTGCGATCTCGACATGACCGATCCGGTTGTCGCGTCGATCGACGCGCGCATCTGCGCGTACATGGGCATCGACCCGGCATATGGCGAGCCGATCCAGGGCCAGCGCTACGCCGTGGGGCAGGAATTCAAGCAGCACACCGACTATTTCGAGCCCGACGGGGCCGATTTCGAGCGCTATTGCGCAATCGCCGGCAATCGCACCTGGACGGCGATGATCTACCTCAACGAGCCGGCGGCGGGCGGCGCCACGCGCTTCAAGGTGATCGACAAGATCGTCCAGCCGGAAACGGGCAAGCTGCTCGCCTGGAACAACCGCCGCGCCGACGGCAGCGTCAACCCGGCAACCCTGCACGCCGGCATGAAGGTGCGCGCGGGCGTCAAGTACGTCATCACCAAATGGTTCCGCGAGCGCCCCTGGGGATAGCGCCGGCCTGCGGTCAGAACGTCACGTTGAGCCCAAGCGAGAACGACCGCCCGACATCATAGCTGTTGCGGTCGATGCGCGTACCGTTGAAGCGCTGGAACTCCTCGTAGTTCTCGCCGGTCAGGTTGCGCGCCTCGAACTTCAGTTCGACCTCCTTGCCGGCGATGGTCAACCCCTGCCGGGCGACGAAGTCGAGGCGGAAGCCGGGTTCCTCGATAAAGTCGATCGGCTGTCCCTGCGACACGAAGCGGTTGGTGACGCGGTCGCTCGAGTAGCTGAGCAGGATCGTCTGCTGCGACAGCGTCTCGCTGTCCTCGAAGCCGATCTGAAGGTTGGCGACATGGTCCGACTGGCCCGTCAGCGGTGCGCCGTCGAAGAAAACGAGATCGGCGGCCACTGGGGTGCCATTGGTGTCGGCGGGGATCGTCGTGTCGCCGGAGCTCACTTTGATCTTCGACTTGGTATAGGTGTAGTTGGCTGAAACGACGAGATCGCGCGATTCGAAGAACTTGCCGGGCAGCCAGTCACCGAGCGCAAAAAACTTCTGGACCTCGACCTCGCCGCCATAGAGCTGCGCCTCCGGCGCGTTGGCGAAGGTGGTGAAGAAGGTCTGGCCCTGCTGCGACGCGATCGCCTCGATCGGCCGGTCGATCTTCTTGTAGAAGCCCGCTGCGGTGATCCGCTCGTTGCGGCCGAGGTACCATTCGTAGCGCGCCTCGAAGTTGATGAGCTCGCTGTCGACGAGGAACGGGTTGCCGATCAGCGTGCGGTCGGACTCGGTGTCGAAATACTGTTGCGGCGCCAGTTCGCGGAACTGCGGGCGCGCGATCGTCTTCGACGCGGCAAGGCGAAGCTGCATGTCCTCGGCGAAGTTCCACGTTATCGTCGCCGCCGGCAGCCAGTAGTCGTTGCTGAGCTGCGTCGACCCGACAAGGCCGCCGCCCAGGTTGAACAGGTCGATCGGCGTGACGAACTGGTCGGCGGTCTCGTAGCGGACGCCCAGGGTCGCGCGCACGAAGTCGGCCAGTTCGACCTCGACCTGGCCATAGCCGGCGTGCACCTCGAGCCCGGCGTCGTACTTGGCGGCGCCGGCGGCGCTCGACAGGTCGGTCAACAGGATGCCGAAGCTGTAGATGTTGAAGTCCGACAGCAGGAAGTCGGGCCGCTGCTGCGCGACCGTCAGCGGCAGCGCATCCTGCGGCCGGAACGCGAAGTCACGCCGCGTCGACGTGCGCGTCGTGTCGGTGTAGGCATAGCCGGCGGTCAGCGTCACGTCGCGCGCGGTCGGCAGCTTGTACGAGGCGTTGACCGATCCGGCCCAGACATCCTCGCTGAGTTCGCTGAACGCGACGCGCGCGCTTTGCCCGGGGCTCCTCAGGTCGTTGACGAAATCGCCGACGGTGTCGTTGAACGTGTAGCTGAACGAGCGCTCGTAGGGGGCTTCGCGCTGCGTGTTCGCGTACGTGCCGCGAACGTCGAGCGCAAAGTCGTCGAACTTGAATTCGCCGACCAGCTGCGTGTCGATCAGCTGCCGCTCGAACCAGTTGGTGAAGCTGCGGTTGATGCGCGCATCGCCGACGTTGACGGTGTCGACGCCGTCCTGGATGCGCGCCTCCTTGGAGGTGTCGCGGATATAGAGGTTGGTCCAGCGCAGCTTGTGCTTGCCGAACTCGTAGCCAAAGCCGAGCAGCCCGCTGACGATGATGCGGTTTTCGGTTGACAGGAAACGATAGTCCTCTTCCGGAAACACGCCGAGGTTGCCGCTGGCGTCCGAGCTGATGCCGGTGGTCAGCTGCTGCATGCCGCCGCGCGTCTGCCAGCTGTTGTCCCAGCCGAACGACGCGATAATGCCAAGCCGGTCGCTGCCGACGTCGATCGACGTGCCGGCGCTGAGCTCGAAAGAGCCGTTCACCGGAATATCGTTGTTGCGCTGCACCAGCGTCGTTGACGCGTTGAGCAGGCTTGCGGTGAGGTCCTGCACCTGCCGAACGCTGAAATCGGGACCGGCGACGATCAGCCGGCCGCTGTTGAACGCCGCGCGCAGCGGCCCGGGCACGTCGCGCGAGCCGTCGTCGAAGCCCGTCCAGTCGGTGTCGCTGCCGAAATAGGTGTAGCCGAGCTCGAACGTCGTTTCGCTGTCGCCCGAGACGCTGCCACCGACACTGAGGAACGTCTCGTCGGGGATCGCCCGCGTCGTCAGGTTGATGACGCCGCCGCCGAATTCGCCGGGATAGTTCGCCGAATAGCTCTTCTGCACGACCGAACTGGCGATGAGGCTGGTCGGAAAGATGTCGAGCGGCACGACGCGGCGCAGCGGCTCGGGAGACGGCAGCGGCAGGCCGTTGAGCAGCGCCAGCGAATAGCGCTCGCCAAGCCCGCGCACATAGACGAAGCGGCCGCCGACGAGACTGAGACCGGTCACGCGCTGCAGCGCGCCGGCGATGTCGCCTTCGCCGGTGCGCGCGATCTCCTCGGTCGATAGCACGCTGATCACCTCGGCGGTGGCGCGGATCGGCTCGGGAATGAAGCGGCCCTGGACGACGATCACCTCATCGTCAGCCGATACGCCGGGGGCCGACACCTCAACCGTTTCGGACTGGTCATCCGCCGCAGGCTCGGACGGCGCGGCGGGCACCGCCGCCGGATCGGCTGCGGTCGGTTCGGCGGACTGCGCCAACGCGACCGGTGAAACCAGCGCGGTGGAGAGCAGCAGTGCGCCAAGGGTGGATAGCTTGGTCATCGTCGGCCTTCGCAACAATCGGGTTGAAAGGATGCAGGCGGCGGCTGTCCCGTTCGGGATAACCGCCGCCGGCGTCGCGTTCATGGGCGATCAGCTCGCCGGATTGGCGGTGCACGCCGCACCGGTGCCGAGGCCGCAGCTCCAGCCCTGCCACCACGTGTCGGCGGCATCACGCACCGCGCCGATGTAGGTGGTGCTGACAAAGAAGCTGTTGAGCGCGTTGGCGTTGGTCGCCGTCACCGCAGTCTCGTTGGCGCCGTTGACGAAAATGCTGGTCAGCGTCGACGTGCCGTTGGCGGTGTTGTTGGGGCCGCCGTTGAAGATGGGCGCAACCGTCGCCGCATTGACGTCGCTGTCGTCGACGAACGCCGTCGGACAGCTGAAGAACACCGACCGGAACACCGGCGGACCGTTCTCGTCGGTGCCGGCACCCGCCGCCTGCACAGTCGGATTGCCGTCGATGTCGAGGCAGGTGGAGCCGGTTGGACCAGCCACGACCCAGTTGGTGAGCTGGTAGTCGCCGCCGCCGCGCAGCAGAATGGCGGTGCCGGTGTTCGCGACCGCCGTAACGTTGGCGAAATGCGTATCCTGGCGCAGCACCTCGTTGACCGCGCCGCCACCAGTGCCGGCTTCCCAGACGGTGTCACCGCCGGCGCTGCGCTGGACAACGATGACGAACTGGTTGAGCCCGGTATAGCCAAGGTCGGTGTCGATCGAATCGTCGTCGTTGCCGGTCAGCACCAGGTAGCGACCATTGACGGTGCCGCCGAACCATTCGATGCCGTCGTCCGAGCTGTTGTGCACCTGTACATATTCGAACGTCGTGCCGCGGCCGACGCCGGCGAGCGTGATGCCGTTGAGCTCGTTGCCGGGCGACACCTCGAAGCCCGAAAAGCGGACCTGCAAGTAGCGGATGCGACCCGACGAATCGTTCGGTGACGCACCGCCGTAGAAGGCGTTCGACACGCCCTCGACCGCCGCCTGGCAGTCGACAGTCCCGGGCGTGGCGCCGCCGGCAAGGCACTGGTTGATGCCGGCGCGGCCAAGGATGACAAGGCCGCCCCACTGGCCGATGCTGTTGTCGGTGACGTTGCCCTCGATGTTCGAGCGCGAGGTCAGCACGATCGGCTGCGATGCCGTGCCCTCGGCGAAGAGCTGGGAGCCACGGTTGATGATAAGCGCATCGGCGCCCGATGAGCCAAACAGGGTGACGCCCGGCTCGATCGTCAGCACCGCGGGCGCACCGCCGACCGCGTTGCCGTCCGCGCCGACGTCGACGCCGATGCGGACGATGCCCGACAGCGAGTAGACGACGCCGGTGATCCGCCGGAGCACGAGGTTGCCGGTGATCGTGCCCGAAATCTGGCAGTTCCGGAGCGTGCCGATGGTGCCGACATTGGCCGTTCCGGTCGGGCAGTCGGTGGGCGTCGGGGTTGGCGTTGGTGTTGGTGTTGGTGTGGGCGTCGGGGTCGGGGTCGGCGTCGGGGTCGGCGTCGGGGTCGGCGTGACGACGACGCCTTCGCCCGGCGATGCAACGTCGTCGGCGCCGCAGGCGACAAGCGCCAGCGCAGAGCCAAGCATCAGGACGGACCGGAGATGTGACATTTGTATACCCCTTTTGCGGCTGTTGGATCGACCGGGTGCTGACCGCAATCGACAACGCCGTGCGGTTCGGGCCGGACGCCTAGGGGGATTTCATGGCGGAAATATTACAGATCGGGACGAACTGACCTTGCAACCAAAACTAAATCATAATGTTATTAAAACGTAATACTTGTCATCGTTTGTACACAAAACTGTCAACGTTCAGTCTTGAAACCGCACGATTGACGAACGCCGGCCGTCGCCGCGCTGCCAATCGATTCGGATCCGTTTCGCCTGTGCAAGTTCGTCAGGCAGCTCGATGATCTTCTCTTCATCGTTGAGTCCGTTGCCATCGATCGCGGTGACGATGTCGCCGTCGGCGAGCCCTGCGGCCTTGAACAGCGGCATCGACTCGACGTTGGTGATGCGGAAGCCGATCGTCGTCTCGCCTGACTGGACCGGATCGAGACCCAGCTGGAAGGCGATGAGCTGGTGCTTGCGCATCGCGCCGGCGTAGTCGGCGCGCGACAGGACTGGCTCGGCCCGGCTAGGTTCGGCAACCTCGTCCTTCTCGGAAACGACGCTCGTCTCGGGAACGACGGTCACCGCCGCGGGAGCGCCGAAGCGCGCGAGCGGGACATGCAGCGCCTCGCCGCCGCGCGCGACGATGACGTGGTCGCGGCCGACGGCGGCCAGCGTCATGCCGGGCCTGACCGGCTGGCCGATGGCGACACGCCGTTGCACTCCGCCATCGGCAATGATCGCGGCGTGGCCACCGAGCACGCCCTGAATGCTGACGCCGGAGATGTCGGCAGGCGTCAGCGCTGGCGCTGCCGGCGCAGCGGCCCGGACAACCGGCGGCGGTGGGGTGGCCGGTGGCAGCGCTGTAGGTGCTTCCGCCGGCCGATCAACCGCGATCAGCAGCGCCGCGGCGAGCGCGGCCGCGGCGCCGGCGCCAAGGCCAACGCGCGGCGAGGGGATGGCAAAGAGGGTTGCCGCGGCCATAACGGTTGCTGATAAGCCGCACGTGTGACAGATCGACGACGCGGGGGCACAGGGGCGGCGATTGCATCCGGTATTGCATCCAGGTCTGCTTGCCGCTGCCGTGGCGTTCGCGCTCGGCGCGATCGTCGGCAGTTTCCTTGGCGTCGTGTACATCCGCCTGCCGCGCGGCGAAGCCTTCGTCGGCGGCCGCTCGCGCTGCGACCGGTGCGGCAGTGTGCTCGCCGTGCGCGATCTTGTGCCGCTGCTGTCATACCTCGTCGGCGGCGGTCGCTGCCGGTACTGCGGCAGCGCGATTGCGGTCGAACTGCCGGTGCTCGAGATCGCCGCGGGACTTGTCGGTGTCGCCGCCTGGCTCGGCGCCGGCGAGCCGGCGCATTGGCTGTGGGCGGTGTTCGGCTGGCTGCTGCTGCTGCTCGCTGCGCTCGACCTGCGGCATTTCTGGCTGCCGACGGCGATTGTCGCCGCGCTGGCGGCAACCGGGTTGGTGACCGTGATGCTCGCCGGCGGCGATGTCACGGGTGCGGCCATCGGCGGCGTTGGCGGCTTCATCGCGCTCGAGGCGATCCGACTTGGCTACCGGCGCCTGCGCAGACGCGACGGCATGGGCGCCGGCGATCCGCGGCTGTTGGGCGCGATCGGCATCTGGCTCGGTTGGCAGGCGCTGCCGTTCGTGCTGGTCGGCGGCGCGCTCATCGGGCTTGTCGCGGTCGCGGTTCGCGCGCTCGCCGGTGGACATGTCGACGCCGCGACGCGCGTTCCGCTCGGCACCTGCCTCGCGCTCGCTGCGATTGCCACGTGGCTCATCGCGCCATGGTTTCGCTTCCTTAACCTTGCCGCGCTATAAGGCTCGCGGTCATCAAAGTGTCATGCTAGTCCCATAGCGGGACGTTTTCGCGATGGGGCGGGCCGGGGTCATGGGTGTGTTGGACAAGCTCGATGCCGCGCGACTGCTGCGCCGCCTTGGCGTCCGCGACGCGCTCGGGCTGGCGGAAATCCTGATCGTCGCACTGCTTGCAGTGCTCGTCGCGCGGCTGGTGTGGGCGTTGGTGCAGCCGCTCGGCCCGTTGGGATCCCCAGCCGGCGGCGCCATGAGTGCGGGCATCGACACCTCGGTGCTGGCACGCTTCGACCCGTTCTTCGCGGCGCCGGCACCGTCGGGGCCGATCGTCGTCTCCGATCTTGACCTCGACCTGTTCGGTACGCGCGTCGACAATGTCAGCGGGCGCGGGTCGGCGATCCTCAGCGTCGATGGCGGGCCGCAGCGCAGTTATGGTGTCGGCGACGAGCTGATGCCGGGGGTGCTGCTGCATTCGGTCGCCTTCGACAGCGTGACGGTCAGCCGCGGCGGCACGCTTGAACAATTGTTCCTCGACCAGTCGGTGCCGGCAACGCCCGTCGGACACACCGGTCAGACCAGGCAGGTGGCGCCGGCGGCAACGCCGGTGCTCGACGTCAACCGGCTGGCGGCGGAGCTTGACACCAGGCCGGTTCTGGCCAACGGCCGCGTCGACGGTGTCGCGCTGACCGCGGCCGGCGATAGCCAATTGCTTAACGAACTCGGCTTACAAGCCGGCGATGTCATTGTTTCGGTGAACCGCGCCCGCATCGATACGCAGGCGCGGGCGGAAGGACTGGCGGGGCTGCTTGGCGATTCCAAGGTCGCCGAGATCGAGATCAGGCGCGGGGGTCAGGTGCGGACCTATCGTTACGAGATCGCGCGATGAAGCGTGGCATCGGCGCGGCAAGGCTCGCGGTGAGCGTGGCGCTGGCGATCACGCTCGCCGCGCCCGTCGCCGCGCAGCAGGTGATCAACCTGCGCGATGCCGACATTCGCGCCTTCATCGAGGATGTCGCGCGCACCACTGGGCGCACCTTCATCATCGACCCCGCGGTGCAGGGCAAGGTCTCGGTCGTCGCCGACCGGCCGCTGAGCCGCACGCAGTATTTCGAGGTGTTTCTGTCGACGCTGCGTGCCAACGGCTTCATTGCCATCCCGACCGACGGCGGTGCGTTCCGCATCGCGCCCGTGGCAGGCGCCGCGCAGCAGCCGTCGCGCGGCGGCGGCAGCAGCTTCGTCACGCAGGTCATCCAGCTGAAATCGATCGACACGGCAAGCGCGCTGGAAGCGCTGCGGCCGCTGGTTAGCGCGCAGGGTCAGGTGACAGCCAGCAAGTCGGGCAACGCCATCGTCGTCGCCGATTTCGCCGACAATCTCGCGCGCATCCGCTCGATCCTGGCCGACATTGACCGCGACCGCACCGCGATGCGGCTGATCACGCTCGACAATGCCGGCGCGCGCGAGATTGCGCGGGCGGTCGAGCAGGTGTCGAAGACGGCGGCGGTGGACGGCGCCGCGGCGGTGTCGGTGATCGCCGTCGACAGTTCGAACAGTGTCATCCTGCGCGGCGATCCCGACGCCGTCGCGCGCATGGCAGGGATCGTCGCCGAACTCGACAAGCGTGCCTCGTCGGGCGCCGACGTACAGGTGATCTTCCTTGAAAATGCCGATGCCGGGGCGCTGTTGCCGGTGCTGCAGCAGATCGCCGGGCAGCAGGTCGCGGTCACCGTCGTCAACAGCGATGGCAATGCCGCCGCAGCCCCGGCGCCGGCGCAGGCGCCACCGCCAGGGCCGGGTCGCGCCGTCATTGCGCGCTACGAGGGCGCCAACGCGCTGGTCATCTCGGCGCCGCCCGACGTTCAGCGCTCGCTCGGCGAGGTGATCCGCAAGCTTGACGTTCGCCGCCAGCAGGTGCTCGTCGAGGCGATCATCGTCGAGATATCCGACGACGCGGCGAAGCAGCTCGGCGTCCAGTTCCTGCTCGCGGGCACCAAGGGCAGCAACGTGCCGCTGGCGGTCACCAACTATTCGAACACCGGTCCCAACTCGATCGCGATCGCGGCCGCGATTGCCGCGCGCGAACTTGACCGCACGACGACCACCACCGACGACGGCGTCACCACCACCGGGCGCGAGCGCTCGGCGGCAAGCGAGGCGCTCGAGCGCGCGGCGGCGCAGTCGATCCTCGGCGTTCAGGGCTCGCTGTTCGGCTTCGGCGGCGAGATCGCCAACGACGTACTGTTCGGCGCGGTGCTCAACGCGGTGCAGCGCGACACCAAGTCGAACGTGCTTTCGACGCCGTCGATCATGACGCTCGACAACCAGGAAGCGAAGATCCTCGTTGGCCAGGAAGTGCCGATCACCACCGGCGAGTCGCTGTCGCCCAACTTCGACAACGCCTTCCGCACGGTGCAGCGGCAGAACGTCGGCATCCAGCTCGAGGTCAAGCCGCAGATCAACGCCGGCGGCGCCATCAAGCTCGACATTCGCCAGGAAGTGTCGTCGATCGCCGGCCCGGTGACGCGCGATTCGGGCGACCTCATCTTCAACAAGCGCGAGATCGAGACCGCCGTCACCGTCGATGACGGCGACATCATCGCCTTGGGCGGCCTCATCGACGAGACCGAGCGGCGGACCATCGAAAAGGTGCCGATCCTCGGCGACATCCCGCTCGTCGGCGAGGCGTTCAAGAGCCGCTCGCGCGCCAAGAACAAGACCAACCTCATGGTCTTCATCAGGCCGACCATCGTCAAGGACCGCGGCGACGCGCAGGCGGTCGCCGCGCGCCGATACAATTTCGCGCGTGACATCCAGCTGCGCAACAGCCCCAAGGTCGAACCGTCGCTCGACGCGCTCGTCCGCGAATATATGGGCGCCGCACCGCCGGTGGCGCCGGCGCGCCCGTCGCAACCGCAGCCGGCGGAGCCGGGCAATGGCGGCACCTGATCTCGGCGGCGGCAGCGCGCCGCGCCCGATTCCCTACGGCTTTGCCAAGCGCTTCGGCGTCATCGTCATCGGGTCGGCGGGCGCGACCGTCGGCGTCGGGCTGCGCGAAGGCGACGACCCGCGCGCGCTCGTCGAGGTGCGCCGCGTCGTCGGCCGCCCGCTCACGGTCGAGACGGTCAGCCGGCGCGAGTTCGACCAGTTGCTCCAGGCGACCTACGCCACCGACGGGCTCAGCGCCGAACAGGTCTCCGACCGGCTCGACGAGGTCGGCGATCTCGGTGCGCTCGCCGAGGACATTCCCGCCGCCGAGGATCTGCTCGATTCGCAGGACGACGCGCCGGTCATCCGCCTCATCAACGGCATCATTGCCGAAAGCGTGCGCCTCGGCGCTTCCGACATCCACGTCGAACCCTATGAGGCGGCGCTGGTCGTGCGCATGCGTGTCGACGGCGTGCTGCGCGAGGCGCTGCGGCTGCCGGCGCGCGTCGCGCCGCTCGTTGTCAGCCGCATCAAGGTGATGGCGCGCCTCGACATCGCCGAACGGCGCCTGCCGCAGGACGGGCGTATCGGCCTCACACTCGGCGGCCGCGCGCTCGATGTGCGCGTCTCGACCTTGCCGTCGCGCCACGGCGAGCGCGTCGTGCTGCGCATCCTCGACAAGGAGCAGGCCGAACTCGGGCTTCAGGACCTCGGCATGCCGGGCGATCTCTACCACATGATGCAGCAGGCGCTCGCGGAGCCCAATGGCATCGTGCTCGTCACCGGTCCGACGGGTTCGGGCAAGACGACGACGCTCTACTCGTGCCTGCGCCTGCTCAACGACGGCACGCGCAACATCCTCACCGTCGAGGATCCGATCGAATATGCGATCGACGGCGTCGGTCAGACGCAGGTCAACACCAGGGTCGGCATGACCTTCGCCTCGGGGCTGCGCGCCATCCTGCGCCAGGATCCCGACATCGTCATGGTCGGCGAAATCCGCGACGCGGAAACCGCCGAGATCGCGGTGCAGGCATCGCTGACCGGCCACCTCGTGCTGTCGACGGTGCACACCAACGACGCCGTTGGCGCGATCACGCGCCTGAAGGATCTCGGTGTCGAACCGTTCCTGCTTGCCTCGGCGCTGCGCATTGTCGTTGCGCAGCGCCTTGTCCGCCAACTCTGCGACGAATGTGCAAGGCCCGTGGTCGCGGCGCCGGCGATCGTTGCCGCGCTCGGCCTCAAGCCGGGCAGCATCGTGCGGCAGCCGGTCGGTTGTGCCGCCTGCGGCAACACCGGCTTCCGCGGCCGTGTCGGTGCGTTCGAGGCGGTGCGTGTCGACGACGCGCTGCGCCAGCTCATTCTGTCGGGCG
>CAYVVV010000020.1:0-20275 GCA_964455325.1 uncultured Sphingosinicella sp. | reverse complement strand
TGCCGCGCGTGTCGCGGCCGGCGGCGCCCGCTTCCGACCGGAAGCATGGCGTGAGCGCCGACATCCGCCACGGCAGCGTCTCGCGGGCGATGATCTGGCCGCTGGCGAGGTTGGTCAGCGATACCTCCGACGTCGGGATCAACCAGTAGCCGTTCTCGGTACGGAACGAATCGCCGGCGAACTTCGGCAGCTGACCGGTGCCGTACATGGCGGCGTCACGGACGAGGTAGGGTACCGCGGTTTCCTCAAACCCGTGCTCGAGCGACTGGGTATCGAGCATCATCTGCGCTAGCGCCCGGTGCAGCCGCGCGACGGCTCCGCGCATCACCGTGAAGCGCGCGCCCGACACCCGCGCGCCGCCCTCGAAGTCGAGGCCAAGCCGCGCGCCGATCTCGTCATGCTCGCGCGGTGCGAAATTGAACGCCGGCTTCGCGCCCCAGGCGCGGACAAAGCGGTTGGCGCTTTCGTCGGCGCCGTCGGGGACTTCGGCGGCGGGAAGGTTGGGAAGCGACGCGAGCCGCTCCTCGAGCGCGGCGGCACGGGCGCGCTGCTGCTCCTCGAGCGCGGAGATGCGTTGCTTGTTCGTTGCGACTTCCGCCATCAGCGCCGCCGCAGCCGCCGCGTCGCCCCTGGCCTTGGCGGCACCGATCGCCTTCGATGCCTCGTTGCGGCGCGCCTCAAGCGACTGCAGTTCGGTCACCACGGCGCGCAGCGCGGCATCGTCCGCTAGGATTGCATCCGCCGCCGGCGGCAGCCCCCGCCGCGCTAGACCGTGATCAAATGCAGCCGGCTTTTCCCTGATAGAACGGATATCATGCATGGCGGCGTGTCTATGGACCGTCGCGGTCGCCCGCAACCGCTTTTGCCCGCGCGCGTTGCATGTGCGTGTCAGGAGGACCGATCGACATGATTCTGCAACACAAGACCGAAGTTTGCGTCGCTGATGGCCGCAAGCTGCTGCTGCTCGTCAACGAGGGCGACAGCCGGTTCCCCGATCTCCAGGTCGTCCGGCTTGAAGAGCAGACACTGGTCCCCGACCGCGAACTGTCGGCGGATCGTCCCGGCCGCACCTTCAACAGCTTCGACAATCGGCGCAGCGGCTATGAGGACACTGACTTCCGGCAACTTGCCGAGGATCGTTTCGCGGCAGAGGCGGCCGGGATCCTCAACCGGCGTGCGCTTGCCGGCTGCTTTGAGCGGCTCATCGTGATCGCACCGCCGGCGACGCTTGGCGCGATGCGCAAGAAGTACCACAAGGCGGTCGAGGCGCGCATGGTTGCCGAGATCGCCAAGGAGGCGACGAACCTGCCACCCGACGCCATCGCTGCGATGATCGACGCCGCTTAGCGCTTTTCCGTCCGCGCACACCGCGCTATGCCGACGCGCCATGCAGCCGGCGATCGAAATCCGCAAACTCGAAAAGACCTATGCTGACGGCAAGCAGGCGCTGAAGGGCGTCAGCTTCGACGTGCCGCGCGGGCAGATCTTCGGCCTGCTCGGCCCCAACGGCGCCGGCAAGTCGACGCTGATCAACATCCTTGCCGGACTCGTCAACAAGACCGGCGGCAGCGCCAGGATCTGGGGGTTCGACATCGATCGCAACCCCAGGAACGCCAGGCGCGCCATCGGCATCGTGCCGCAGGAAATACTGTTCGACGCCTTCTTCACGCCGTTCGAGGCGCTGGAGTTGCAGGCAGGACTTTATGCAGTGCCGAAGCGCGCGCGGCGGTCGATGGAAATCCTGAAGGCGCTCCGCCTCGACGACAAGGCGCACGCCTATGCACGGACTTTGTCGGGCGGCATGAAGCGGCGACTGCTGATTGGCAAGGCGCTCGTCCACAACCCGCCGATCCTCATCCTCGACGAGCCCACCGCTGGCGTCGACATCGAGCTTCGCCAGCAGCTCTGGGCCTATGTCAGGGAATTACACGCGGCAGGAACGACGGTGGTGCTGACGACGCACTATCTTGAGGAAGCGCAGGAGCTTTGCGACCGTATCGCCATCATCAACCACGGCGAGGTGATCGCCAACGACGAGACCGGCAAGCTGCTTGCGAGCGCGCATGAAAAGTGCCTGATCGTCACCGTCGACCGCGAGCTTGAGGCGCCGCCGCCGGGGCTGCCGGCCGAGAAGGTTGCACTGGAACGCTCCGGTCGGCTCGTCATCACCTACGACCGCACCACGACCGACGCCGGCCGCATCCTCCACGCCATCAACGAGCAGGGGCTCCGCGTCACCGACGTCTCGACGCGCGAGGCGGACCTCGAAGACGTCTTCCTCCACCTGACGCAGGCCGCGGCGTGAATCCGCCCCGCAGATGAAAACCTTCGACGTCCTTATCATCGGCTCGGGCGCCGCCGGGCTTACCGCCGCGCTCAACCTCGCGTCGCACCTTAAGGTCGGCGTGCTGTCGAAGGCCGACCTGTCTGCCGGTTCGACGGCTTGGGCGCAGGGCGGCATCGCCGCCGTGCTCGACGCTGGCGACACGTTCGAGAACCATATCGAGGACACCATGGTCGCCGGCGCCGGGCTCAACCGGCGCCAGACGGTGGAGTTCGTCGTCGAGAACGCACCGGCGGCGATCGAGCGGCTGGCGGCGCTGGGCGTGCCCTTCAACGCAGGCGAAGCAGAACGCTGGCACCTGACGCGTGAGGGCGGGCATTCGCACCGGCGTATCGTCCATGTCGACGACGCCACCGGCCGCTCGGTGCAGCAGGCGCTGGAGCGGGCCGCGGCAGCGCAACCGAACATCACGCTTATCCCCGACATGGCGGCGATCGACCTTGTCACCTCGCGCCACAAGGAGAAATATTCCGGCGATGGCCATGTCTGGGGCGTCTATGCGCTCAATCGCAAGACCGGCCGCGTCGAGACCTTCACGGCGCGCGCGACGATCCTGGCGACGGGCGGCGCAGGGCGCGTCTATCTGTTCTCGACAGCGCCGCGCGGTGCCACCGGCGACGGCATCGCCATGGCCTGGCGCGCCGGCTGCCGCGTCTCCAACATGGAGATGATGCAGTTCCACCCGACCTGCCTCTACAACCTCGAGGTCAAGAACTTCCTCATCACCGAGGCGGTGCGCGGCGAGGGCGGGCAGCTGAAGCTGCCCGCAACCGGCGAGCGCTTCATGCCACGCTATGACGCGCGCAAGGAACTGGCGCCGCGCGATATCGTCGCCCGCGCCATCGACGCCGAGATCAAACGCCTGGGTCTCGACTACGTCCACCTCGACATCAGCCACCGCGACCCCGAATTCGTGAAGGCGCATTTCCCCAATATTTACGAAAAGCTCCTGTCGCTCGGCATCGACATGACGAAGGAAGCCATCCCCGTCGTCCCGGCGCAGCACTATACGTGCGGCGGCATCCTCATCGATCTCGACGGGCGCACCGACCTGCCCGGCCTCTATGCCGTCGGCGAGTGTTCCGAAAGCGGTCTCCACGGCGCCAATCGACTTGCCTCCAACTCGCTGCTCGAATGCTTCGTCTTTGGCGAGGCGGCGGCAAGGAACATCCTTGCCAATCTTGCCGAGCTGCCGCCGCCGCCCGCGATCCGGCCATGGGACGAAAGCCGCGTCACCGATTCGGACGAGGAAGTCGTCATCAAGCAGAACTGGACCGAAATCCGCCGCTTCATGTGGAACTATGTCGGCATCGTACGGACGACGAAGCGGCTCGAGCGCGCCGCCCACCGCATCCAGCTGCTGCGCGGCGAGGTCGACGATTACTACGGCCACTTCCGCGTGACCGCCGACCTCATCGAGCTGCGGAACCTGCTGGAGACCGCCGACCTCATCGTCCGCTCGGCATTGCGGCGAAAGGAAAGCCGGGGCCTGCACTACAACACCGACTATCCCGCCATGCTCCCCGTCGCCGAGGACACGGTGCTGGTGCCGTGAGAACGCTACGTCACTCGTCTGAATGTCACGGTTCGTGACCTCAGGTCTGGTTCAGCGCAAAATCCTGCTTGCGTCCATCCGAGCGACTGCGAGTGGCCGCGATTGTTTTGCCACCACGCCTGATACTGGTAAGCTGAATTCGGCAGTCCCCCAACAAGCTTTCCAAGACGATCGAAGCTCATCGTAACCTGCCGTACGTCCAACTGTTCGAGATAGTCGGTAAGCGGCGAGTATTTGCGATCTCGCTCCTTGGTGACAGGGCCGGACAACCGCTCCTCGTCGGCCCCCTCCAAGGCCCACAGCGGCGCGTCGAGCGCGGCGGCGAGCTTGCGGCGCGTCGCCGGTGTACCATGTCCACCGCCCGCCTCGATGCGGCTGACCCAGACCTGCGACAGACCGGCACGCCGCGCCAGTTCCACCTGGCTGAGACCGCGATAGCGCCGCCAGGCAGCGATCGGCGACAGGCCCTCATCGAGGATCAACGCCAGTACGTCACTCGGCATGGTGCCTTCGCCGGCTTCAATGCGCGCCAGTGCCGCCCGTGCGTCAACGACGTCGCCGCCGATCTCAGCACGCGCCTTGAGCCGCGCGTAATCCGTCGCCGGCAACACAACCATCTCGGTGCCATCGGGCGTGGTGAACGTCTGCGGTTCATATCCCATGATGATTACCCTCAATCATATGCCGAACCACGCGGCGCGACCTTGACCACCAGCAAGACGACAAGCGTCTCCGTATAGATGACACGCCAGTCGCCGACGCGCAGGCGAAACAGCCCTGGCCAACCCCGCAACGCTTTCACATTGTTGGCGAGCGATCCCGGATCGCGCGCCAGTTGCTCAACCTTTGAGCGGATGCGTCGCGTGGTGGCTTTGTCGATGCGCATCAACGTTCGCGCCGCATCGCGGCTATACTCGATACGTCGAGTCATCGATGCTTTCTATGCTATTTTAATCTGATCGTCAATAATGAATCGTTATAGATGACTCGAACCCCGCCACGCCGCCCAAGCATGGTGGGTCGCGACGATGATGCCGCCGATGGCGACGCCGAAAAGGCCCGAACCAGCGGCGTGCGCAATCCAGCGTACCGCCCCCGCCGCGCCGCCCGCCGCTGCGGCGGCGGTCTCGGCCATGCCATCGACCCAGCCTGGCAACGGCGTCAGGTGAAATTCGTGCAGACCGTGGAGCACGATGCCGCCGCCGACCCAGATCATCGCGGCAATGCCGATGACCGACAACGCGGCAAGCAGCCTGGGCATCGCATGGACAAGGCCGCGCCCGAAAGCCTTGGCAATACCGTTCTCGCGCTTTGCAAGGTGCAGGCCGATGTCGTCCATCTTCACGATGAGCCCGACGACGCCATAGACGCCGACGGTGATGGCGATGGCGACGATGAGCAGGATCGCCGCCTGCATCGGCACGCTCTCTGCCGCCACTTCCGCCAGCGCGATCGCCATGATCTCGGCCGACAGGATGAAGTCGGTGCGGATCGCGCCTGCCACCATCTGCGCTTCATGGTCGGCGCGCGAAAGTTCAGCGACATCCTCGGCAAGGCTGGTTTCGTGTCGTCGCAGCGATTCGAGGATCTTCTCGACACCTTCGAAGCACAGATAGGCGCCGCCCAGCATCAGGATCGGCGTGATCGCCCACGGCAGGAACGCCGACAGCAACAGCGCCGCGGGCAGGATGAACAGCAGCTTGTTCTTCATGGAGCCGCGCGCGATGCGCGCGATCACCGGCAGCTCGCGGTCGGGGGTGAAACCGGTGACGTAGCGCGGCGTCACTGCCGTATCATCGATGACGACGCCCGCCGCCTTTGCGCCGGCCCTGCCCGCCGCCGCGCTGACATCGTCGATCGAGGCCGCGGCCGCCTTGGCGATCACCGAAATATCGTCGAGCAGCGCGGCGAGGCCCGAAGCCATGACTCGTCCCCCGGAAAGTGCGCCGCTACCTAGCGCGCGGCGCGCGCGCCTGTCGAGCCGCCGCCACGGACCTCGTCAAGCCATGGCTTGCTTGCTACACCCGCCGCCATGGCCGACGCCCCCGCACCGCAGCCGCATCTCTACCTCGTCGACGGGTCGAGCTTCATCTTCCGCGCCTATCACCGGCTGCCGCCGCTCACCGACCCCGACGGCACGCCGGTCAATGCCGTGTTCGGCTTCACCTCGATGCTGTGGAAGCTGATCGAGGACTTGAACCGTGGCGAAAGTCCGACGCACCTTGCCGTCGTGCTCGATGCGTCGAAGCACAGCTTCCGCATGGACATTTACCCCGACTACAAGGCGAACCGACCCGAACCGCCCGAAGATCTGGTGCCGCAGTTTCCCTTGATCCGCGACGCCGTGCGCGCCTTCTCGGTGCCGTGCATCGAGGAAACCGGCATCGAGGCCGACGACATCATCGCCTGCTACGCCATCGCCGCGCGCGCCGCCGGCATGAAGGTCACCATCGTCTCCTCCGACAAGGATCTGATGCAGCTCGTCGGCAACGGCGTCGACATGCTCGACACCATGCGCGACCTCAGGATCGACGTGCCGCAGGTCGAAGAGAAGTTCGGCGTGCCGCCCGCAAAGGTCGGCGAGGTGCTGGCACTGATGGGCGACGCCGTCGACAACATCCCGGGGGTCAAGGGCGTCGGTCCGAAGACGGCGACACAGCTTATCCAGCAGTTCGGAGACGTCGAGACGCTGATCGCGCGCGCTGGCGAGATCAAGCGCGACAAGCTGCGCGAGGCGATTCTGGCGTCGACCGACGACATCCGCCTGTCGCGCAAGCTGGTCGAGCTCAAGACCGACTGGCCGCTGCCCGCACCGATCGACGGCTTCGCGCTGAGGGACCCGCCGCACGCGCCGCTCGCCGCCTTCTTCAAGAAGCACGGCTTCCGCTCGCTGCTGGCCAAGCTCGGCAAGCACATCGCGGTCGAGCACGAGGGCCTGGCGCCGCCCGCCGCGCCCGACGACTATGCGCCGCCGCTGCTGCCGTTCGACCATGACGCCTATGAGACGGTGACGACGCCTGAAGCGCTCGACCGCTGGATCGAGGAGGCGACGCGGCTTGGCACCGTGGCCGTCGATACCGAAACCGACAGCCTCGATGCGATGCGCGCGAACCTTGTCGGCGTCAGCCTTGCCACCGCTCCGGGCCGCGCCTGCTACATTCCGCTCGCGCATTTCGCCGGCGATGGCCTGCTCGGCGCGACTCCGCAACAGCTCGACCGGGCCGACGCGCTTCGCCGCCTGAAACCGCTGCTCGAAGACCCGGCGACGCTCAAGATCGGGCAGAACATCAAGTACGACATGCTGGTGCTGGCGCGGCAGGGGATCGCCATCGCGCCCTTCGACGACACGATGCTGATGAGCTACGCGCTCGACGCCGGCAAGCGCGGCGGGCATGGCATGGATGCGCTCTCCGCGAACATCCTCGGCCATACGCCGATCCCGTTCAAGCAGGTCGCGGGAAGCGGCAAGGCGCAGGTCACCTTCGACAAGGTGCCCTTGAAGGAGGCGACGCACTACGCCGCCGAGGACGCCGACGTCACCTTTCGCCTCTGGCAGCATCTGAAGCCGCGGCTTTGGCGCGAGCGGGTAACGCGCGTCTACGAACGGCTCGAACGTCCGCTCGTTGCCGTGCTCGTCCGCATGGAGCGGCGCGGTGTCAAGGTCGATCGTGCCGTGCTTGCGCGGCTGTCGGCGGACTATGCCGAGGGTCTCGCCCGCATCGAGAAGGGGATCGAGCTGCTTGCCGGCGAGCCGTTCAACATCGCCTCGCCAGCGCAGCTGGGCGCGATCCTGTTCGACAGGATGGGACTGCCTGGCGGCAGGAAGTCGCCGAAGACAGGGGCGTATTCGACCGACGTCGACGTCCTCGAAAAGCTTGCCGATGACGGCGTCGAGCTCGCGCGCAAGGTGCTCGACTGGCGCCAGCTTGCCAAGCTGAAGTCGACCTACACCGACGCGCTGCAGGCGCAGATCAACCCAGAGACGGGGCGCGTGCACACCAGCTACGCGCTCGCCGCCGCGACCACCGGCCGGCTCGCCTCGACCGACCCCAATCTGCAGAACATCCCGGTCCGTACCGAGGAGGGACGCAAGATCCGCGACGCCTTTGTCGCCGAACCCGGCAAGCTGCTGCTGTCGGCCGACTATAGCCAGATCGAGCTTCGTCTGCTCGCGCACATGGCTGACATCCCCGCGCTCAAACAGGCGTTCGCCGACGGGCTGGACATTCACGCCATGACCGCGTCGGAAATGTTCGGCGTCCCCATTGCAGGTATGCCCGCCGACGTGCGCCGCCAGGCAAAGGCGATCAATTTCGGCATCATCTACGGCATCTCGGCGTTCGGCCTTGCCCGCAACCTCGGCATCGACCGCGGCGTTGCCGCCGACTACATCAAGACCTATTTCGAACGCTTCCCCGGCATTCGCGACTATATGGAGCGCACCAAGATGGCGGCGCGCGACCAGGGCTATGTCGAAACCCTGTTCGGCCGGCGCATCTGGACGCCGATGATAAAGTCACCCAACCAGGCCGAACGCGGCTTTGCCGAGCGCGCCGCGATCAACGCGCCGTTGCAGGGCACGGCCGCCGACATCATCCGCCGCGCCATGATCCGCATGGAGGATGCGCTGGCGGCGGAGGGACTGTCCGACGCGCCGATGTTGCTGCAGGTGCACGACGAGCTGATCTTCGAAGTGCCTGAGGCCAAGGCCGAAGCGGCCGGCAAGGTCATTGCGCGGGTCATGGCGAACGCCTGCGATCCCGTCGTCAGCCTCGACGTCGACCTTGTCGTTGATGTCGGCACCGGCGCCAACTGGGGCGCGGCGCATTAGCGGGACATGATCCGGGCGAGCATCCGGTCGTGCCAGCGGCTGAGGAGGGCGAGCGCGGCCGCTGCACCGATGCCGGCGAGCAGCATGTCGCTCTGCGTGTCCCACTCGTAGCCTTGCGTGCCAAGGAACGCGTCGGCGCCCTGGCCGAGCGCTGCTGCCACGCCCCATTCGATGATTTCGTAGCCGGCGCTGATGCCAAGGCAGGCAAGTATCACCGCCGCGACCAGCCAGCCGCCGTGCCGCATGCCGCCCCAGCGCAACAGCAGCTCGCGCGCGGCGATCGCGGGTACGAAGCCCTGCATGAAATGGCCGAGCTTGTCATAGGGATTGCGCGACAGATCGAAGAGATCCTGCACGAAGAACCCTGCCGGCACGCGCGCATAGCTGTAGGCGCCGCCGACGATGAGGACGATGCCGTGCACAAGGACGAGCGCATAGAGCAGCGGCGTCAGCGGCGCGCGGCGCGCCGTCAGCAGCAGCAGCGGCGCCGCGACGAGGCAGGGCGCAACCTCCATCATCCAGGTGGCGCGGTCGAACGGCGCGAGGCCTGACCAGACGAGGCCGACGCTCCACACACCCGCGATGATCAGCGGCCAGCCCGCTCGCATGTTGCCCCCGTCACACACTTGTCACCAAACTGTCATCGAACGTGCCTAGGGCGCGTCGCGTACAGCCTCTGGCATTAACTCTTCAGCGGAGACAACACCATCATGCGCACGCTCGCCCTCGCCCTATCCGGCCTCAGCCTTGCGGCGCTCGGCGCATGCGATTCGGCGCCGACTCCACCGGCGCAACAGGGCGGCGACACGGCCGTGGCCGCCGGCAATGTCTCGGGCCCGGCGATCCGCATCGTCGGCTCATCGACCGTCTATCCGTTCACCACGGCGGTCGCTGAGAGTTTCAAGCGCAAGTACCCGGCGGCGGCGACGCCGATCGTCGAATCGACCGGAACCGGCGGCGGCATCAAGCTGTTCTGCGGCGGGGTCGGCATCCAGCATCCCGACATCGCCAACGCCTCGCGCCGCATCAAGAAGAGCGAAGTCGAGCTTTGCAAAACCAACGGCGTCAACCAGATCGTCGAGGTGCAGATCGGGCTCGACGGCATCGTGCTCGCGCAGGTGAAGGCCGACGGCGACATGGACCTGACGCCGGCACAGGTGTTCCTTGCGCTCGCCGCGACGAAGCCCGACGGGTCGAAGAACACCGCCAAGACGTGGAACGAGATCGACCCGAAGCTGCCCAACCGCAAGATCGAGGTGCTTGGACCGCCTCCGACGTCGGGCACGCGGGACGCGTTCAACGAGCTCGTCATGGAAGCTGGCTGCAAGACCTTCGCCAATCTCAAGGCGCTGAAGGACACGAACGAGGACGAGTTCAAGACGCGTTGCACCAAGCTGCGCGAGGACGGCGCTTACGTCGAGGCGGGTGAGAACGACAACCTCATCGTCCAGAAGCTCGTCTCCAATCCGGTTGCGCTCGGCATCTTCGGCTATTCGTACCTCGAGGAGAACCTCGACAAGATCAGGGGCGTCAAGATGGGCGGCATCGCCCCCGTCTATGAAACCATCGCCGACGGCAGCTATCCCGCCGGGCGCGCGCTCTATATCTACGTCAAGGGCGAGCACGCGAAGGCCAAGCCGGCGCTGTCGGCATTCCTGGGCGAATACACGAACGATGCCGCCTGGGGTCCCAACGGCTATCTCAAGAGCCGCGGCCTCATCGCGTCGCCCGACGACGTTCGCGCGAAGAATGCGGCGGCGGCAGCAGCGATGGCCGCGATGGACGTTGCCGCGCTGAAATAGGCGTCAGTGCAAGCGCAGCTCGCGGTCGACGAAGCGGTATTCGGCCGGCCGCACCAGCGCGTCGTGCATGATGCTGACCGAATGCAGCACGCCGTCGATCTCGTGTGTCCAGAAGTCGAGGAAGCGGATGAGGCGCGGGAAGCGCGGCGGCACGTCCATCGTCTGCCAGGTGAAGCTTTGCAGCAGCTTCGGGTGGTCGGGCATGTGGTAGAGGATCTCGGCGGTCAGTAGCCTCCAGTCTTTCAGCCTGAGGACGAAGTCGTCGTCGGGCGATCGATCCTGCATGTCATGCTCCCTTTCCTGCAATGGACCGGTGCACAGTTCAGCATCGCCCAACATATCTGTCGATACGGTTAACGGGCTGCGCCCCGCGCGTGGCAAATACGTCGCATCGAGCGCGACAGCCTCGCCGGGGGCGCCGGCCTTGCAACCGGCGCTGGTGCCCGCGGCCGGGATCGAACCGGCACGGAGGTTGCCCTCCGAGGGATTTTAAGTCCCTTGCGTCTACCAATTCCGCCACGCGGGCAAGTGCGGATGGGCCTGCCTAGCCGCTCTAGATGGCGCCGTCGATGGGCTTGTGGCCGGCGGCCTCGAGCGCGC
This sequence comes from uncultured Sphingosinicella sp., assembly GCA_964455325.1. GTDB lineage: Bacteria > Pseudomonadota > Alphaproteobacteria > Sphingomonadales > Sphingomonadaceae > Sphingosinicella. The sequence continues at coordinate 9,143 of CAYVVV010000020.1, read as the reverse complement.
TCAGCAACCGCAGGACGGCATCGTCGAGTGCGTCCCGGTCCTGGCTGCGGACGACGAAGTTGGCACCGACGCGCCCGTCGCGCCAGAAAGGGTAGCTGCCGATCTGGATACCGGGTTTTTCGCGTTCGACGGCGACGAGAAGATCTGCGACGCTGCTTTCGGCGACCCAGGCGCCGACCGTGCGGTCGAGCACCGGTGCGCCACCCTCGAGCTTGCCGTCGAGCCCCGCCAGCATGCCCTGCGTGATCTTCGGCACCCCAGCGAGCATATAGACGTTGCCGATGCGGATGCCCGGCGCGCCCGACACCGGGTTGTCGATCAGTTCGGCGCCGTCGGGCACGCGCGCCATCCTCAGTCGCGCCTCGGTGATGCGATCGCCGTAATAGCTGCGGATGATCGCTTCGGCCCTAGGGTGCAGCACGACGGGCACGCCGAACGCCGCGGCGACGGCGTCGACGCTGATGTCGTCGTGCGTCGGGCCGATGCCGCCGGTGGTGAAGACATAGTCATGCGCCGCGCGGCAGGCGTTGACGGCGGCGACGATCGCCCCCATCTCGTCGCCGACGACGCGCGCTTCGGCGAGCCGTATGCCCTGCAGGTTGAGCCATTTGCCCAAATAGGCGAGGTTCAGATCCTGCGTCCGCCCCGACAGGATTTCATCGCCGATGATGACAAGCGCAGCGGTCCAGATGCGGGAAGCGGTCATGCCGCCGTTGGTAGCCGGCTGGCGTGACAGGGTAAAGCGGCGCGCCGTCGCACTCGCGCTCGCAGCGCTCGTCGCGGTGCCTGCGTCCGTGGCACGGGCGCAGGGCGACGCGCAATCGTGCCCGGTCGGTACCGATCCGATGGCACTGGCGCCGGGCCAGTTCGTCTGGACGCCCGAGGTCGCGCCGGCGGGGCCGCTCGTCATCGTCATCAGCCTGCCGCAGCAGCGCGCCTACGTGTTCAGGAACGGTGTCCAGATCGGTGTCTCGGCGGTATCGACCGGCCGGCCGGGCTTTGAGACACCGACGGGGGTGTTCCGCGTGCTCGAAAAGCATGTCGAGCATTTCTCCAACCTCTACGACAACGCGCCGATGCCGTTCATGCTGCGACTGACCTGGGGCGGTGTCGCGATGCACGCCGGACGCGATCCCGGCCGTCCGGCGTCGCACGGCTGCATCCGTTTGCCGCTGGCGTTCGCGCGGTCGCTGTTCGCGGTCGTGCCGCTGGGTTCGCAGGTGATCATCACCGACCGGTCGCTGCAGCCTGGCCTGCGCTTCGCACCATCGCTGCTTGGCGGCATGCCGCTCGACCTGCTGCCTAGCAACGGCGACCACTGGTCGCCCGAGCGGGCGGCGACGGGGCCGGTTGCGGTCGTTGTCAGCGGTGCTGACAAGGCGATGAGCGTGATGCGCGGCGGCGTCGAGATCGGTCGCTCGCGCATCGAGATCGACGGCAGGGCGCCACTGCACACGCACGCGCTGGTGCTGCTCGCGCCGGGAACGCCCGGCGGTGGCAAGCGCTCGGCTGACTGGCTGCTTGTCGAACTGTCTGCCGCCGCCGACCTGCCGCCCGAACAGCGCCACGCGCACGATATTGACCGCGTGCGTGTGCCGCCGGCGTTCGCGGCGAAGCTGGCAACCGTTCTGCAACCCGGTTCGACGATGCTGATCAGCGATCTGCCGCTTGACGTTGGCGGATCGGCGGAGGTTCGGCTAGTGGGGTCGCTGCAATGATTCGATTGACCGTCCTTGCCGTTGTCGCGGCAGCGTCGCCGGCGTCGGCAATGCCGCCCGTGTCACTCGATCCCAGCCTCAAGTCACAGGCGCTCGACGTCGTGCGCTGCGCGCAACGTTCCGGCGTTGGCGCGGGCGCCCGCTCGGTGACCATCATCGACTATGGCCGCGCCTCGCTGGAACCGCGCTTCTGGGTCGTCGACATCGCCACGGGCGCAGTTGAGGTCGAGGAGTATGTCGCGCATGGACGCAACTCGGGCGACAATCATGCGACGCGCTTTTCCAACGCTGCCGAATCGCGCCAGACCAGCCTGGGCCTGTTCACCACGGCGGAAACCTACGTCGGATCGAACGGCTATTCACTGCGCCTCGACGGCCATGTGCCCGGCGTCAACGACGCGGCGCGGCCGCGCGCGATCGTCATGCATGGTGCCGCCTATGTCGATCCCGCGGCGGGCGCGAAGCAGGGCCGGCTCGGCCGCAGCTGGGGGTGTCCGGCACTGCGCAGCGCGGTCGCGCGCGGCGTCATCGACCTGATCAAGGGCGGCAACTTCGTCTACGCGCATCATCCCGACCACGACTGGGTCAGCGATTCGCCGTTCGGCCGCTGCGTCACCCTGGCGCGCATCGGTCAGGTTGGTAATGCACGCGGCGCGCGCTAAATGAGACATATGGACATCGATGTCGCCGACTCCGTCGTGCTCGATTCGTCGGGTATCAAGCTGCACGGGCCTGCGGCGTTCGACGGCATGCGCCGCGCCGGCCGGCTGGCGGCGGCGGCGCTTGACATGCTGGTGCCGCACGTCGTCCCCGGCGCGCGCACGATCGATCTCGACACGATGATCTACGAGTTCGTGCGCGACCATGGCGCGGTACCGGCGACGGTTTTTTACCGCGGCTATTCGCATTCAAGCTGCATCAGCATCAACCACGTCGTCTGCCATGGCATTCCGTCGGCTAAGCGGCTGGCGAAGGGCGACATCGTCAACATCGACATCACCGTGGTGCTGGCTGGCTGGCACGGCGACACCAGCCGCATGTTCCTTGTCGGCGACGTGCCGCTGAAGGCGCGGCGGCTCGTCGACGTCACCTACGAATGCCTGCTGCGCGGCATCGCCGCGGCGAAGCCCGGCAATCGGCTTGGCGACATCGGTCATGCCATCCAGTCGTATGCGGAGGAGCAGCGCTATGGCGTCGTGCGCGACTTCTGCGGCCACGGCCTCGGTCGCCAGTTCCACGACGAGCCGAGCGTCGTCCACGTCGGCAAGCCGGGGCGTGGCATCGTCCTGAAGCCAGGCATGTTTTTCACCATTGAGCCGATGATCAACCTTGGCCGCCCCGACGTGAAGGTGCTTGACGACGGCTGGACGGCAGTGACGCGAGACCGCTCGCTGTCGGCGCAGTTCGAACATTCGGTCGGCATCACCGACGACGGCTGCGAGATTTTCACTAAGTCGCCCGCGGGTCTCGATGCGCCGCCCTATGTGATCTGACCGCGGCGATCCTGGTTGAGCACTTCATAGAGCAGCACCGCGCACGACACCGCGACGTTGAGCGAATCGGCCTTGCCGCGCATCGGGATCCTGACGAGCGCGTCGCACGCCGCCTCGTAGCCGGCTGGCAGGCCATATTGTTCGTTGCCCATCAGCACGAATGTCGGCGCTTCGTAGCGAATGTCCTGATAGTCGCGCGTGGCGTTGAGGCTGGCGCCGACGAGCTGGCCTGAACCCGAACGCAGCCACTCGAAGAACTCGGCACCGGTCGCCTGCACGACAGGCTGCGTGAACAGCGCCCCCATCGACGCGCGCACTGCCTCGACCGAATAGGGGTCGCAACTCTGGTCGAGCAGGATCAGCCCGCCCGCGCCGACGGCGTCATTGGTCCTGAGGATGGTGCCAAGGTTGCCGGGATCCTTCAGCGACTGGCATACCGTCCAGACATAGGCAGCGCTGCGATCGAGGTCGGCGAGGCGGCGCTCGGGAATCGCGAACACGCCGACGAGCGCCTGCGGGTTGTCCTTGCCGGTGATCTTGTGGAGGATTTCGCGCGGCACTTCGATAACCTCGCCGCCGGCCGCCTCGCAGGCGGCGGCGAGCCGCGCCAGCAGCGGGTGCGCGGCGATGTCCTCGGCGAAAACCAGCGCTTCCGGGACATGGCCGGCGTCGACCGCCTCGGCCACGATGCGCATGCCCTCGGCCATGAAGCGTCGCTCGGCCCGGCGGAACTTCTTCTGCTCGAGCGCGCGGATGCGCTTGATCGTCGCGTTCGAGAAACTGCTGATGCGGCGGGGCACTATTCCTCCCCGAAGCGGGCCTCGACGAGCGCGGCGAGCGCGGCGAGCGCCGCCTCGGCTTCGGGACCGGCGGCGCGGATCTCGATCTCGTCGCCGGGACCCGCGGCCAGCATCATCAGGCCCATGATCGACGTGCCGATGACCGACGATCCGTCCTTCTCGACCTCAAGCCGGGCGTTGAAACCCGATGCCAGCGTGACAAACTTGGCGCTGGCGCGCGCGTGCAGACCGCGCTTGTTGGTGATGAGGACGCGCCGCGCGCAGACGATGGTCTCGGCGCCGCTCAGGCGACCTCTCCCAGAATCTTCGAGGCGATCGAGATATATTTGCGGCCGGCTTCCTGTGCAGCAACGACGGCTGCGACGAGGTCCATGTCCTTGCGCACGCTGGCCAGTCGGATCAGCATCGGCAGGTTGACGCCGGCGATGACTTCAAGCTTGCCGCCCGACAGCAGCGATATGGCGAGGTTCGACGGCGTCCCGCCGAACATGTCGGTGAGCACGACCACGCCGCTGCCCGAATCGACCGACCGCACCGCTTTCGCGATGTCGGCGCGCCGGGCTTCCATGTCGTCGTCGGCGCCGATGCAGATTGCGGCGACCTGCTGCTGCGGTCCAACGACATGTTCCATCGCGGCGATGAATTCGGCAGCCAGCCGCCCGTGCGTGACCAGCACAATCCCAATCATGCGGGCTCTCTTTCTCCTTCGTTCGCGACCGCAGCGCCGGCATCGGCATCCACGCCTTCGCTGTGCCCGCTCATGTCGCGGTGCACAATATTGAGCGCGTGGCCGGCGGCCCTTAGCCGCTGGGCGAGGCGCTCGGCAACAAAAACCGACCGGTGTCGGCCGCCCGTGCAGCCGATGGCGATGGTGAGGTAAGCCTTGCCCTCGCGCTTGTAGCTGGGGATCAGCGACAGCAGCAGCCCGGCGATCCGCTCGAACGCGTCGGCGAAGGCGGTGTCGCCGGCGATGTAGTCGGCGACCGGGGGGTCGAGTCCAGTCAGTGGTCGCAACGCCGACTGCCAATGAGGGTTGGCCAGGAAGCGCACGTCGAACACCATGTCGGCGTCGCGCGGCAGCCCGCGCGCGAAGCCGAACGACATCAGCGTCAACGTCAGGCCGCTGCCGCGTTCGCGCGCGAACTTCTCGCGGACGGCGCGCCGCAGGTCGTGAACGCTGCAATCGGTGGTGTCGATGACGATGTCGGCCCAGCGCCTGAGCGGCGCCAGCACCTCGCGCTCGCGCGCGATGCCGTCGGCTGCCGGCCGGTCGAGCGCCAGCGGGTGCCGCCGCCGCGTTTCCGAGAAGCGGCGTACCAGTTCGCCGCCGGTGCAGTCGACGAAAAGCACGCGCGCGTCGATGCCGCGTTCGCGAAGCTTCTTGATCCTTGCCACCACCGATTCGGCGTCGAAGGCGCGCGTGCGCGCGTCGATGCCAACCGCGAGCGGCCGGTCGTCGCCGCCTTCCGGGGACTTGCCATGCATCGCCAGCAGCCGTTTCAGCAGTGACAGGGGCAGGTTGTCGACGACCTCGTAGCCAATATCCTCGAGCGCCTTGAGCGCGGTCGACTTGCCGGCGCCCGACATGCCGGTCACCAGCAGCAGCGGCGCGCTTGCCTCGGTTGTACGGGACTTTGCCATGAATGGATCAGTCTAGCGCCGCGATCTTACCGGTCAAAGCCAGTTCGACGAGAATGGGAGCGCTCGTCGCGCGCGCGTCGACGGCGATCATCGGTATGTCCGACCCGGCGACGCGCGCCGTGCGCGTTTCGGGCAGGCGCGGCCGCTCCGCGTCAAGGTCGACGACAAGCGCGAGCGGAACGTCGCGCACGAACGGAAGCGTGGCGATGCCAAGCCCGCGCAATTCAAGCTTGCCGGCGATCGTCGCCGGCGGGGCGCAGCCGGGGCCGCCGGTCGCCGGCGTCAAATCGACATAATCGTCGGCGACAAGGACCGCGCCGCGGTCGATCAGGCGCAGCGCGAGGTCCGACTTGCCGCTGCCCGGCGCGCCGGTGATCAGCACCGCCCTGCCGCCGATCGCGACCGCCGTGCCGTGCACGCGCGTCGTCATGGCACGGCCGGCAGGTTGAGCGTGAAGCGCGCGCCCGCCACGGCGCCGCCCTTGATCAGATTCTCGGCCGTGATCGTGCCATCGTGCGCCTCGGCGATCGCCATGGCGATGGCAAGGCCAAGTCCGGAGTGCTTGCCGAACGCCTCGCCCGGCGGTCGTTCCGAATAGAAGCGGCGGAAGATGCGGTCGACGTTTTCCGCCGGAATGCCTGGTCCGGCGTCGTCGACGCGCATGATGACGCGGTCCCCGGCGCGCACCACGCTGATCTGCACCAGCCCGCCCGGCGGCGAGAAGCTGATCGCATTGTCGATAAGGTTGCGCGCGACCTGTGCCAGCCGGGCCTCGTCGCCATTGACCACCGCCGTGCCGAACTGGGGCCGCGCGAACGCGAGCGTGACGCCGGCGGCGATCGGCTGGCTTTCGTAGATGCCGACGAGCGTTGCCAGCATGATGCCAAGGTCGACCGGCTCGAAGCGGGCGCGGCTGAGTTCGGCGTCGAGCCGCGAGGCATCGGCGATGTCGGTGATCAGCCGGTCGATGCGGCCGACATCGTCGCGCACGACGCCCAGCAGCTGCTCGCGCAGCGCCGCGTCCCTGACGTGTGTCAGGCTGTCGACCGCCGATCGCAGCGATGCCAGCGGGTTCTTGATCTCGTGCGCGACGTCGGCGGCGAAGGCCTCGGTCGCGTCGATGCGCTGACGCAGCGCCGCGGTCATGTCGGACAGCGTCCGGGCAAGCGCGCCGATCTCGTCGCGGCGCTTCTGGAAACGCGGGATGGTTACCTCGCGGGCACGGCCGAGCCGCACGCGCTGCGCCGCCACTGCCAGTCGCCGCAGCGGACGCACGATCGTGCGGGCGAGGAAGCTCGACAGCAGCAGCGACAGCAGCAGCACCCCCAGAAAGACGATGAACAGCGTCAGTCGCTCGTCGCGGACGACGCGGGTGATGTCACGTGCGTCGGCAGTGAGGTGCAGCACACGGCCGCCGGGCAGCGGCGCCGCCGCCGACACGACGACGGTCCGGTCCGGCGCGAAGCGCATCGCCGTCGCCACGCGCTGGCTGCGGCGCGCGGCCTCTGCCTCGCTCCAGTGCGCGCGGCGGTCGACCGCGGGCTCCGTGAACGGCGGCAGCGCCGCCGCGCCGACGGCGCCTTCGATGATCTCGTCGAGCAGCCGCGCGGCGTCCTTGCGCCATGGCTCCAGCGCCGGGTCGCGCAGGCGGAACGTCGGTCCCGTTAGCCGCCAGCTGTCGAGCGCCAATGTGCCGTCGGCGGCGTAGAGGCGCAGCCGAGCCGCGGTTGCCCGGCCGAAGCGCTCGGTCAGTCGTTCGGTCGCGTGCGGCGCCGCGGCCAGCGCCGACGCCTGCAATTCGGCGGCGATCGCCACCTCGCGCAGCCGCTGGTCGATCAACCGCTCGCGGAAGCTGTCGAGATAGAGGATGCCGCCAGCGAGCATCAGCACTGCGAACAGGTTGACCGCGAGGATGCGCGCCGTCAGCGACCAGCTGCGCGACCATCGCAGCTGCGAATCATCGCCGCCGCCCGGCGCCCGGCTACTCCTCGTCGAAGCGGTAGCCGACGCCATAGAGCGTCTCGATGGCCTCGAAGGTCGGGTCGACGGCGCGGAATTTCTTGCGCAGCCGCTTGATGTGGCTGTCGATGGTGCGGTCGTCGACATAGACATCGTCGTGATAGGCCGCGTCCATCAGCTGGTCGCGCGACTTGACGAAGCCGGGACGCACCGCGAGCGCCTCCAGGATGAGGAACTCGGTCACCGTCAGTTGCACGTCCTTGCCGTCCCAGCTGACGCGGTGGCGGCCGGTGTCCATCGTCAGCCGCCCGCGCGTCAGTGTCCGTTCGGCGGCGCCCTCGCCATTGTCTTCGGGCTGCCCGCGGCTGGCAGCGCGGCGCAGCACGGCGCGGATGCGTTCGATCAGAAGCCGCTGGCTGAACGGCTTGCCGATATAGTCGTCGGCGCCCATCGCCAGCCCCAGCGCCTCGTCGATCTCGGTATCCTTCGACGTCAGGAAGATGACCGGCAGGTTCGACTTCTCGCGCAGTTTCAACAGCAGTTCCATGCCGTCCATGCGCGGCATCTTGATGTCGAGCACGGCAAGGTCGGGCGGATTGTCGGTCAGCGCCTTCAGCGCCGTCGCGCCGTCCGAATAGACGCGCACGGTATAGCCTTCCGACTGCAATGCGATCGACACCGACGTCAGGATGTTGCGGTCGTCATCGACAAGGGCGATCGTTGCGGCCATGATTCGGCGGTGAACCTCCAGCACCGCGACTGCGGCTTAGCGGATTTGGTGCGCGCTGCGCAATTTCAAGTCGGCGCGCAGTTGTTTTGACCTTTGCGCGCGTGCACGATAGAGGCGCTGCGAACGCAGTCGGTGCATTCGGATTCATTGCAGCTTTCTTGGAGCAGCTTCGTGTCGCTATCGTCATTCCGCCCGGCGTTCGATCTTGGCAGGCAGGGCATCGCGACCCGCGCCCAGCTCCACTGGAACCTTGGCACCGCGCCCCTGGTCGAGGCGGCTGTGGCGCGCTGCGAGGGCATGCTGTCCGAACACGGCGCGCTCGTCGTCGAGACCGGCAAGCACACCGGCCGCAGCGCGCAGGACAAGTTCACCGTCGAAGACGCAATGACCAGGGGCGTGGTCTGGTTCACCAAGGGCAACCGGCCAATGTCGCCCGAACATTTCGCCGCGCTCAGGGCCGACTTCCTCGCCGCGCTCGCCGACAGGGACACGCTCTACATCCAGGATCTGTACGGCGGCTCGCAGCCCGAACACCGCGTCCGCGTGCGCGTCATCAACGAACTTGCCTGGCACAGCCTGTTCATTCGCACGCTGCTGGTGCGGCCCGCGGCCGACGCGCTCGCCGCATTCGTGCCCGACTTCACGATCATCGATCTGCCGAGCTTCCGCGCCGACCCGGCGCGGCACGGCACGCGTTCGGAAACCGTCATCGCCGTCAATTTCAGCGAACGGCTGATCCTGATCGGCGGCACCGCCTACGCCGGCGAGATGAAGAAGTCGGTGTTCGGCCTTCTGAACTTCC
>CAYVVV010000019.1:0-20428 GCA_964455325.1 uncultured Sphingosinicella sp. | reverse complement strand
ACTGATGCGGCGGATCGAGGCGGAGGAGGCGGAGGCGCGCGCCGCGGGCGGCGGCGGCGCGTGAGGGCCTCCACGCGTGCGGCGGGGGAGGCGCGGGCGGCGGGCTTACTCGGCGGCGAGCTTGTCGGCGGTCATGGTGTCGAAGTCGCTCGCCGCGTGGCGCTCGCGCAGCTGGCTCGCCGGGTCGCCCCAGATGCGGTTGACCAAGCCGCCGCGCGTCACCGCCGGGCGCTCGGCGATCGTCCTGGTCCAGCGGATGACGTTGCCGTAGCCGTGCGCTTCGAGGAAGCTGGCGCTGTCCTCGTAGATGACGCCCGAAACGAGCGCGCCATACCACGGCCAGATCGCCATGTCGGCGATCGTATAGTCGTCGCCGGCGATGTACTCACGGCTGGCAAGGGTGCGGTCGAGCACGTCAAGCTGGCGCTTCACCTCCATCGCGAAGCGGTCGATGGCGTACTCGATCTTGACCGGCGCGTAGGCGTAGAAATGGCCGAAGCCGCCGCCAAGGTAGGGCGCGGCACCGACCTGCCAGAACAGCCAGCTGAGCGCTTCGGCGCGCCTGGTCGGATCGTCGGGCAGGAAGGCGCCGAACTTTTCGGCGAGGTAGAGCAGGATCGCGCCCGATTCGAACACGCGCGTCGGCGTCGGGGTCGACCGGTCGAGCAGCGCCGGGATCTTCGAGTTCGGGTTGACCGCGACGAAGCCGCTCGAAAACTGGTCGCCTTCGTTGATGTTGATGAGCCAGGCGTCGTATTCGGCGCCGGCGTGATCGAGCGCGAGCAGCTCTTCCAGCATCACCGTCACCTTGACGCCGTTCGGCGTCGCCAGCGAGTAGAGCTGCAGCGGATGCGCGCCGACGGGCAGCTCCCTGTCGTGCGTCGGCCCGGCGACGGGGCGGTTGATCTTTGCAAAGCGCCCGCCCGATTCCTTGTTCCACTGCCACACCTTGGGCGGGGTCCAGTCGGACAGTGTCTGCGGCTCGGTCATCGCGGCGGCTCCATCGTCGGCATTGGGAATGACGACTGTAGCAAGCCAGGCGGCGCCGTTCACCCGCCTTTGTTGCAGGGGATCGCGTGGCCGGGCTTGGCCATGCCATAAGTGGCGGAGGCCGATGCGTGTGCTGGCACGCACCGGCCTCCCGACCGCAATCTTGCGCTTGCTCGTTGCGAGCCGAACGATCCGAGCGGCGTTGTCCCCGACCCAGCCGCGCCATCGCGCCGCATTTGAGTGCAGTGCGATAATTATGACTAGCACGCCGGTGCCGGGGCCGCAATAATTATGCGACAAGATCGTCGCGAAATTGATCGCTGGACCGTGCGGCATTCTGCCTCCATTGACAGCGGCGGCATTACCAAAGGGGAACCGCGATGACCCCGGCCGCGGCCGGATCCCAAGTCAAGCGCCCGCGCCGGCGAGGCCGCCCGCCCAGCGCCAACATCGAGGCGAACGTGTTTGCCGCAGTGCAGGCGCGGATCATCAGCGACGGCTTCGCCGGGCTAACGATCGACCGCGTCGCGCGCACCGCCGGCGTCCCCAAAAGCACGATCTACCGCCGCTGGGGCACGCTGCCGGCGCTGCTGGCAACGGCGATCGAGGCCTACTACCAGCGCGACTTCGCCGAGCCGCCGGATACCGGTTCGCTTGCCGGCGACCTTGCCGCCCACTTCACGCGCTGGGCGCGGCAGCTGGTCAGCGAAGGCTGCGCCGACCTGTGGATCGAGATCGCGCGCGGCATGGCGATGGACCCCGCGATGCGACGCGGGCTGATGGCGTCGATCGACGCGCGCCGGCAATGGATCGGCATCATGCTGCGCCGCGGCCAGGCACGCGGCGAACTTCCCGCCGACGCCGATTTCGCGCGCATCGCCGAGCAGCTGTGGGCGCCGTTCTACATGCGCATGACGCTGCGGCTGCCGATCGACGAGCAGTTCGCGCGCGACGTCGTCGACTTCGTGCTGAAGGGTGCCGGCGCGCGGGCCGCGGCGCCGCGCTGAGCGCGGACGGCGCGCCGCCGTGTTCATGCCATCCTGCCGGAGACTGGCCTAGCGCTGCCGGCGGCGGCCGATGGCGAGGCCGACAAGGCCGAGGCCGAACAGCGCCAGCGCAGCCGGTTCGGGCACCTTGTCGGTGACCAGCTTCAGGTTGATGTTGAAATCCCAGTGCGCAAGCGCGCGACCGCTGGCATCAAGCATATTGATCCAGGCCGACGCACCGAAATCGCCGTTCTTAGCGTTGGCGCCAATGCCGTCGTCGCCGCCGAACTGGAATAGCGTGTTCGACGTGAACGGGTCCGCCAGATTGAGCGTGTAATCGACACCATCGATGCTGATCGTGCCCGAACCGGTGGTAAAGAAGTCGATGTCGGGCGCGTCGGTGACGGGGTCATACGCCGGTCCGCCTTCCTTCTTGTAAATGAAGCCCGACCCGTGCGTGGTTTCGAGGAACCCGCCGAGCGACAGCGCGAAGCTTGCCACTTTGCCCTGCGGGTTGATTGCGGAACCGGTCAGCGTCGCAGTGCCGCCCGCCGTGTCAACGATGAATTTCGATCCGGGCTGAATGTCGAAATAGTTGCCGCAGGCACCGCCGAAAAGACGGTTGGTCCAAAGGCCATGCGGTGCCGATCCGCAGTTGACGACCGGGGTCGACGAGACGTCGTAGGTCAGAATGGCGGCGCTGGCGGTGCCGGCGATCATCGCCAGCGCGAGCGCGGCGGCCGAAGTAACAGTTCTCATTGGTCGTGACTCCCCGGAACGATCGATTGGCCGTCCACAAGCAGACATCGTGCCAGAACCGAAACGAACCCGATTTCCAAGGCTTGCGATGGTTAGCGGCGGCCATGCCCGCGGCAATCTGTCAGCTTTTCCGACTCGTGCATCGCGCCCGACAGCTAGGGCTGCTGCCACGCCGCGACGGCGGCGTTGAAGTCGGCGGACGGCGTCGCCTCGGGCGCCTGCTGGCTGATCATGAACGAGCGGTTGGGCTGGCCGTCGCCGCCGCGGATGCGCACATAATACCACCTGAAGCAGGGGCCGAACGCGCCCGGTGGCGGCGGCCGCACGCAGCGCCGGCAGGTTTCCGCCTCCAGCCGGTAGATGCGCGCGTTCGGCTTCTGCGTGTTCCGCCGCATCGCCGCGTCGGGGAGGTTGGACTCGTCGGTGAAGGTCTCGTCGAAACTGTCGCCATAGTCGATGTCGGTGCTGTTCGGATGGCCGTCGACGACCCAGCCGCCGGGCGTCGTGCGCGGCTTGCTCCATTCGCGGATGCCGGGGAGATTGTCAGGGTCGGGCAGCTTCGTCGGATCGAGTACCACCTCGCCGTCGAGCGATTCGCGGATCACCTGCGTCCAGCCATATTTCGCGCATTGCGGCCCATGCGGCTGGAAGATGGTGATGCTGCCGGCGCGCGTCGTGTGGCTGATGAAATGGCCGCCGAGCTGCCAGCCGGCGCCGGCGATCTCGCGCCCGCCCCATTCAGCGAGCAGCGCGGCGATGTCGGCGTCGGTCATTCCGGCGACCTCCTCGGCCGCCTGCTGTTCCGACCCGAACAACCAGCGGAAGAAGGCGCAGCCGGACAGCGGCAGCGCGAGCGCGGCAACGAGCGCGAGACGAAGCCAGTATCGGGCCATGGCATCCCCCAATGGTCGGGACCCGGACTACGACCGGCGGCATCATAGCACGGATGCCCGCGGCGCGCGCGGGGTGTCACCGCCGCGTGGCGCTAAACGTGCGTTAACCCCGCCGCGCGACGCTGGCGTCCGGCCGGACCGGCGGAGGCGCGAGCATGGGCAAGATGGTCGACATCAATGCAGGGCAGGGCGCGGGGCGCTTCCTGCTCAGCACGCTGGCGGCGTCGGCGGGCATGTTCACGGCCGTGCTGTTGTGGCCGGCAGAGGCACCACGGTCCGCGTCAGCGGCGACCGCCGAGCGGTCAGCGCTGCCCGAGGCGCGTGGGCCGCGCTTCGACTGCCGCGTCACCGGCGTGCACGACGGCGACGGCCCGATCTATTGCGCGAGCGGCGAGAAAGTGCGGTTGACCGCCGTCGCCGCGCGCGAGACCGACGGCCGCTGCGCGCCCGGCCACCCGTGCCCGGCGGCAAGCGCGGCCGCGGCGACCGCCGCGCTGCGCCGGCTGGCGATGGGCCAGACGCTGGTCTGCGAGAAGACCGGCACCAGCTATGGCCGCGTCACCGCCTGGTGCTGGCGCGACGACGGCGTCGAACTCAACTGCGCGATGGTCGAGGGCGGCACCGCGGCCTACTGGCAGCGCTATGATCCGGACCGGCGGCTGTGCGGGTGAACGTGCCCGGCGAGCAACGGCGACGTGGTGCATCGTTGCCGCGCCGGGCGATACGATGCAGCGCTTCGCGCGGCCACCGGAACCATGAAACGGTCTCGCTCCTGACCTTGGGACGGCGTGTCACGTCACGGTCCGGATTGATTGATCCGAACCGATCGCGGTCGGGCGCCTGCCCTCTTCAGGTTCGAGAACTTCGCTTGGGAAGCGCGCGCTGGTCGAGCCGCCGCGTCCCAACAGCAATACTCTGGCCGGAATCACTCCGCCGCCACGGCCTCGCGCTTGCCGCCAAGCAACGGCGCGAGGTAGCGGCCGGTGTAGCTGGCCGCGACCTTGACAACATGCTCGGGCGTGCCCTCGGCGACGATGGTGCCGCCGCCGTTGCCGCCCTCGGGCCCGAGGTCGATGATCCAGTCAGCGGTCTTGATGACCTCAAGATTGTGCTCGATGACGACGACGCTGTTGCCCTGCTCGACGAGCGCGTGGAGGACTTCGAGCAGCTTGCGCACGTCCTCGAAATGGAGGCCGGTGGTCGGCTCGTCCAAGATGTAGAGCGTCGAGCCGGTGGCGCGGCGCGACAGTTCCTTCGCCAGCTTGACGCGCTGAGCCTCGCCGCCCGACAACGTGGTCGCCTGCTGGCCGACGTGGATGTAGCCAAGGCCGACCTCGACAAGCATGTTCATCTTGTCGCGGATGGCGGGGACGGCCTTGAACACGCTCGCCGCCTCCTCGACGGTCATGTCGAGCACGTCGGCAATCGACCGGCCCTTCCAGGTCACCTCCAGCGTCTCGCGGTTATAGCGCTTGCCCTTGCAGGTGTCGCAGGTGACGTAGACGTCGGGCAGGAAGTGCATTTCGATCTTGATGACGCCATCGCCCTTGCACGCCTCGCAGCGGCCGCCCTTGACGTTGAAGCTGAAGCGCCCCGGCTTGTAGCCGCGCGCCTTCGCTTCGGGCAGTTCGGCGAACCAGTCGCGGATGTTGGTGAAGGCGCCGGTATAGGTCGCCGGGTTCGATCGCGGCGTGCGGCCGATCGGCGACTGGTCGATGTCGATGACCTTGTCGAGATGTTCAAGGCCGGTCACGTCGTCGACCGCCGCCGACACGATGCGCGCGCAATTGAGCGCCCGCGCCGCGGCGGCGTAGAGCGTGTCGATGGTGAAGGTCGACTTTCCCGAACCCGACACGCCGGTGATGCAGGTGAAGGTGCCGAGCGGGATGGTGACGTCGATGTTCTTGAGGTTGTTGGCGCGCGCGCCCTTGACGGTCAGCGTCTTGCCATTGCCCTTACGGCGGATGAGGGGCAGCGGGACGGCGCGGCGGCCGGAGAGATAGTCGCCGGTCAGGCTCTTGTCGTTCGCCAGTATGTCGGCGAGCGTGCCTTGCGCGACGACGCGGCCACCATGCTTGCCCGCGCCCGGTCCCATGTCGATGATGTGGTCGGCGCTGCGGATGGCGTCCTCGTCATGTTCGACGACCAGCACGGTGTTGCCGAGGTCGCGCAGCCGCTTCAACGTTCCGAGCAGCCGGTCATTGTCGCGCTGGTGCAGGCCGATCGACGGCTCGTCGAGCACGTAGAGCACGCCCGACAGGCCGCTGCCGATCTGGCTGGCGAGGCGGATGCGTTGTGACTCGCCGCCCGACAGCGTCCCCGACTTGCGGTCGAGGTTGAGGTAGGAAAGCCCGACGTTGTCAAGGAAGCCGAGCCGCTCGACGATTTCCTTCAGGATGCGTTCGGCAATCTGGTTCTGCTGGCGGCTGAGCCTCGCCGGAAGCGCCTTCGCCCAGGCGAATGCGGCGTCAACCGGCAGCCGTACGACATCGGCGATCGTCTGGCCGTCGACCTTCACCGCCAGCGCCTCGGGCTTCAGCCGCGCGCCGCCGCAGGTCTCGCACGGCGCCGCCGACTGGAAGCGGGCGAGCTCGTCGCGCATCCAGCTCGATTCGGTCTCGCGCCAGCGGCGGTCGAGGTTGTGGATGACGCCCTCGAACGGCTTCTTCACTTCGTAGGTCTTGCGGCCGTCCTCGAAGTGGAGCGTGATCGGCACGCCGCCGGTGCCATTCAGGATGACGTCGTGGACGCGCCCGGGCAGTTCGTTCCATGGCGTACGCAGCGAGAAGTCATAGGCGCGCGCGACCGAACGCAGCACCTGCATGTAATAGGGTGACGGCGGGTTTGACTTTGCCCACGGCACCACCGCGCCCTGCTCGACGCTGAGGTTCTGGTTGGGCACGATGAGCTCGGGGTCGAAATAGAGCTTCTCGCCAAGTCCGTCGCACGCCGGGCAGGCGCCGTGCGGCGAGTTGAAGCTGAACAGCCTCGGCTCGATCTCTGGAATGGTGAAGCCGGAGACCGGACAGGCGAACTTCTGCGAGAACAGGATGCGCGTCGGCTCGTCGACCAGCTCGATGACCGCGAGCCCCTCGGCAAGGCCGAGCGCGGTTTCGAAGCTGTCGGCGAGGCGCGTCTCCAGCCCCGGCTTCACGACGATGCGGTCGACGACGACGTCGATGTCGTGCTTGTACTTCTTGTCGAGCGCCGGCGCGTCCTCGATGGCATGGACCGTTCCGTCGATCTTCAGCCGCTGGAAGCCGGCCTTGCGCCATTCGGCGATCTCCTTGCGGTATTCGCCCTTGCGGCCGCGCACGACGGGGGCGAGCAGCAGCGCGCGCGTGCCCTGTGGCAGCGCCATCACCCGGTCGACCATGTCGCTGACCTGCTGTGCGGCGATGGGCTCTCCGGTCGCCGGCGAGTAGGGAATGCCGATGCGCGCCCACAAGAGACGCATGTAGTCGTAGATCTCGGTGACGGTGGCGACGGTCGAGCGCGGATTCCTCGACGTCGTTTTCTGCTCGATCGAAATCGCCGGCGACAGTCCCTCGATATGGTCGACGTCGGGCTTCTGCATCAGTTCGAGGAACTGGCGCGCGTAGGCGGAGAGCGACTCGACGTAGCGCCGCTGCCCTTCGGCGTAGATGGTGTCGAAGGCAAGGCTCGACTTGCCGCTGCCCGACAGGCCGGTGATGACGGTCAGCGTTTCGCGCGGGATGTCGACGTGGACGTCCTTGAGATTGTGTTCGCGCGCGCCGCGAATCGAGATGTGGGTGAGCATGACGGGGAAAGCCGGCCGTTTCCTGTTTGTTCCGAAGCGGCACACTAGCCCGAATGCACGCGGCGGGAAAGGGGCCAGGTGGTCGCAGCGGCGGTGTCGTATCGTCGCGATGCTTATGGTTGGCGTCCAGCGCACTCACCATTCGCAGTGCTTGACATGCGGGTCGCGGCCGGGTCCGCTGGCGAGAGCTGCCGCTGGGGAGTCGTCCGCCGAATGAAAGCCGCCGTCCTTCACGAACCCAAGACGCCGCTCGTCATCGAGGAGGTCGGCATCGGCGCACCCGGCCCGCGCGAGGTGCTGGTGCGCACGAAGGCGGTCGGCGTGTGCCGGTCGGACCTGCACTTCATTGACGGCGTCTACCCGCATCCGTTGCCGGTGATCCCGGGGCACGAGGCTGCGGGGGTGGTTGAGGCAGTGGGCAGCGACGTCGCGCGGCTCAAGGTCGGCGACCACGTCATCACCTGCCTGTCCGCCTTCTGCGGCACCTGCGAGCATTGCGTCACTGGCCATCTGTCGCTGTGCCAGGACCAGTCCGTGAAGCGCAGGGCGGACGCACCGCCGAAGCTGACGCTTGCCGGGTCGCCACTGCCGCAATTCCTCAATCTTTCCGCCTATGCCGAGCAGATGCTGATCCACGAAAACGCCTGTGTCGCGGTGCGGCCCGATATGCCGCTCGATCGTGCCGCGGTGATCGGCTGCGCGGTGACGACGGGCGCTGGCGCCGTCTTCAACCAATCGCGCATCGAACCCGGCCAGTCGGTTGCGGTGATTGGCTGCGGCGGCATCGGCCTTGCCGCGATCAACGCCGCCAGGATCGCGGGTGCCGGACGCATCATCGCCATTGACCCGCAGCCGTCGAAGCGCGCGCTGGCGCTGAAGCTCGGCGCCACCGACGCGCTGGCGCCAGACGGCGACAAGCCGCACCAGGCCATCGTCGAGCTGACCGGCGGCGGCGTCGACTATGCGATCGAGGCGGTCGGCCGCACCGCCACCGTCGAGATGGCGTGGAACATCCTGAAGCGGGGCGGCACCGCGACGGTGCTCGGCATGGTGCCGCCCGGCGAGCATGTGCAGATCCACGGCCCCACCTTCCTGCAGGCAAAGAGGATCCAGGGGTCGATGATGGGCATGAACCGCTTTCCGGTCGACATTCCGCGCCTTGTCGACTTCTACATGTCGGGTGCGCTCGACCTTGACACCATCATCGCGCGGCGCATCCCGCTCGACCGTATCAACGAGGCGATCGACGACCTACGCGCGGGCGACGTGGCACGGACGGTAATCACCTTCGCCTGAAGGATCACAGATCGCCGTAGCTGGCATAATGCGACCAGAAGTCGTTGTTCCAGACGAAGTTGGTGAAGCTCATGCCGATGGTGACGTCGAGGCCCTCGACGTGGTGCCACCAGCCCACCGGCAGGAACAGCGCCTCGCCGGGGCCGATATCGGCGATCATCACCGGCGGCCGCTCGCCGTCGCCGGGACCGGGTTCGAGCCGCTCGCCGGCCCAGTCTGAGAAGCAATGGCGGCTGTTCCTCATTCGCGCGCTGTGGTGGCTGGATACGAGGCGCACGCGTTTGCGCCCGACGATCTGCAGCAGCAGGTTGTTGGTGAGGTCATGGTGCCAGGGCGTGATCGTGCCCCTGGGGCCGATCCAGATGAAGCCAGCCTTGCCGCCCGGAGCGGCGAGGTACCCCGGAATGTCGCCGGCATCGTCGTAGAGCGGCGCCAGCGCCTGGCGGTTGTGTTCGTGGTTGTTGGCGGTGACATAGAAGTCGTTGGTCGGCGCCGCCGCGCTGACGCGCAGCCGTTCGATGACCTCGGCGAACGGCCGCAGCGTGCCATGCGCGTCGGAATTGCGTTCATAGTCGGGATCGGCGTCGCGGTTCCACTGCACGCGCACGTCGACGCCGCCGAGCCGCACGGCGAAATCGTCGAGCGACCAGCGCCGCAGCGCCGGCCAATCGTCGACAAGGCCGGTCAGCACCACCGGCCGATGCGCGCGATAGTGGTCGGCAAGGAAGCGGTCGGCGGGCATGCGGTCGACGCGGTCGACGGCGCCGTGATCGGGGTCCGCAACGAGACGGGCGTAGTTGCCGAGCAGCCAGTCGCGCTTGGCGACGCGCCGCTCCAGCCGTTCGGTCGCGACAAGGCCCGCGGCGAGATAGGGGCTTTTCGCGGCGCGCTCGACCTCGGCGCGGGCAAGCGCGTAGGCAACGCCGCGCGAGGCGACGCGCTGCGCCACCCGATCGACGTCGTCGCCAGCGATCAGCATTGCCGCGATGTCGCGGCGAAGCTCGTCGTTGACGGTCGCTGCCGCACCCTGCCTGCGCTTCGTCATGGCCGCGTCCTTGCCGTCTCCGGTCTTGCTGCATAGCGCCCGGCGGCAACGCTTGTCGACGGCGTGGCGCGTTTCGTCACCACCGGCGCCCGTTTGCGTTGCACCTTTCCGTTCGTTGTGCGCTGGCGAAACGTTGTTTTACAGTGGTGCGTGCGGCTGCTCTGGCGCGGAATCGGGCGGGTTTCGCGTTCATCGCCAATGGTTCGCCGTTCGTCGAAGCCGTCGCCCGTTCGTCGAGCGGGGCCGGCGCGAAGTCGAAGCCGGCGCGCGGTGGCGGTGCGATTGCGTTACCTATGCTGGCGCGGATCGGAAGCGCCTCGGACCCCACACAGTCCCAGCAGCCGATGCCTTCCGGTTCGCGCCGAACACTGCCTCCCACAGGCACGACGCAGGAAAGGAAAGTCCATGTTCGCCCGAGTTGGAGCCACCGCACTCGCCGCCCTCATCACCACGACGCTCGTCCCCGGCGTCGCCGCCGCCGCGATGGACGAGACGCTCGTCGAAGCCAATGTCGCGCGGCCGTCGACCGCTGTCAGCTACGCCGACCTCGACCTCGCCACCACCGCTGGCGTCGCCGAGCTCAATACCCGCGTCAAGCGCGCCGCACGCAGCATCTGCATTGCCAATGGCCATCGCGACCTTGCACGGATTGTCTCCGAGAACGAATGCCGTGACACCGCGCTCGATCATGCCCGCCCGCAGATCGCCGCGGCGATCGAGCGCGCCAGGTCGACCCAGCTCGCTGAGCGCGAGGCCACGATCACGGTGGCGATGCCGTAAAGCCAGCACCGCATCGCGATCCGTCCGGCGGGCGGGCGTCCAGACCCCTGGGACGCCCGCCCGCCTTCGTGCGTGGACATGCGGCGCGGACGCAAACACCGCTGATGCCCGCAGCGGTCAGCCGGTGATCTTTTTGACGTCGCTGAGGTAGGTGCGACCAATGCGGTGCTCGCCGCCATCGGCGAGGTTGACCGACCAGACGCCATAGCCGAGGTGGACAAGCCCCTTGATACGGTCGCGGCGCACGATCTTCGAGCGGTGGATACGGATGAAGGCATAGGGGTCGAGCCGGCGCTCCAGCTCCTTGATGGTCTGGTGGATCAGGTACGAACGCTCGCCGACGTGGAGGCGCATGTAGTCGCGCTCGGCCTCGATGAGGTCGATGCGGTCGACGTCGACGCGGATGATCTCGGAGCGGTGCGGCACCCAGAATTCGGTGGCGTAGCGGTCGCTGGGCGGCGGCGCGCCGGTGCGGGCGCGCAGTTCGCGGACGCGTTCTATGGCCTTTAGCAGCCGTGCCGGATCGACCGGCTTCAGCAGATAGTCGGCAGCGGCGACGTCGAAGGCGATCACCGCATACTGGTCGAACGCGGTGACGAAGACGACGGTCGGGCGTTTCGGCAGCCGCTGGATGGCGTTGGCGACGCCGATGCCGTCAAGGCCCGGCATCGAGATGTCGAGCAGCAGCAGGTCAGGTGCCAGCGCCTCGATGAGCCGCAGTGCCTGGCCGCCCGACGATGCAGTGCCGACAAGATCGATGCCGTCGACGCGCGCAAGCAGTACCTGCATGCGCTCGATCGCCATCGCCTCGTCGTCGACGACGAGCGTGCGGAGGGGGTGCGCTTCGGACTCCGGCATCAAGGGCCTTCCTCAATCCGCATCTAGAGCTTGTTCCGATTAGACAGAGCCGGCTTTCTTGACCCGCTCATGCCTCGACTTCGCTCGGGATGCGCGAGTTTGTAGAGGCGATTCGACATGACCAGGACAGACCCTAGCCGCGTCGCGCTCGGCAAGTCGAGCGGCGCGTCCAGATCCTCCGGCGCCACTGCCATCACCCGCGCCGCCTGACCGGAATGGCAAGGTCGACGCGAAAGCCGCCGCCGGGCCAGGGCCCCGCCTTGAACGCTGCGGCGTCGCCATAGCGTGCGCGCAGGCGTTCGCGGACGTTGTTGAGGCCGGTGCCGGTGCCGTCGACGAACTCGGCCTCGCTCGGCGCGAAACCGCCGTCGTCCTCGACGACGATGTGCAGCATCGCGTCATGCACGCTTGCCTTGACGCGGATCGAGACCGGCGCGTTCGACGGTGACACCGCGTACTTGACGGCGTTTTCGATCAGCGGCTGCAGGATGAGGCTCGGCACCAGCTGGCGCCCGGCTTCGGACTCGATGTCGAAGCTGTAGGTCAGGCGGTCACCGAAGCGCGCCGCCTCGACGTCGAGGTAGAGGCGCTGCTGTTCGATCTCGTCGGCGAGCGGAATGTCCTCGGTCGGATCGCTGGTGAGACTGGCGCGGAAGAAGGTCGACAGGTTGAGGATCATCCGCTCGGCTTCGTCGTTGCGGTTCCTCAGCACCAGCGACGACAGCGAATTGAGCGTGTTGAACAGGAAATGCGGGTTGATCTGGTAGCGGAGCGCGCGCAGCTGCGCCGCCTGCGCCTCCTCGCGATAGGCGGCGGCGCGCCGTTCGGCGGCGGCGGCGTCGGCGGCATAGCCGAGCGCGAGGTGGAACGCCGCCCAGGCGGCGAAGAAGAAGTACCAGGTGACGGTGCCTTCGAAGATGATCGCCAGCAGCATGCTGAGCGAGCGTTCCTTCTCGTTAATCTCCTCGGCGACCGACGGCAGCGGTTCGTAGATATAGAAGGCAGCGAAGTTGATCGTCGTGAACAGCGCCGCGGCGGGAACGCAGAGCAGGAACATCATCAGTGCCCGCTTTTTCAGCGGCGACTTCGCCAGCGGCGCCAGCGCAAGATAGAGCACCCAGCTGATCGCCATGCCGATGACGGTGACGACGGCGCGGCGGCCCGCCATCGCCAACAGATCCTCGAAGCCGAGCGCGAACGCGCGCAGCGTCACGATGACGAAGTAGAACAGCCAGAAGGCGACGATCGACTGTAACGCTGTCGCCATCGCGCTGTTGCTGTGCAGCCGGAGCGGCTGACTGAAACCGGTCATATCGGCGACCCTAGCGCAATCACCCGTGTGCTGCGCCTGATGCGCACGTCATTCGTCGAATTCTATCAAACGTTTGCCGGAATCCTGCCGACCTGGCGTCAGGACTTCGGCGCGCCACGCGACGACGGCCGCGGCGGTCGCCGCCGCGGCGACGGCGTCACCGGCGCGCGCGGCGTCTTCGCTGGCGCCTTCGCCGGCGCCTTCGCCGGAGCCTTCGCCGCCGGCTTGGCTGCTGGTTTCGCCGCAGTCTTTGCCGGCGCCTTCGCCGTGGGCTTGGCTGCTGGCTTCGCTGCCGGCTTCGCCGCCGACGTTGGCTTCGCAGCGGCTTTCGCCCTTGCCGCCAGTTTCGATGCCGGCTTGGTCCTTGCCGCCGGCTTCGCTGCCGTCTTGGCCTTCGCCGCCGGCTTCGGCGCGCTGGCACGCGCGATCGTCGTCGACATGGCGAACCGGCTGATCTCGCTCGCCACGTTGGAGGCGAGTTCCTTGGCAACCTTTTGGAACTCGGCGCGCGCGTCGGCCTCGCGCAACTGCTTGCCGGCCGCCTTGATGTCGTCGACCAGCGTCTTGACGCCGCTCCTGCGCAGCGTCAGCGATGCCTGGTCGAGCCACTGCGCGAACGCCGCCTCGGCACGCTGCTGCAGCTGAGCGCCGGCGGCAGCGAGCCGCTCGCCAAGCTCGGGCGGGAGCTTGAACTCCAAATGCGCCGACGAGGCGCGAGCATCCTTCGTCTTTTTCGACTTCTTGTCCTTCGACTTGGCCTTGTCTTTCTTCGCCATGCCATCCTCCCTGATATGCGCACGGACGCTAGCAGGTTCGGCGGATTTGGGAACTGCTCTTCGCATCGGGCGTCGTGCACCATCACGGCCTTGCAACCTAGACAGCGATTCACGGTTCAGATTGATTCAATCTGAACCGATCGCGGTCTAGGGGCGGGCACCCTGCCGTTTCGGCGACTTGCCTTCGGCGCCGCCGGGCGCCAAGCAGGCGCGAACGATCGCGAAGAGGGCTGCACCGTGTCGTGGCAGAAGGACGTCGACGAACTGCACCAGCGCCGCGCGCTCGCCGAGGCGATGGGCGGACCCAACAAGCTGCAGCGCCAGCGGGACGCCGGGCGCCTGAACGCGCGCGAGCGCATCGCCGCGCTGGTCGACAAGGGCAGCTGGCGCGAACTCGGCCAGCTCGCCGGCTTCGCCAGCTATGACGAGGCGGGCGCCATCACCGCGTTCCAGCCGTCGAACTTCCTCTATGGCCGCGCGACGATCGACGGCCGCCCGGCGGTGGTCACAGCCGACGACTTCACCGTGCGCGGCGGCGCCGCCGACGCCGCCATCCACCGCAAGCTCGTCGAGGCGGAAAAGCTTGCGAACGAATACCGCATGCCGCTCGTGCGCATGATCGAGGGCACCGGCGGCGGCGGCTCGGTGAAGACGCTCGAAAGCATGGGCCATACCTACGTGCCCGAGCTGCCCGGCTGGGAGACGATGGTCGACAACCTTGCCGCGGTGCCGGTGGTGGCGCTGGGGCTGGGGCCGGTGGCGGGGCTGGGCGCCGGGCGCATGGTGATGAGCCACTACAGCCTGCTCGTCGAGGGCCAGGCGCAGATGTTCGTCGCCGGGCCGCCGGTGGTCGCCGCAGTCGGCGAAAAGCGCTCGAAGGAAGAACTCGGGGGTGCCGCGATCCACGCCGCGAATGGAGCTGTCGACGATGTTGCGTCAAGCGAAAGCGATGCTTTTCAGAAGCTGAGGCGCTTTCTATCCTATCTTCCATCAAGCGTGCATACGCTCGCCGCGCGCGACAAGACGCGTGATCGGGCCGATCGGACCGACCCGGGGCTCATCGATGCGATCCCCCGCAACCCGCGCCAGCTCTACAAGATTCGGCCGATCATCGAGAGCGTTGTCGACACCGGCAGCTTCTTCGAGATCGGCGCGCGGCACGGCCAGGCGATCGTCACCGGCTTCGCCCGCCTCGACGGCTGGCCGGTTGCTGTGCTCGCCTCGGATCCGATGGCGCTCGGCGGGCTGTGGACCGCGGCGACCGCGCGCAAGGTCGAGCGCTTCGTCGACCTTGCCGAAATCTTCCACCTGCCGGTGGTGCACATGGTCGACAATCCCGGCTTCATGATCGGCCGCAAGGCCGAGGAGGAGGCGACGATCCGCTGGGGGTCGCGCGCGCTCACCGCGATCTACCAGGCGAGCGTGCCGTGGTGCGCGGTGATCCTGAGAAAAGCCTATGGCATGGCGGGCAGCGCACACGCCAACACCAGCCGCTTCCGCTGGCGCATGGCGTGGCCGTCGGGCGACTGGGGCTCGCTGCCGATCGAGGGCGGGCTAGAGGCGGCCTACAAGTCCGAACTCGAAGCCGCCGATGATCCCAAGGCACATCTCGAGACCATAAAGGCGCGGTTGAACCGCGTGCGTTCGCCGTTCCGCACCGCCGAGCGCTTCGGCATCGAGGAGATCATCGATCCGCGCGAGACGCGGCCAAGGCTGTGCGAGTTCGCCGGCATCGCCCAGCGCGCGCTGACACCGGGACGGCGCGCGTTCGGTTATCGGCCATGAGCATCACCCGGCTCATCACCCGCGCGATCGCAAAGCCATGGGGCCGCCGCGACCTGTCGCCATACTTTGACAACGTTCCCGAGGACGCGGACAAGATCGGGGAAATATGGTTCGAGGATCCGCGCGGCGGCGATCCCGAACTGCTCGTCAAGTATCTGTTCACCTCCGAACGCCTTTCGGTGCAGGTGCATCCGGATGATGCTGCCGCCCGCGCCGCCGGGCACGGGCGCGGCAAGGACGAGGCATGGCTGGTGCTCGCCGCCGAGCCGCCGGGCGAGGTCGGGCTGGGTACGCTGCAACCGCTTTCGGCTGAGGCACTGCGCGCCGCCGCGCTTGACGGATCGATCGAGCGGCTGCTCGACTGGAAGCGCGTATCGCCGGGCGACTTCATCTACTCGCCTGCGGGCACCGTGCACGCGATCGGTGCCGGCGTGACGATCATCGAGGTGCAGCAGAACGTCGACCTGACCTATCGACTCTACGATTATGGCCGGCCGCGGGAACTGCACCTCGACGCCGGCGTCGCCGTCGCCGACGCCAGGCCGTTCGTCATCGCGCGCCGGTGGCGCGACCTTGGCGGCGGCCGCACGGTGCTGTGCGAGGGCGGCAAGTTCGTCGTCGAGCGACTTGCAGCCGCGGGACTGCTCGCGCTGCGGCCGGCGCCGGGGCGACCCGTGTGGCTGACGGTGATCGCCGGCCGCGCCGGCGCAGCGGGCGCCGGCGAGGTGCTGCTCGTTGAGGGCAGTGCCGACATCGACACGGCGTCCGGCAGCGACCTGCTGCTTGCCTATCCGGGCGGCGCGGTGGTCGACGGCCTGTTTGGCTAACCCCTCAGCGCGCTGGTCAGCGCCTCGCGCGTCACGGGGTAGCCAATACCTTCCGGGATGCACAGGTACGGGCCGTCATCGAGCATGCGCACTTCGGGTTGCACGGTAACGAGCGGTGTCGTCCGCGCATGGTCGATCAGCGCGGCGATGCTGGTGAACTGCGCCAGCCGCTCGAGGTTGCGGCGCGTCGGGAAGATGACCTCGGCTTCCCGGCGGTCGGCGCGTGCAAGCGCCTCGGCGGCGCTGATCCAGCACGATGTCGTCGCCTCGTTGCCGTCGTGGCCGGCCTCGGCGCCGTCAGGACAGCGCGCCAGGTAGAAGCGCGTGTCGTAGCGGCGGTGCGCGACGTTCGCCGGCGGAATCCAGCGCGTGAACGGCACCAGCGCGTCGAGGTCGATGACCTGATCGAAGCGCGCCAGGAAATCAGCGAAGCCGAGCGTGCGCGCAGCGATCGCCGGCTGCGCCGCAGCGAACTCGGTCGCCGCGATCGCAGGGCCGTGTGTCAGCAGCACGCCCGCTTCCTCGAAGCATTCGCGCACGGCGGCGATGCGCGCGGCGGCATCGGCGGCGTCGACGGCGCTGCCGCGCAACATCGGGGTCGCCGCGAGCGCGACATCGCCGGCATCGACCTTGCCGCCCGGAAACACCATCATGCCGGCGGCGAACCCCATGGTCGCCGCGCGCGCCTGCATGAACATCTCTGGCGCGCCGGCGGCTTCGCGCAGGAGGACAAGCGTCGCGGCGGGTTGGGCTTCCATCGCCATGAAATGTGGACGTGCCAATGCTGCTTGCCAAGCCGCGTCGGGCCTATCACTTTCAAGCGCGTCGAGACTTGCGAACCGGCTGTCGCTACGGCTTTTTTACGCAGGTCGGATATGCTGGCGCGGATCGATCGGAGACTTTGACGCGCATGAGCATCGCCGGCGACTACGCAGAACACGGTTATGCCATCGTGCGCGGCTTCATGAGTGCCGACGAGGTTGCCGCTATCGGCCGCGCAATGGACGCTGTCCACGCCGAGGGGCTGGCGCACGGGCGCAGCTTTCGCCACGGCAACCTCCTCTACCGCGTGGTGCCGGGTGACGCCGGACCCGAAGTGCGGCTGGTGCAATGGCCGTCGTACCATAACGACGTGCTTGCCACCGTGCGCATCGATGCGCGCTTTCACCGCCTGCTGGCGCCGTTCATCGGCAATGACATCAAGCAGATCATCAACCAGCTGCACTGGAAGCGGCCGGGCGGGCGCGGCGATTTCGCCTGGCACCAGGATTCACGCTTCCGCCGCCCGGCGGCGGCCTATCGCGGACTTGGCGCGAACTATGTGCAGACCGGGCTTGCCGTCGACCCGCACGACGCGCTGTCGGGGGGCATGCGCGTCGTCCCCGGCAGCCACAAGGCGGGTGACCTGCGGCTCGACATTGCCGGAGCGGTCATCGACGCAGCTGCGGCCGACGAGGCACTCGTCGCCGCGGGATTCGATCCTGCCGATGTCGTCGACCTCGACCTCGCGCCCGGTGACCTCGCATTGTGGAGTCCCTATCTCGTGCACGGCTCGGGCCAGAACCGCGCCAGCCACATGCGGCGTTTCTACATCAACGGCTATGTCCGCGCCGACGCCTGCGACCGCGGCGAATGGGCGTTCCGTGGCGGTGAGCAGGTGCCGCTTTGGGGCGAACCGGCGCTCGTCCACTATGACGAGTTGCGCGAACGGCCCGAGCCGCATTACCTTGACTGAAGCGACCGCTCGCCGACCCCGGTAACTACCGGGATGGCCGTGTAACGGAATTCGGCCCAGGATCAGGTCGTTCAGGCACGACCGGTTGCTCCCCGACTGCGACCGGTCAAGCCCGACCGCCGCGTACCCCCGTTGCTTGCCGGGTCGCGCCGCGACCGGTGCGGCGCTGGTTCGCGGCGCGCGTACACTGATCGCGGCCAGCGCCGCAGATCGTCACAGCCCATCCCCGGCCGGAACGGCCTGCGCGTCAGGGGCGACGCGCAGGCCGTACGCGTCACCGCCGGCGCCGTTCAATCGTTGAAAATGCCTGAAAACCGGGCTGGTGGAGCTGAGGGGATTCGAACCCCTGACCTCTGCAGTGCGATTGCAGCGCTCTCCCAACTGAGCTACAGCCCCGCTCCGGACGGCGCTCTATAGCGGCCGGGTTTTGGCGATGCAACGCCCGTTTTGGCTCACGCCGCGGCCTTCGCGCGGGCGTATTCCTGCGTGCCGCGCGTGTAGACGACGTCGCTGTCGAGCACGGTCGCGATGGCGATGTCGGGCAGCGTTTCAAGCTGCCGGTAGAGCGGTCCGAAGTCGGTGCCCAGTGTCACGTCCAAGAGGTGCTCGAAGCTCGGGATCACGAAATAGTTCTGCTGGAAATCGTCGATGCGGTACTTGGTGCGCATGACGCGCATCAGGTCGAAGCCGAGCCGGTTGGGCGACGGGTCGTCGAGCGCGTAGCGGCTTTCACCGTGGCTGGAGACAATGCCGGCGCCATAGATCTTGAGCCGCCCGTCCTCCTCGATGAGCCCGAACTCCACCGTGTACCAGTAGAGCCGCGCGAGCTTGTGGATCGCCCCGAACTCGAGGCTCCGGAGGCCGCCCTTGCCATAGGCCTGCATGTAGTCGGCAAAGACCGGGTGGGCGAGCAGCGGCACGTGCCCGAACACGTCATGGAAGACGTCAGGTTCCTGCAGATAGTCGAGCTGGTCGGCGCGCCGGATGAAATTGCCGGCGGGGAAGCGGCGGTTGGCGAGGTGCTCGAAAAAGACATCCTCGGGGACGAGGCCGGGCACGGCGACGACCTGCCAGCCGGTGAGCTTCGTCAGCTTTTCCGACAGCTCGTCGAAATTGGGGATGCCGGGGCGCGACAGGTGAAGGACATCGAGCCCGTCGAGAAACGCCTTTGCGGCGCGGCCGGACAGCTGCTTCGACTGGCGCTGGAACAGCGTGTCCCAGACGGCATGTTCCGCATCGGTGAAGCGGTGCCAGTCCTGCGGGATCGTCCAGTCGTCAGCGGCTTCCGGCGGGCGGGTGAGGGGAGGCGAGCCTTCGTCGTGCATGGCGCCATCATATACGCAATTTTGTTGCGCACAAACTACCCTGCATCAAGCGCCCGCGACGGCTTGCCCGGCGTCCTTGTCATGCCGGACGCAGATGCCTGCCTTGTTCAGCATCGTTCCCTTCCTGGCCCGACGAGGCCGAAGGCGGCGCCGTGCGGGTCCAGCGCGACGATCGAATATTCACCGCCGGGAATCTCGATCGGCTCCTGGAGCAACGTGCCACCGCCCGACTTCACCGCTTCGGCGGCGACGTCGATGTCGGGCACGCGGAAATAAAAGGTCCATGCCGATACCGGCATTTCGGGCATCTTCGCCATCACTGCGCCGATGCCATAAGGCTTGCTGCCGCCCGCCTTCAGAAATTCGTATCTGCCCATCGGCCCCATATCCATCTCGCCGTCCTTCACCCAGCCGAAGTGGTGGCCGTAGAACGCCTTCGCGGCTTCGGGATCGGTCGTCGCCAGTTCGTTCCAGGCGCAGTGGCCGACCTTCGGTTCGTACCTGGCGAAGCTGTCGCTGGCCTGACCGGACGTGTCGGTCATGATGTAGAAATGCGCGCCCTGCGGATCGGTGACGAAAGCGAAGCGGCCGATGCCGGGAATGTCCTGCGGTCCCATCAGCACGCTGCCGCCGGCGGCATTGATGCTGCTGGCGCTGGCGTCAACGTCGTCGACGCCGACATAGCCCGCCCACATCGGCCGTGCGCCGCCGTCGGTCATTGCTTGCGACAGCGCCATCATGCCGCCGACCTGCGTGCCATTGGCGGAGAACAGGCGGTAGTCCATGCCGGGCTGGTCGCTCGTTTGCCAGGTCCAGCCAAGGATACCGCTGTAGAACGTCTGCGCCGCGTCGGGTGCCGTCGTCATCAACTCGTACCAGATGAAATCGCCATGCTGGTTCGTCATTTTACTTCTCCAAGCTGACGACGGGGGCGAACCCGCCGTAAATGAGGCGCTTGCCGTCGAACGGCATCGGATTTTTCGCCGGGTCCATGCGCGGATCGGCAGTTTCCGGATTGTTCATCCACGCGGTCATCTTGGCAAAGGCGGCATCGCGCGTCGCCTTGTCGGGCCATTCGATCCAGCTGAAGACGACATCCTCGTCGTCCGTTGCCTGTACGGCGCGGCGAAAGTCGGTCTGCTTGCCGTCGGGGACGTCGTCGCCCCAGCATTCAAGGACACGGGTTGCGCCAAGGTCCATGAAGACACTGTCGCCAAGCTCGGCGTGGGCGATGAACTTGTCCCTGTCGCCTTGCGGCGGAATCACCCACGACACATCGC
>CAYVVV010000018.1:20136-20870 GCA_964455325.1 uncultured Sphingosinicella sp. | reverse complement strand
GGCGGACGCCGCGATGTCGACCTTGCCGAGGTCTATGCGGTGCTGTTTGCCGACGCGCCCCTCGGCGTCGGGGCGCGCGATCATGCGCGCGCGGCGATGGTCGCGGCGGCGATGGCGACTGCCGGACCCTATGCGCGTCGTCTGGCGACGATCGACGACGCGCAGGTCCGCCTGCGCGTGCCAGCAACGCTGCGCGTGCGTCTCGCCGGCCGCGAGGATCTCGCCAAGCATTTCGCCCTGTCGGCGGCGCTGGCGGCGGCCGCAGACCCCGAGATCGGTCGCGCGCTCGGCACCTGGAAGGAGCTCGACGACAGCCTCGCCGGCGGCAGCGGCTTCTCCTTCGTCGATCTCGCCGCCGACCGTGCCGGGCTGCGGCTGGGGCAGGCGGCGGCCGACCCGGCGCGTGCAGCCGAACTCGCGCGCGCGCTTGGCGACGGTCCGATCGATCTGCTGCCGACGGCGGCGCTGGGGTTCGAGGAAGGCATGACCGATCGCGCCTTCGAGGCGCGCTATGGCTCGATCGCCACGGTCGGCTACGCGGCGGCGGTGGCGCGCATCGACGCCGCACTCGACACGCTGCCCGTGATGCGGCGCTAGCCGGTCAGTACAGCCGTTCCAGCGCGATCGCGGTCGCTTCGCCGCCGCCGATGCAGAGGCTGGCGATGCCCTTTGTCTTGCCGGCATCGCGCAGCGCGCCCAGCAGCGTGACGATGATACGCGCCCCCGACGCGCCG
>CAYVVV010000018.1:13196-20126 GCA_964455325.1 uncultured Sphingosinicella sp. | reverse complement strand
ACATTTACGACACGCGTTCGAAGATCGTCGCGATGCCCTGCCCGCCGCCGATGCACAGGCTCACCAGCCCGTAGCGTCCCTGCGTCCGCTCCAGCTCGTACATCATCTTTACCGTCAGGATCGCCCCCGACGCGCCGATCGGGTGGCCGAGCGCGCAGGCGCCACCATGGACGTTAACCGTCGCGTCGTCGAGACCGAGATCGCGGATCGCCGCCATGGCGACGACGGCGAACGCTTCGTTGATCTCGTAACGGTCGACGTCCGATGCCTTCCAGCCGATCTTCTTCAGCAGCTTGTCGATGGCGGCGACGGGCGCGGTGGTGAACCAGGCTGGCGCCTGCGCATGCGTCGCATGGCCAAGGATGCGCGCAAGCGGCTTCAGCCCCCGCGCCTTTGCCGTTGATTCGCGCATCAGCACCAGCGCCGCGGCGCCGTCGGAGATCGACGAACTGCTCGCCGCGGTGACCGTACCGTCCCTGGCGAACGCCGGCTTCAGCAAGGGAATCTTGTCAAGCTTCGCCTTGCCGGGCTGCTCGTCGACACTGATGACGGTGTCGCCGCCGCGGCCGGCGACGGTCACCGGTACCACCTCGGCAGCGAACTTGCCGTTCGCGATCGCCGCCTGTGCGCGCGTCACCGAGCGGACGGCGTAGGCATCCTGCGCCTCGCGCGTGAACTGGTAGTGGCGGGCGGTGTCCTCGGCGAAGGTGCCCATCGCGCGGCCCTTGTCATAGGCGTCCTCCAGCCCGTCGAGGAACATGTGATCGTAGACGGTGCCGTGGCCCATGCGATAGCCGCCGCGCGCCTTGGGCAGCAGATAGGGCGCGTTCGTCATCGACTCCATGCCGCCGGCGACGATGATGTCGGCGCTGCCCGCGACGAGCATGTCGTGCGCGTCCATCGTCGCCTTCATGCCCGAGCCGCACATCTTGTTGACCGTCGTGGCGCCGACCGAATCGGGCAGGCCGGCGGCGAACAGCGCCTGTCGCGCCGGCGCCTGACCTTGCCCCGCGGGCAGCACGCAACCCATCACGCACTGGTCGACGTCGCTGCCGGCGACGCCGGCATCCGCCACCGCCGCGGCGATGGCCGCGCCACCAAGCTGGCTTGCGGTCAGGCCCGAAAGATCGCCCTGAAAGCCTCCCATGGGCGTGCGCCTGGCACCAACGATGACGATGGGATCCACGATCAGTTCTCCTTGTCCGTGCCGGCGATGCTGAGCGCCCACAGCGGGTGTGCGCCGGCGACATTGTCCTGCCAGCCACTGACGCGCGGCGCAACCAGCGACCAGCGCAGCGGCGACAGCACCGCAATCAGCGGCGCATCCTCGGCGATGAGCCGGTTGGCGCGGCGCTGCAACTGGATGCGCGTGCCGGGGTCGTCCTCGGTCGCGGCCTGTTCGAGCAGTGCGTCGACCGCGGGATTGCAATAGCCGCCAAGCCGGTTGGCGCAGGTGAACGGATCGAGGAAGATGTCAGCGACCGGCGCCGGGGCGATGTGTTCGACAAGCGCGAGGTCGTAATCGCCCTTGGCAATCGTTTGACGGTGCGGCAGCGGCCCGCGCGCGTAGGCCTTGACGCGCACGCCGATCGCGCCCCAATAAGCGGTCATCGCTTCGAGCAGGTCGGTGTGCTCGCGCCCGTGCGGGATCGCGACCCGCAGCACCAGCGGGTTGTCGAGTCCGTAGCCCGCCTCGGTCATCAGCCGTGCCGCTTCGGCCTGCCGCGCCTCCGCCGTCCATTGCGCCCATTCGGCGGCGCTGCCGGCATAGGCGTCGGGCAGTGTTGGCGGCAGCGCGCCATAGGCCGGCTGCAGCCCCGGCAGGTTGAACACGCGCGCAAGGATGCCGGCGCGGTCGATCGACATCGCGAGCGCGCGGCGCACGCGCACATCGGAAAGCGGCCCGGCGCTGGTGCGCGCCAGATAGTAATAGACCCCCCAGGTCGGCTCGAGACGCAGCGCGCCGGCATCGGCGCCGCGCGCGGCGCGCAGCCCGGCAAGGCGCCCGCCGGTGACGATGTCGAGCGCGCCGGCGGCGAAGCGCTCGACCGCAGTGGCGGCGTCGAGTTGGGAGAGTTCGGCGCCGTTCAGCGTCACCGCGTCAGCGGCGAAGTGGCTGCCGTTGCGGACGAGGCGGATGCCGCCGTCCGCGCCGTCGTCGACGCGCTCGAACGGTCCCGACGCGGCGGGCTTGTCACCGGTGCGCGCGATCGCGGCCGACGGGTGGGCGAGTAGCTGCAGCAGCGCCGGCTCCGCCCGGTTGAGGCGGATGACGACCGTATCGGGGCGGGGATCGTCGACGCCGAGCATGCGCACGGGCTTGCGATTGGCGGCGACCGGCGCGGCGTTATCGATCATCATGAGCTGCCGTCGCAACGGATTGCGGGAGCCGGGCGCGACGATGCGCCGCATCACCGCGACGACATCGCCCGCAGTCATGCGGCGGCCATCGGTCCAGTAGGCCTCGCGCAGCTTGAAGATATAGGTGAGGCCGTCGTCGCTGACGCGCCAGCTGATCGCAAGCGAGGGCACCACGCGGCCGCCAGGCTCAAACGCGGTCAGCCCGGTTTGCGTTGAGCGCACCACCGCGGCGTCAAGGCCCGACCCGTCGTCGAGACCGATGCCCTCGTCAACGACGAAGGCGATGCGCGCTGCGTCGTCGCTGCTGGTCGCCTTGCCACCGAGATCGCAGGCACCGGCCAGCAACGCGAGCGCGAGCAGGGCCGTGGAGCGGAGCTGAGACATGACAGCCTTTGTATCCGGCTTTGCTGCCGAATGCAGCCACGCTGTTGGTCGGGCCCGTTACCCGTCGCCTGTCACGAATCTGACGCGGCGATCGGTCATACCAACTGGTGTAGCGTCCACCTTCCCCCGCCGGACGCTGCGGTTCCCCCATCCTCATCGACTGGGCGGTGTCAACGACGCCGCCCGATCTTTGCCGGCCCCGTCTTTGTCCGCCCGGTCACGGCTCGTGATTGCCAGCAGGGTGCGCGCCCGGTAAGCCTGCGCTCCGACATGACAGCAAGCGCTCAACCCCGCCCAATCGCAACCGATGTGCTCGGTCTGATTGGCGGCACGCCGCTGGTCAGGCTGAAACGACCGTCGGAGCGGACGGGGTGCGCGATACTGGGCAAGTGCGAGTTCATGAACCCGGGCGGATCGGTCAAGGATCGTGCCGCGCGCTACATGATCGAGGCGGCCGAGCGCGACGGCCGGCTGCGACCGGGCGGCATCGTCGTCGAGGGCACCGCAGGCAACACCGGCATCGGCCTTGCCGTGGTCGCGGCGGCGAAGGGCTATCGCACGATCATCGTGATGCCATCGAACCAGTCGGCGGAAAAAATGGCGACGATCCGCGCGCTTGGCGCCGAACTGGTGCTGGTGCCGCCGACCAAGTATGCCGATCCCGAGCATTTCCAGCACAAGTCGCGGCGGCTCGCCGAGGAGACGCCAGGCGCGGTCTGGATGGGCCAGTTCGACAACCTCGCCAACCGTCAGGCGCATGTCGAAACCACCGCCGAGGAAATCTGGGCCGATACCGGCGGTCGCATCGACGGCTTTACCTGCGCGGTCGGCACCGGCGGCACGCTCGCTGGAACGGGCATCGGCCTGAAGGCGAAGCGCGACTCGGTCACGATCGCGCTTACCGATCCGCATGGCGCCGCGCTCTACAACTGGTTCGCGCACGGCGAACTCAGGGCCGAAGGCTCGTCGGTCGCCGAAGGCATCGGCCAGGGCCGCATCACCCCCAACATCGACGGCGCGCCCGTCGATACGCAATTCCGCGTATCCGACGCCGACGGCGCGCGTGTCATGCACGAACTGATGGCAGAGGAAGGGCTGTGCCTGGGCCTGTCGTCGGGGATCAACGTGGTTGGCGCCGAACTGCTCGCCGCCGAGCTTGGTCCGGGCGCGACCATCGTCACGATCCTGTGCGATTCAGGGTTGCGCTATCTGTCGACGCTCTACAATCCGGACTGGCTGCGCGAAAAGGCGCTGCCGGTGCCAGACTGGCTCGACCGGTCATGAGCCGGCGCGCATGAGCAGCGTCGTCCGGTTCGACAATGTCGGCCTGCGTTATGGCACCGGTGCCGAGGTGCTGCGCGACATCAGCTTCCGTCTCGAGCCGGGGGCGTTCCTGTTCCTGATTGGCTCTTCGGGTGCGGGCAAGACATCGCTGCTGCGGCTGCTCTACCTGGCGCTGCGGCCGACGCGCGGCCGCATCGACATGTTCGGCCGCGACATCACGGCCTTGCCGCGCGCGGCGCTGCCGGCGATGCGCCGTCGGATCGGCGTCGTGCTGCAGGATTTTCGCCTGATCGAGCACCTGACGGCGTTCGACAACGTCGCGCTGCCACTGCGCATCGCCGGCGTGCACGAAAGCGAGGTCAAGGCGCACGTCGACGAGTTGATGGCGTGGGTCGGTCTTTCGAAACGGCGCGACGCGCGGCCGGCGGTGCTGTCAGGCGGCGAGCAACAGCGCGTCGCGATCGCACGCGCAGTGATCGCGCGGCCGGACCTGCTGCTTGCCGACGAACCGACCGGAAACGTCGATCCCGACATGGCGGCGCGCCTGCTGCACCTTTTTCAGGAGCTCAACCGGCTCGGGACCACTGTCGTCGTTGCCACGCACGCCGTACATCTGCTGCCGCGCGTGCCATCGGCGATCACGCTCAAGCTCGACCGCGGCGTGATGACTGATCCGCTAGGGACGCTCCGGCATCCGCCGGCGTCGCTGGCGCAATGATCGCCTGGCTGCAGCCGCGCGCGCAGCGCCATCGCTTCCTGCCCGAGCGGCGGCTGGGTGGCGGCACGCTGCCGTGGGTCATCGGCATGATGGCGTTCCTCGCCGCGCTGGCGCTTGCCGGCGGCATCGCATTGTCGTCTGCCGGGGCTTCGCTGACGCGCGGCATCGAGCGCGGCTTCACCGTGCAGATCGTCGAACCGAACCCCGACATGAAGGCGCGCCAGGCGCGTGTCGTCGTCGCGCTGCTCGAGGCGCGGCACGATGTAATCGATGTTCACATGCTGGACGATGCAGAACTCAAGGCGCTGCTCGAACCCTGGCTGGGCAGCGGCAACGTCGGCGACGACCTGCCGCTGCCGGTGATGGTCGACGCCAGGTTTGCGGATGGCGCGCGCGGCGATCCCGAGGCGATCGGCGCTGCCGTGCGGCGCGTCGCGCCATCGGCGCGCGTCGATGCGCACGCGCAATGGTTCGCGCCGCTCGCCGGTGTCGTCGACGTGCTGACCTGGCTTGCCATTGCCATCGGCGTGCTGGTGACGGCGGCGACCGCGGCGATCGTTGCGCTGTCGGTACGCGCGGCGATCAGCGCCTATACCCCGACGATCGAAACGCTGCACATGATCGGCGCCGAGGACCGCACGATCGCGGCCCTGTTCGAATATCGCTACGCGATCAGCGGCTTGATCGGCGGCGCCGCGGGCGTAGGTGCCAGTCTCATCGTCGTCGCGATCATCGCCGGTCTGCTGGCCGATTTCGGCGGTGGCATCGCCGCGACACTGCGGCTGCCGATGGTCGGCTGGCTTGCGCTCGCCATGCTGCCGCTGGCGACGATGGCGCTTGCGCTGACGACGGCGCGTGTCGCCGTGACGCGCGCGCTGAGGGCGCAGCTGTGAAAGGCGGCGCGCTTCGGGCGACGATGTTCGTCGCGCTCGCCTGGCTAGCCGGCTTCGTCTGGTTCGTGCTCAGCCTGCCCGAGCCAGCGCCGGTCGCGCTGCGCACCGACGGCATCGTCGTCCTGACCGGCGGTCCTGGGCGCATCGGCCGCGGCGTCGAGCTGCTTCAGGCCGGCAGCGCCAAGCGACTGCTGATTTCGGGCGTCGCGCCAAGCGTCCGTCCGATCGAGCTTGCCGTCGGCATGGACATACCGCCGCGGCTGTTCGACTGCTGCATCGATCTAGGCAAGCGCGCCGCCGACACGCGCGGCAACGGCGCGGAGATCGCCGAATGGGTGGCGGCGAACGACTATCGCTCGATCCGGCTGGTGACGTCGCAGTTCCACATGGCGCGCGCGGTGGCGGAGGCGCGCGCGCGGACCGGCGACGCAGTGACGATCGTGTCCGACCCGATTCCCGACCGGCTGACGCCGCGCGCGCTCGCCGTCGAATACAGCAAGTTCATCGTCCGGCGCGCGCTGCTGCTGACGGGGGCGCAATGATCCTGCTTCGCTCGCTGCTGTTCGCGCTCGCCTTCTATGTCGGCGGCATTTTCGTCGTGCTGGCGGCGGGAGTCTGCGCGTTGGTGTCTCGGCGCGGTGCGCGCACCGGCGGCCGCTTCTGGTCGTCGTTCTTCCTGTGGTGCGCCCGCCGGCTCGCCGGCGTGCGGCTGCAGCTGCTTGGCGAGGTACCGAAAGGGCCGGTGATCGTCGCGCTGAAGCATCAGTCGGCGTTCGAGACAATCGCGACGCTCAGTATCTTCGCGTGGCCGGCGGTGGT
This sequence comes from uncultured Sphingosinicella sp., assembly GCA_964455325.1. Taxonomy (GTDB): domain Bacteria; phylum Pseudomonadota; class Alphaproteobacteria; order Sphingomonadales; family Sphingomonadaceae; genus Sphingosinicella. The sequence continues at coordinate 13,667 of CAYVVV010000018.1, read as the reverse complement.
GATGAAGGCCGAACTGATGCGGATTCCGGTGTGGGGCTGGATCGCGCGCCGGCACGGATCGATCCCGGTCGACCGCGAAGGGTCGGCGTCGGCGTTGCGCGCGATGCTGCATGTCGCCGAAGTAGCGATCGCCGACAATCGCGAAATCGTCATCTTTCCCGAGGGCACGCGCACGCCCGTCGGCGAAGCGCCGCCGCTGAAGCCTGGCGTTGCCGGGCTGTACCGGCTGCTGAAGCTGCCGGTGGTTCCGGCGGCGCTCGATTCGGGCCGGCTGTGGCCGCGCCGGCAGTTCCTGAAGCGGCCGGGCACGATCACCATCCGCTTCGGTGAGGTCATTCCGCCGGGACTCGACCGCAAGAGTTTTGAGGCGCGCCTGCATGCCGCCATCAACGAGACACCGTGATGCGCCGGATTCCGGTCTGGATCGCGTTGCTGCCGCTGGCGCTCGGCATCGTTGGCTATTGGCTGTGG
>CAYVVV010000018.1:0-13186 GCA_964455325.1 uncultured Sphingosinicella sp. | reverse complement strand
CAGCAGGTTGCCGCCTTTGCGCCGGGCGCGACGATCGGCGGTTTTCCCTACCGGATCGAGGCAGGCGTTGGCGCGCGGCGGATCGTTCGCCGCGCCGGCGGTATCACCCTGGCGGCCGCGGCGAGCCGGGCGACGGTCAACCGCCAGCCCTGGCGCACCGGGCACGTCGTCATCGCTACCGAGAACCCCAGCCTGGCGCTTGCCGTGCAGGCGCTGCCCGCAGTGCGTGTGCGCGTCGCTGGTCCCGCGGCACTGGCGAGCGTGCGGCGCCCGGCCGACGTGCTTGAACGCCTGTCGATCCGGTTCGAGCGCGCCGAGATCGAGCTGCCCTTCGCCGGTGCGTTCGCCGCCAGCGCGTTCGAGCTTCACCTGCGCGAGACGCCCGTCGTCGACGCGCCGGCGCTACCGACGGGGCCGACGCAGGCCGAAGCGCGCATCGCCGGAACGCTGGCGCGCGGCGACGTGCGCGTCGCCATCGACCTGCCCCTGTTCGCGACTGCCGACGCGCCCATTGTGTCGGTCGCGCAGTGGCGCGACGGCGGCACCGTCGAGATCAGGGGCGGTCGGCTGCTGACGGAAAAGGGCGAAGCGGTGGCCGGATTCGACGCGACGCTGGCACCGCTGCCCGACGGGCGCATCGCCATCGCCGGGACGGTCGATACCGACTGTCCGGCTACGCTGCGCGCGCTGCTCGCCGGTCGCCCCGCCGCCGTCGAGTATCGCACCCGGCGGACACAGCGGCTGCCGGTCAACGGCGTCGACGGGGCGATCAGGCTCGGCGAAGCCGAGGGGCCTAGCGGTGGTCCCGTCCGAAGTCAGGAGCCGCCGTGTCCTGCCCTGCGTCGATGATGGTGCGGCGGATGTCGCGCGTGCGGCTGAACAGCTTGTAGAGCGTCTCGCCGTCGCCCCAGCGGATCGCGCGCTGCAGCGCGGTCAGATCCTCGTTGAAGCGTTGCAGCACCTCGAGCACGGCATCCTTGTTGGCCAGGAACACGTCGCGCCACATTTCAGGATCGGACGCGGCGATGCGGGTGAAGTCGCGGAAGCCGCCGGCCGAATATTTGATCACCTCGGACCGCGTCACGCCTTCAAGGTCGGACGCGGTGCCGACGATCGAATAGGCGATCAGGTGCGGCAGGTGACTGGTCACCGCCAGCACGAGATCGTGGTGCCCCGCGTCCATGATTTCGACCTGGCTGCCGAGACGCCGCCAGAACTCGGCGACGCGTTCGACCGCGGCCGTGTCGGTACCGGCGGCGGGGGTGAGGATACACCAGCGGCCATGGAACAGCGCGGCAAAGCCCGCGTCAGGCCCCGATTTCTCCGTGCCGGCAACGGGATGCGCGGGAACGAAATGCACGTGCTGCGGCAGCAGCGCGCCAAGCGCGGCGACGTCGCCCGACTTGACCGAACCGACATCGCTGACCACCGCGTCGTCGGCGAGGTCGGCGGCGAATTCCGGCACCAGACCTTGCATCTGGCCGACCGGCACGCACAGGATGACCAGATCGGCGTCGATGACCGCTGCGCCAGCAGTGTCGGCGACATCGTCGACGATGTTCAGCTCGCGCACGCGCTCGCGCACCGCGGCGCTGGCGTCATAGCCGGCGATGCGGACGGTCGGCATGTGCGCCCTGATCGCGCGCGCGAGCGACGAGCCGATAAGACCAAGACCAAGCAACGAGACACGCGCGAACGGCAGCATCAGGCAAGGAACGCGCGCAGCGCGTCGATCGCCGCACGCGTTTCGTCTTCGCTGCCGATCGAGATGCGCAGCGCGTTGGCGAGCCCCTGGCTGGGCAGGTGGCGAGTCAGGATACCGCGCTCAGTCAGGTAGTCGTTGGCGACGGCGGCGCTGTGCCGCCCGCCCGCCGGGAACTCCACAAGCACGAAGTTCGCCGCCGACGGAATGGCGCGCAGGCCCTTGTTGCCGAGCGATGCCACCGCGTCGACAAGCTGCTGCCGCACGCGCCGGTTCTCGGCGCGGCACTGCGCCACCCAGGCCTGGTCGCCAAGCGCGGCAATGGCACCAGCCTGCGCCGCCGACGTGACGTTGAACGGGCCGCGGATCTTGTCGACCGTTGCGACGATGCCCTTCGCGCCGTACATCCAGCCGACCCTTTCGGCGGCAAGCCCGTAGATCTTCGAAAAGGTGCGCGTCGTCACGACGTTGTCGGCTCGACCGGCGAGCGCGATGCCGTCGTCGTAGGCCGGGTCGTCGACATATTCGGCGTAGGCCGAATCGATGACCAGAACGACGTTGGCCGGCAGCCCGGCATGCAGCCGTTCGATTTCAGCCGCCGAGATCATCGTGCCGGTCGGGTTGTTGGGGTTGGCGAGGTAGACGATCCTGGTCCGCTCGGTCACCGCGGCGAGCAGCGCGTCGACATCGGCGGTATAGTCGCGGTCGGGGGCGGCGACCGGCGTCGCGCCGGCGCGCCGGGCGGCGATGGGATAGACCATGAAGCCGTGGCGGACGTAGAGCACTTCATCGCCCGGTCCGGCATAGGCAAGCGCAAGACACTGCAACAGTTCGTCAGAGCCAGTGCCGCAGACGATGCGGTCGGCGTCGATGCCGTGCAGCGCTGCGATCGCCGCGCGCAGATCGTGGCTGCTGCCGTCGGGGTAGCGGTGCGCGTCGGCGGCGACCGCCTGCATGGCCGCCACCGCCTTCGGGCTTGGGCCGAGCGGATTCTCGTTCGACGAGAGTTTGACAAGGCGAACCCCCGGCGCCGCCTTGGCGCGGCCGGGAACATAGGCGTCGATCGCGGCGATCCAGGGCTTTGCTACCGGTGTCATCGATCCAGACCCGCAAGATGATCGCCAAGCCTGATGGCCAGCGCCAGGATGGTCAGCGTCGGGTTGGCCCAGCCGCCGGTCGGGAACAGCGAGCTGCCGGCGACGTGGAGATTGTCGATGCCGTGCACACGGGCGTTGCCGTCGCAGACGCTGGCCGATGGGTCGGCCGCCATGCGCGTCGTGCCCATGTGGTGATAGCCGCCGATCGGGTTTTTCGACACCAGCGGATCGAAGCCCCATGGCACCGACGGATCGTCGAGCCACGGTGTTGGTTCGACGCGGCCGACGCGGAGCCGCCGGAATTCGCGGTCGAGCGCCTGCATGGTCAGCTTGACGCTGCGCTTGTCGAGCTCGGTCACCGCCCAGTGCAGCTGGACCGTCGGCATGCCGAGCGCGTCGGTCGAGCCCATGTCGAGCAGGACGCGGCTGTCACGATTGGGCGCCTGTTCGGACCGTACGACGGCGTAGATGCGGCGGTCGCTGGTCTTGGTCAGCAGCCATGGCCGCCACGGGTCGATCCATTCCTGCACGCGTGTGCCACTGTGCTTCAGCGCATACCAACTCTTGCGCCAGAACTTGTTCGGCACCGCCATCGAATGACGCATGAAGTTGAAGCCCTGCATGAACGCGCCCATCGGGCGGCCGGGGGGCTTGCGTACGTTGATGGTGAAGCTGGAGTTGAGACAGTGCTGCTCGCGTTGTACCTTGACGCCGGGACGCAGCGCCGCGGCGAAGCGGCTGCCGCGGAACCGGAACGACTTGCCGAACGCCAGCGCGGCGATCGGCCGGTCGGCGACGATCTCGCCGCCACGGCAGTGGACGTGCTCCATGAACGTGCGGCCGACCCAGTCGTGGTCGTTGCCCACCCCACCGGGTCTGACCGACTGCGACGCAAGCAGCAGCCGCGCGTTCTCGATACCGCCACAGGCGATGACATAGTGCCTGGCGCGCACGGTTCCGCGCTTCCCCGCGAGATTGGCGACGTCGAGCCGTTCGACACGGGCACCGTCGCCGTGCAGCACGATTTCGGTCACCGTCGCGTGCGTCATCACGGTAATGCGCGGGTGCTTGAGGATGTCGTCGCGATAGGCCGCGGTGAACCGGTCGATGTGATGGTCGAACTGCCAGTAGGAGGCGTCGATCTCATCGCGGTCGAGCGTCGGGATGCCGCGCATGCGGTCGAGCACGTGGCGGTCGTGATAGTCGCTGATCAGCCCGAGCCGCGCCTCCGCCCGATCATAGTATGGCGCCAGTTCGTCGGGCCCGAACGGCCAGCCGGACAGCGGCACCCACGGCCGCTGCTCGAAATCGATCGGGTCGAGACGGCAGGTCCGCCCGCCCCAGATCGCCGTGGTGCCGCCAAAGAAACGCAGGCGTGCGCGATAGAGGTCGTAATAGGGCAGACCGATGTTGGCGGCGCGGTTCAGCTGCTGCACCGTCTCGTCGAAATCGACGCCGCCCGATTCGAGCAGCAGTACGGTGCGGCCCTTGTCAGCAAGCACCTTGGCCACCGTCTGTCCGGCCGCGCCGGCGCCAACGACGCAGATGTCGGTCATGATATCGCCGCTTGCCGCTACGTCGTCGAACGACGTCTGCATGCTGTCCCCCGATCGGTTGGTCCGGCCGTCGATTGCGCCGGTGATCTTTGCTGCGCGTTGCTCTATGCATCCGGACGATGCGCTTCAAGGTCGAAAAGTCCCCGATGGACGCCGCGCTTGCCGAGGCGCGCGCTGCCGCCGCGCGCGGCGAGGTGCCGGTTGGCGCCGCGCTGGTCGGCCCTGACGGCACGATCATCGCCGTCGCCGGCAACCGCACCATCGAACTGTCCGACCCGACCGCGCACGCTGAAATGCTGGCGATCCGCGAGGCGGCGCGGAAGCTGGGCAGCGAGCGGCTGGCCGGCTGCGACCTCTACGTGACGCTGGAACCGTGCCCGATGTGCGCGGCGGCGATCGGGTTCGCCCGCATCCGCCGCCTCTACTACGGCGCGGCCGATCCCAAAAGCGGCGGCGTCGAGCACGGCCCGCGTATCTTTGCCCAGCCCGGTTGCCACCACCGACCTGAGGTTTATGGCGACATCGGCGCCGTTAAATCCGCGGCGCTGCTGAAGGGTTTTTTTGGCGGTTTGCGCGGCAGGAACTCTTAACACTTTGCAGGTAGAGCATGTGGGAGCGCCGCTAACATGGCGCGCCGATCGACATGGGGTCATCACGTCGCGATTGGGAACGGCGGTGTCGGGGTCGCCGCCGCAAGTGACTGGCCATGTTGTTCGAGAGGGTGCAGAACTTCGTCGATCGCGCCAAGCGTGCCAGCGAGCTGGCCGAGGTAGACGATCTGCTGCGCGAGATCACGCGCGAGCTGGGGTTCGATTATTTCGCGCTGCTGCATGCGTTGCGCCCGAACGCGACGCCGGCGGACACCGTGCACCTGACCAACTATCCCGGCAACTGGGTCGATCAGGTGCAGGAGCGCGCCTACTGGGTCGACGATCCCGTTTTCGCGGTTTGCGAGCTGGCCGATGCCGGCTTCGAATGGCGCGACATTCCAACGCTGGTCAGCCTGTCGCAACGCCAGCGGGACGTGATGCGGAACGCGGCGACGGAAGGACTGCGCAATGGCTTCACCGTGCCGATTCCCAAAGGCGGGTCGATCGTTGCGCTGTGTTCGTTCGCGACCGGCAGCGACGATCCGCTGAGTCCGGTCAACGCCGCGGCGGCGCAGGGGATCGGCTGGTTCGCGTTCGAAGCGGTGCGGCGGATCGCGATCGCCAGTCCACCGCCGCGCAATGCCGCGCCGGGGCTGACCCCGCGCCAGCTCGACTGCGTCGTGCTCTATGCACGCGGCAAGAGCGACAGTGTCATCGCCGACCTGCTCGGGATCAGTCCGAAGACGGCCAACGAGCATATCGAAACCGCCAAGCGCCGTTACGGTGTCGCCACCCGGCAGCAGCTGCTGACACGCGTGCTCTGGCACGGCCAGCTCAGCTTCGCCGACATCCTGCAATAGCCGCGCCCTGGCAACGCGGTTGCCAGGGCGCGCATCCCGGTAGTTACCGGGATGGTAACCATCATCTTATCGCCCTATGATCGACAGCGTTGCGGGTGTACCGCAGCGTTCGTTCGAGTGTGAGGGGCCATGATCAAATTCGTTACTGCCGCGAATCGAGACCAGAATCGTGGATTGCTTGACCAGATGCATCGCGATCGAAAGCGCGTCTTCGTCGACTGGCTGAAATGGGATGTCCCCGTGGTCGGCGACATGGAGATCGACCAGTACGACACCGATGATGCGGTCTATCTGCTTGACGTCGACCCGGACACCGGCACGCACATCGCCTCGATCCGCTTGCTGCCCTGCTCAGTGCCGACGCTGATGGCGGAACATTTCGCCGACATGGTGCAGAGCCCGGTGCCGAACGACGACAGCGCGTGGGAGATGACGCGACTGTGCGCGAACCCCGATATCAAGGACAAGCTGGTCCAGTGGACCGGCCGCAAGAACATCACCGTCGCCGCCATCGAGTTCGCGCTGATGCGCGGCATCAAGCAGTTGATTTTCGTGACACACGCGTCGTGGGTGCCGACGATCCTGTCGGTGGGATGGGACATCGAGTTGCTTGGTCTGCCGCGCAAGGACGGGAACGAGTCGATCGCCGCGATGCGGATCAACGTGACGGAGGACACGCTGCGGCTGATCCGCCGCAACTGGGGCGTCAGCGAGCCGTTGCTGGTGCTCGACGACGACACCATAGCCGCCGTTGCCTGAGTCTGTTGCGGCGAAACGTGGAGTTGAACGATGACGCTATGGTCGATCCGGCGACGTTTGAAGTTCTGTCGCCGGCGCCGGCGGGGCAGGGATGACGACGTCGCATCCGCTGCGATCATGCGCTTTGTTCGGGAGACCGGCGTTGCCTGCTGCCTGTAGTTGCCATACCAGGCTGCTGACCGCGCACGTTCGCGAATCGATCGCGCTGCTCGACGCGATCCTGATCGGCGGCCTGCTGCAAACGGCGGCAGCGGATGATGCCAAACATGCCGCGGCGGTCGCGCTGCTCGAGGTCATTCACAAGCGCCTTCGCGATGGTGTTGCGACCATGGACGCCGCGCCAGCCGAGCGTCACCGCATCGACGACCGACTGGCAACGGCGCGCTGCGTCGGCTAGACGTCGCTATCATGCAGAGTGCCGCCGACCGTGCCTACCGCCAGATTCGCGGGCTCATCCTGGCCGGCGAGCTCGGACCGGGCGACCAGCTCAAGGAGGAGGATCTCGCGGTGCGGTGTGGCGTTTCGCGGACGCCGGTTCGCGACGCGCTCCGCCGCCTGGAAAGCGAGTTCTTCATCAGCCGCAGCGACAGCCAGCGCAGTTTCGTTGCGTCGCACAGCGTCGACGAGATCAACGAGATTTTCACGCTGCGCGCGATGCTCGAGGGTCACGTCGCGGCACGCGCGGCCGAACGCGGCGGACCGGCTCTGGCGCGCGATCTTGGCCAGCTGGTCGGTGGCGACGCCGTCGCCAGCGATGTCGAGGCATTCCTCGACAACAACGCCCGCTTCCACGCCGCCGTCGTCGAAGCAGCGGAGACCGAGCTGCTGCGCGCCATGCTGCCTCGGCTGACCGCACAGCCGATCGTCTATCGCACCGCCCAGTCATACACGCACGCGCAGCGACTGCGCAGCCTCGCCGAGCACCGCGAACTCGTCGAGGCGATCGGCAATCGTGACGGCGAATGGGCGCGGGCGGTGATGACGGCGCACATCCGCCGCGCGTTTCATGTCTTTGCGACGGCGTTCCGCGCGGCGAGCTTGCGGAAATAGGCTTCGACCGCATCGCTGCGCACGACATCGGCGTACTTCGCGCCGAGATCGAAGATGTTGGCGTCATGCACGCGCTGGTCGCGGTCGCCGCACGCATCCTCGACGACGACGGGAATGAAGCCGTGCTGCAGCGCGTCGAGCGTCGTCGCGCGCACGCAGCCCGAGGTCGACAGGCCGGTGATGACGCAGGTGTCGACGCGCGCCGCCGTCAGCATGGTTGCAAGCTGCGTGCCAAAGAACGCGCTTGGATACTGCTTGGTGACAACGATCTCATCGTCGCGTGGCGTCAGCGACGGCGGGAACGCGCCCAGCGGACTGCCGCGGTCGAAGACGCAAAGCGCCTTGATCTTGCGGTAGAAATGACCGCCATCAGCACCGCCCGGCTGATACACGACGTTGGTCCAGAATACCGGAACGCCGGCCATGCGCGCCGCGGCGACCAGCCGCTCGTTGACGGCAAGTTCAGCTTCGATGCCGGCGTAGAGCGGCGAGTCCTTGACGAGGTAGGCCATGACGAAATCGACGACGACGAGCGCCGGACGATCGCCAAAGCCGAGTCCGGCCCCGAAGCCGGCGCTGGCGTAGTCCGCGTCGAGGTCGGCGCCGTGCGTCATGCGCTCAGATGATACCGCGCGCGGCGAGATCGTCCATCCGCTGCCGGCTCATGCCGAGCAGTTCGCCGTACACCTGTTCGTTGTGCTGGCCGAGCGCCGGACCCGTCCACTGCACCTCGCCCGGCGTTTCCGAAAGCTTCGGAAAAACGTTCTGCATCTTGAGATCGGGATACTGCTCGGTCGGCGTCGCGATGATCGCCTCGCGCGCCTGGTAGTGCGGATCGGCGAGCATTTCCGGGGCGCGATACATGTTGCCGGCGGGGACGCCCGAGGCCTCGCACATGGCAAGCACTTCGGCGCTCGTATGCTGTTTCGTCCATTCGCCGATAAGATCGTCGAGTTCCTTCTGGCGCTCACCGCGCGCGACATGGCTGTTGTAGCGGGGGTCGTCGCCAAGCTCGGCCATGCCCATCATCGCCGCCATGCGCTTCCAGACGCTGTCCTGATTGCCACCGATCAGCACGCTGCCATCGCTGGTCGGATAGACGTTCGATGGCGCGACCTTGGGAAGGATCGACCCGGTCCGTTCGCGGATGTGCCCGGCGACGGTGTACTCGGGGACGGTCGATTCCATCATCGCCAGTACGGCCTCGTAGATCGCCGAATCGACGACCTGTCCCTTGCCGGTCGCGTGCCGGTGATTGAGTGCCATCAACGCGCCGAGGCAGGCGTAGGTGGCGGCGAGCGAGTCGCCGATTGAAAGGCCGGCGCGGCTCGGCATGCGGTCGGGCTCGCCGCAGATGTAACGCATGCCCCCCATCGCCTCGCCGATGCCGCCATAGCCGGCTCGGTGCGAATAGGGGCCGCTCTGGCCGTAGCCCGACACGCGGATCATGATGATGCCGGGGTTGATTGCAGCAAGGGCGTCGTAGCCGAGGTTCCACTTCTCGAGCGTGCCCGGGCGGAAATTCTCGAGCAGGAAATCGCTTTTGGCGGCGAGTTCGCGGACGATCGCCTGGCCCTCCGGCTCGCGCAGGTTGAGCGTGATCGACTTCTTGTTGCGGCCGACGACCTGGAACCACAACGGGATTCCCTGGCCCCAGGCGCGCATGGCATCGCCGACCCCGGGCGGCTCGACCTTGATGACCTCGCAGCCATGGTCGGCCATTAGCTGGCCGCAGAACGGCCCGGCGATGAGCTGGCCCATTTCGATGAGGCGAAGTCCGGCAAGCGCGCCCTGACCCATGTCGATCCTTTCGTCAGTCGGCCAGCGGAATACACGCTGTGACGCTGTTTTGTATACAAAAATTGTCCATGTCAGCCAATGCACGCGCAAACATCGCGCGTATCGTGTACAGCTAGGCGATCCTGGGCGCTTCGATCAGCAGCACCTGACAGTCGGCGATGCCAGCGCGCAGCGCCTTGACCTCGGCATATTCGGGTGAGTTCCAGAAGGCCAATGCCGCAGCCTTGTCAGGCCATTCGGAGATCACCATCGAGGCGCCGTCGCCGAAGTCGCCTTCAAGCCGCATTGCCCCTGGTGCGCGCAGCACATAGCGCCCGCCGAATGCCTCGACGAGCTTCGCCGCTGCAGCCCCATAGCCTGCAATGAACGCATCGCGATCGGCGATCTTGGCAGCCACGATCATGTATGCAGGCATTGGTGCTCCGTCAGGCAAGCTCAATCATCGAAACGTCGTATCCCGCCGCCTTCAGCGCCGCGGTCAGTCGATCGAGATGGTCGCGGTCGCGCGTTTCGCATTCGATGTCGGCGTAGATGCCCTTGGCCGACAGGTTGGTGAACACGCGCTGGTGATAGACCTCGATGATGTTGACCTGTTCCTGGTCGAAGATGCGCGCGACCCCGAACAGCTGGCCGGGGCGGTCCCTGAGGCGGATGCGCAGCCGCGCCAGCCGGCCCGACCGCGCAAGGTCGCGCAGCAGGACGTTGGCGAGCAGGCGTGTGTCGATGTTGCCGCCACACAGCGGCAGGCCGACGACGCGGCCCGCGAAGCGCCCTGGGTTGGCAAGCAGCGCAGCGAGACCGGCGGCGCCGGCGCCCTCGACCACCGTCTTCTCGATATTGAGCAGCATCGCCACCGCTGTCTCCAGCTCGGGCTCGCCGACGAGCACGATGTCCCTGACCAGTTCGGCGACGATCGCCTGGGTGATCTTGCCCGGTTCCTTGACCGCAATGCCCTCGGCAATGCTGTCACCGCCACATTCCGCGGCTTCGCCCTTCAGCCGCGCCGCCATCGAAGGGTACAGCTTCGCCTGGACGCCGACGACCTCGAGCGACGGCCTAAGCCGCCGCGCCGCGATCGCCATTCCCGAAATCAGGCCACCGCCGCCGATCGGCACGACGAGCGTGTCGATCGCAGGCGCATCCTCCAGCATCTCGATGGCGATGGTGCCGGTGCCGGCGATGATCTTCGGGTCGTCGAACGGATGCACGAAGGTGAGCCCGCGTTCGACTTCAAGCTCGCGCGCCTTGGCATAGGCATCGTCGAACGTTTCGCCGTGCAGCAGCACCGTTGCGCCATGGCCTTCGGTCTGCTTGACCTTCACGATCGGCGTATAGCGCGGCATCACGATCGTTGTCGGGACGCCAAGCCGCGCGGCGTGGTAGCTGAGGCCCTGGCTATGATTGCCCGCCGACGCCGCGATGACCCCGCTGGCGCGCTGCGCTTGGGTCAGCGACAGCAGCTTGTTGAGTGCGCCGCGCTCCTTGTAGGCGGCGGTGAACTGCAGGTTCTCGAACTTCAGCCAGACCTCGCAGCCGACGATGTCGGACAGCGTGCGCGACTTGAGGCAGGGCGTGCGGATGATGTGCGGACCGATCGCGGCGTGCGCCGCCTCGATGTCCGCAAAGTCAACCGGCAGCGTCGTCGCGTTGTGCAGATCCGCCATGAAAAATATCCTCGTCAGCACCGACCGCGGCTTAGCCCATCTGGCTCTGGGCGCAAAGCAAAGCTACGAAGTGGCGATGGCACGCATTGCTTTCCTCGGGCTTGGCGTCATGGGCGCGCCGATGGCGCGGCACCTGCACGTCGCAGGCCACAATGTTACCGTCTACAACCGGACGCCGGCAAAGGCCGCGCAGTGGGTTGCGGCGAACGGCGGCCGCAGCGCGGCGACGCCCGCCGCCGCCGCCGCGGACGCCGAAGTCGTCATTGCCTGCGTCGGCAATGACGACGACCTGCGCAGCGTCACGCTCGGCGCGGATGGTGCCTTTGCGGCGATGGCGCCCGGCAGCCTGTTCATCGACCACACCACGGTGTCGGCCGTGATCGCCCGCGAGTTGGCGGCGACGCCCGGCATCGACGTGCTTGACGCGCCCGTGTCGGGCGGCCAGGCCGGCGCGGAAAGCGGCCGACTTACGATCATGGTCGGCGGATCGGAAGCGGCTTTTGCGCGGGGTGAGCCGATCATGCGGGCCTATGCGCAGCGCGTCGGCCACATGGGACCGCCCAGCTCCGGCCAGCTGACCAAGATGGTCAACCAGATCTGCATCGCCGGCATCCTGCAGGGACTTGCCGAGGCGATCAACTTCGCCATCGAGGTTGGCCTTGACGCCGAGGCGGTGATCGGCGTGATCTCGAAGGGTGCGGCACAGAGCTGGCAGATGGACAACCGCGCGCCAACGATGATCCGCGGCGACTATGACTTCGGTTTTGCCGTCGACTGGATGCGCAAGGATCTCGGGCTCGTGCTTGACGAGGCGCGGCGGGCCGGTATCGGTCTGCCGCTGACTGCGCTCGTCGACCAGTTCTATGCCGACGTGCAGCGCATTGGCGGTGGTCGCCAGGACACGTCGTCACTGCTGCGCAGGTTCCAGGGGTAATCGATGCGACTGCTGCCACTTGCCCTGCTTGCCGCCGCAACCGCCGCCGATGCGCGCACGATCGTCACCAACGCCAATGGCTACACGCTTGACGAGATCGGCCGGCTGACCCGGTTCGCGGGGCTGGTCATCGACGACGACGGTCGCGTCGAACGCCTGCTCGGCGCCGGCGAGGCGGTGCCCGCCGGGGATATTGTCGACGCCGGGGGCATGACGCTCCTGCCGGGGCTGATCGACGCGCACGGCCATGTCATGGGCCTTGGCTACCAGGCGCTGCAGCTTGACCTCGGCGATACGGCCAACCTCGACGATGCACTGGCGCGGATCGCGGCCTATGCGCGCGACAATCCCGATGCCGGATGGATCATTGGACGCGGCTGGAATCAGGTCAGATGGGGACTTGATCGCTTTCCGACCGCGGCCGAGCTCGACAGTGCGGTTGCCGACCGCCCGGTCTGGCTGGAACGCGTCGACGGTCACGCCGGCTGGGCGAACAGCGCTGCGCTGAACGCGGGGAAGGTGACGGCGATAACCGTCGACCCGCCAGGCGGCCGCATCGAACGCGACGCCGACGGCAATCCGGCCGGGGTTCTCGTCGACGCGGCAATGGCGCTGATCGCCGACCACGTCCCACCGCCGCCGGCTGCTGCGGCCGAAGCGGCGCTGACGCGGGCGCTGGCCATTCTGGCGTCGGTGGGGCTGACTGGCGTGCACGACGCCGGCATCGACAAGCCGACGTGGGATCTGTACCGCCGGTTTGGCGAGGAGGGCCGGCTGACCGCGCGGATCTATGCCATGGCCGGGGGCATGGAGGCGCTCGACGCGATCGCGCCCGACGGCCCGACGGGGTGGCTGCATGCCGACCGGCTCGCGCTGAGGTCGGTCAAGCTCTATGCCGACGGCGCGCTCGGTTCGCGCGGCGCCGCGCTCCGCGAAGCCTACAGCGACGATCCCGGCAATACCGGGCTGCTGTTCGTCGAAGGTGCGCGGCTGCGCAACATGATCGCGTCGGCATCGATGCGCGGCTTCCAGGTTAATGTCCACGCCATCGGCGACCTTGCCAACGCCGAGGTACTGCGTGCCTTTGCCGATGTCGCGCGCATGGGCCAGGCTGGCGCGCGCAACCGCATCGAGCATGCGCAGGTCGTCGCGCCCGACGACATTCCGCGCTTCG
>CAYVVV010000017.1:16168-20991 GCA_964455325.1 uncultured Sphingosinicella sp. | reverse complement strand
GTCACGTCGATGACGATCAGCGTCGTCGCGATGAACGCCACCTCGCCGCCGAGCAAGCCAAAGCCGGAGTCGATGTAGCTGGTGAAGACACCGAGGAAGTTGTCGATGACGCCGCTGCCGCCCATGGCTCACCGCCTCTCGTCGGAGCGCGGCGGCGGCGCGGCGCGGTTGCCGAGAAATCGGTCGCGGGTCTCGGCCCAGACGCGGAGGCACTCGGCATCACTGGCGGCCGCTTCTCCAAGCTGCTGGCATCGGCGCTGGCCCTCGCGCAGCGGATCGCGCGACGGCTCCAGGACCGGCGATGGCCGGGGCGCCGGAGGTTCTTCCTTCCGCGTCATCTCGATCGCCGTCGCGGTGATCGCGAAGGCGACGAAGATCACGGCGCCCAGCCGGGCCAGCATCTTGCCGTCCATGGGCGCGTCCTCAGTTGCCGCCGGGGAACATGCGCGCATCGCCGGGCTGATAGCCCGTGCCGGGCGTCAGGAAGCGGCGGCGCTGTTCGCGGCCTTGCTCGGCCGCCGCCGCGCGCTCGGCGTCCGACAGTGCCTGCGCGCGGCCGTTCGCCGCCACGACGGCCGTGAGATCGGCGAGCTGCTGCGCCTGGAGCGCGAGGAGCTGGTTGCCGGCCTGCGTCGCTTGAAGCGCGCCGGTCGCGCCCTGGCTCTGCCCGACCAGTGCGGCCATCTCGGCGCGATTGGTGTCGATATTGCCGACGACGCCGGCCTGAACGCGCATGGCGTCCTGAAGCCCGGCAACTGTGTTCTGCCAGCGGGACCGGGCATCGGCGATGAGCTGCTGGTCGGTCGTCGATCGCGAGAAGGTTGAAAGATTCAGCCGAACGGTTTGAGGAGGTCGCCGATGTTGTTCCTTGTCGAAATGGAGGTTTGCATTCCGCACAACGCAGATCCCGCCATGATCGAGCGGCTGAAAGCGGAGGAAAAGGCGCGCGCCGAGACACTTCAGCGTGCAGGGGTGTGACGACATCTCTGGCGGGTCGTCGGCCGCTACGCGAACGTCAGTGTGTTCGACGTCAGCGATGGTGAAGAGCTTCATGCGTTGCTGATGTCGCTTCCGCTATTTCCCTACATGGATATCCGCGTCACCGCGCTGTGCCGTCACCCATCCGCACTTGCCGTTCCACAATGAACGGAGTCAACCCATGTCCTCGATCCTTGATAAGCCTGCCGTGCAAAACCTGCTCGATCAGGCAAGCGGCCTGACTGTTCACGACGGAGATCTGCGGCTCAAAGTAATTCTCCGCGACTTGCTCTCAGGCCTTATGGCTGTAATCGAGAGGCATGACGTCACCGAAAACGAGTTTTGGGGGGCTGTCGATTTCCTGCACAAAGCCGGTCCGGAGCTTGGACTGATTATTCCGGGTCTGGGCATCGAACATTTTCTCGACTTGCGCATGGATGCCGCCGACGAAGCTGCCGGGCTTGCGAGTGGTACGCCCCGCACGATTGAAGGGCCGCTCTATGTTGCTGGTGCGCCGCTCGCCAGCATCGGCGAAAACATTACCCAAGATATCGATGAAGGTCCGCGGCTGACCGTCAGCGGTCATGTCCGTGACACCAGCGGGCAAGCAATCGCAAACGCGACAGTCCATGTCTGGCAAGCGAACTCCAGAGGCTTCTATTCGCATTTCGATCCGACGGGCGAGCAATCGCCGTTTAACAACCGTCGCCGCTTCCTCACCGACAAGATGGGTCGTTATGCCTTCAGCGCCATTGCTCCCAAGGGATATAGCGTTCCCCCTGAAGGCGCGACCGCACTGCTGATGCGAGCAATCGGCAGACATGGTAACCGCCCTGCCCATATCCACTTCTTCGTGGAAGCGCCGGGCTATCGGGCGCTCACCACTCAAATCAACTTCGCCGATGACCCTCATGTCTATGACGATTTTGCGTTTGGAACGCGCGACGGCCTCCTTGTGCAGCCTGAACGTAAAGAAGGCGGACTCGACATTGCATTCGATATTACCTTGGTCAAAGCGCGGAACGAGGCCGAGCAACGGATGTCTACGCGCCCCAGGATGACGGCATGACGGGTAAGGTGTTCGGGTCGGCAGCCGATGCGCTGCAGGATGTAGTTTTCGATGGCATGACGGTGATGTCAGGAGGCTTTGGTCTCGTCGGCAACCCAGAGAAACTTATCGCGGCCATGGCGGCGATGCCCGTTCGCAGACTGACGGTTATATCGAACAATTGCGGTGCCGATGGATTTGGATTGTGGCAGCTTCTCTACAATGGCCAAATCCGCAAGATGATCAGCTCTTATATCGGCGACAACCCATTATTTGAAAAATTTTATCTTGACGGAAAACTTGAGCTTGAGTTGAATCCACAAGGGACATTGGCCGAACGGATTCGTGCCGGTGGAGCCGGAATTCCCGCATTTTTCACCCGGGCGGGAGTTGGAACGGTCGTTGCCGAAGGCAAGCCGATAGAGAACTTTGACGGGCTCGCTTATGTACGGGAGACGTGGCTTCGCGCTGACCTCGCGATTGTCAAAGCATGGAAGGCAGATCCTGAGGGGAATCTGATCTTTCGTAAGACAGCCCGTAACTTCAATCCGATAATGGCGACGGCGGCTCGGATCACAGTCGCAGAGGTGGAGCAGATTGTCGCTCCGGGGGACCTTGATGCCGACAATATCCATACCCCAGGTATCTATGTTGATCGGATTGTCGAAGGTCATAATTATGAAAAGCGTATCGAAAAGCTGACAATACGTGAGCCAGACTGATGGCGTGGACAAGAGAACAGATGGCGATCCGTGCCGCGCGCGAACTACGTGACGGCTTTTATGTCAATCTGGGGATTGGGATCCCAACGCTGGTTGCCAATCTCGTTCCAAAAGGCCTGCACGTAACTTTTCAATCCGAAAATGGTATGCTGGGCATGGGGCCGTTCCCCTTACCGCACGAGGTCGATGCCGAGATCATCAACGCGGGGAAGCAGACCGTGACGGAGTTGCCGACGTCGAGCTATTTCAACTCGGCAGACAGTTTCGCGATGATCCGCGGCGGCCATATCGACCTTACGATCTTGGGAGCCATGGAAGTCGCGGCCAATGGCGACTTAGCCAACTGGAGCATTCCAGGCCATATGGTGAAGGGCATGGGGGGTGCCATGGATCTGGTAGCAGGCGCGGCTCGCGTTGTCGTTATGACCGAACATGTGACCAAAGCAGGGAGCCCAAAAATTGTGGACCGATGCAGCCTGCCGCTCACTGGAGCAGGAGTTGTAGATCTGATCATAACTGACCTGGCTGTGTTCACTTGCGACAAGAAGGCCGGCGACCTGACGCTGATCGAGTGCGCGCCTGGTGTGTCAGTTTCACATATTGCCTCCAAGACTGGCGCGGAATTTGTGGTTAGCGTTCACGAATGAAGGGACGCTCTGGTGCCTTGAGGCTTGGCAAGGGAGAGCAATGACTTGACGGTCTCGGACTTCGCTGTTTCGACCACCGTGGCACGGAAAGGGCATTTCCGCGCTTCGGATGATGTTCGCATCAGCTACTCGATTCACGGAGATGAGGGGGCAAAGCCGCTACTTCTGGTCCACTCTCTGGGTATGGCGATGGAATCCTGGATGTGGATGCTCCCAAGCCTATCTGCCCAATATCGCCTGATTTGCCCCGATCTGCGCGGGCACGGAGGGTCTGATGTCCCCCCTAAAGAGTGCACGATCGAGCGGCTTGCGATTGATTTGATTGAGTTGCTCGATGAATTGAACATCTCCCGTGTCGGCCTTGTTGGTGTTTCGCTGGGCGGGATGATCGGCCAGTGGTTGGGGGTTAATTCCGCCGAGCGCGTCGAACATCTCGTGCTTGCGAACACATCCGCGTATATGGGGCCGCCATCCGCTTGGACTGCGCGCATGGCCGAGGTGGAAGCCTTGGGAATGACTGCTGTTGCCGACGCTGTAATTGACCGCTGGTTCACAGAAGATTTCAGGACATCCAGCCCTCAGGACGTCAGTCGTTGCAAACAGATGCTGCTGGCGAGCGAGCCCTTAGGATATGTGAGGTGCTGCGCGGCAATACGGGACATGGATCAACGCCAATCACTTGGAAAGATCCGTGTGCCAACACTTGTGGTTGCTGGACGCTATGACCGGGCCACACCGCTTGAGCACGCCCAACTCTTGCAGGCCAGAATTCCCTCTGCCAGGCTTGAAATTGTCGACAGCGCTCATCTGGCAAATGTCGAGGCTCCCAAAGCCTTCAACCGGCTGATAACACAATTTCTCGTACCTTTGCCCTGAAGCGTCTGGGCCCTCCCGGAGGCTCCTATCTGTGAGAAGGAGCCAAGATGAACGCTACCAGGAACAAGTTTTCGCCTGAGTTTCGCGACCACGCGGTACGGATGGTTGATGAGCATCTGGGGGACTGCCCGTCGGAGTGGGCGGCGATGCCCTTGATCGCGGTCACATTCCAGGGGAGCAGGTCAGTCGCGGCATCACTGGTCATGAACGGTGAGATACGGAAGCGGGTGCGCGCTGGGTGCCCGCGCGCGGTCCGCGACCAGGCCGCGCTGGTCGTGATTCGCGCGGCCGTTTCGATTTGACGCCACGGCTGCGTCCGCCCGCCTGCCGCGCGGTGCACCTCGTTCAGGCCTCGACTTGGTTCGACTTGGCGCGCCGCCGCCGTCCCCCGTACGCGGAGCGCCAGGGCGTTGCTGCACCGGATCGCTGGCCGGGGTGACAACGGCGGCGCTGCGCCGGCGTAAACTTTGCGTAAACTTCGCGCGCGCCGCGCTGGCATCCGCGCCGGGTGTGTGTTATAGATACAATACACCAGCGATGGGAGGCGTCATG
>CAYVVV010000017.1:0-16158 GCA_964455325.1 uncultured Sphingosinicella sp. | reverse complement strand
GTCATGATCACGCGGCGTGGTGTGCTTATCAGTGGCGGCGCGGCAGTCGTTGTCGTCGGCGCCGGGGCTGGCGCGCTGGCGCTGCGGTCCGACCTCTCCGCCGCACGGCGGCCGTGGGCAGCGGCGGGCGGTAAAGAGGCGGGCACGACCAACAGCTTCGCCTGGACCGCCGACGGCGACCGCGTCGCTGCGCTGAAGGCGCTGTCGCTGCGGGCGTGGCAGATCGAATATGCGACGCCGGCAACGCACGCCGAAAGCACCCGCGTCACGCGCATCGGCGCCGACGAGATCAACGCGCAGCCCGACGGCATCGCGCTGGGCGGCGCGATGATGGAACTGTTCGGCATGGTGGGGCTGCTGACGCGCACGGCGCTCGACGATCCCGGCAGCCGCGCCTACCGCGAAGGCGCCGGCTTCTATGGTGGACTCATCGACTCGACCGCGGCGTTCGGCTGGCTGACGACGCCGGCGAACACGCGCCGCGACCAGCTCGCTGCCGGTGCCGACTGGGTGCGCATCAACCTTGCCGCCACGCGCGCCGGCGTTGCCATGCACCCGCTGTCACAGGCGTTGCAGGAATTTCCGGCGATGGCCGGCCCCTATCGCGACGTCCACGCCATGCTCGGTGTCGCCGCGCCCGCCGTCATCCAGGGGCTGTTCCGCTTCGGCCATGCCCGGACGCCGCCGCCAAGCCCGCGCTGGCCGCTGCAGGCGCGGCTGCTGCGGGCGTAACGGCGTTCACATCGCCAGCGGGCCATGCTGCAGCTTCGGCAGCACGTGCCGCGCGAACAGGTCGGCTTCGGCGGCGTGCGGATAGCCCGACAGGATGAACGCCTCGATGCCCATCGCCTGATACGCCTGCAGCTTCGCCAGCACCTGGTCGGGGTCGCCGACGATTGCCGCGCCGCAGCCCGAACGGGCGCGGCCGATGCCGGTCCACAGGTTGTCCTCGACATAGCCCTCGTCGCCAGCCATGGCGCGCAGCTCGGCCTGCCGGGCAACGCCTGCCGACGCGGTGTCCAGCGATTTCGCGCGGATTGCCTCGCCCGTCTTCGCGTCGAGATGCGAAAGCAGGCGCGAGGCATAGGCGCGCGCTTCGGCCTCGGTCTCGCGGACGATGACGTGCGCGCGGTAGCCGAACTTCAGCGTGCGGCCGAACTTCGCCGCGCGTGCGGTCATGTCGGCAATGATGTCTTTGACCGCCGGCATGGTGTCGGGCCACATCAGGTAGACGTCGCACGCCTCCGCCGCCGATTGCCTTGCGTCCTCGCTCAGCCCGCCGAAGTAGAGCGGCGGGCACTTGCCCGAGACCGTCGTCATCCGCGGCGGATCGAGGTCGAGCTTCCAGAACTCGCCGTCATGGGCCAGGTGCCCGCCATTCAGCAGCACCTTCAGGATCTTCATCGCCTCGGTGGTGCGGCGGTAGCGGGGGCCGCTCTCGAGCTTTTCGCCGGGAAGATCGGAGGAGATGATGTTGACGGTGAGCCGGCCGTCGAGGATGCGGTCCAAGGTCGCGATCCGGCGCGCGAGCTGCGGCGGCCAGTCCTCGCCGATCCTGACCGCCATCAGCAGCCGGATCCGCTTGACCAGCGGGGCGATGGCGCCTGCGAAGATCGTCGTGTCGATCCCCAGCTGATAGCCCGACGGCAGCAATATGTTGTCGAAACCGGCCTTGTCGGCGGTCAGCACGATGTTGCGGCAATGCTCCCAGCTCGACGCCAGCGCCGGGTCGGGAACACCCAGGAACTCGTAATCGTCATCGCAAAGCGCGGAAAACCAGGCGACTTCGCAGCTATGGGTCATGGCAGGGGTACTCCTCTTGCAGCGACCAGGACGGCGTACCAGTCGGCACGTGTCCAGCGGACGTTGAGCGCGTCGGCCGCTTCCGCAATCCGCGCGGGCTGCTGCGAGCCAACGATCGGGATCACGCCCGCGGGATGCGCCATGATCCAGCTGTAGGCGGCGGCGGTGCGGGAAACGGCATGCGCGGCGGCGACGGCGTCGAGCGCGGCGGCGACCGTGCGTTCGCGCTCGCTCGTCGGGCTGGCGATGCGGCCTCCGCCGAGCGGCGACCAGGCGAGCACGGCGAGCCCGTTCGCCATAGCCTGGTCAAGCTGGCCATCCTCGACCGGCGTCAGGCAGAGCGGCGAGAACTCGGGCTGCGTCGCCGCCAGCGGCACGTCGAGCAAGCGCATCAGCGCGTCGATCTGGTGCGTCGTGAAATTGGACACACCGACCGCACCGATCTTGCCGGCGCGCACGGCATCGTCCAGCGCCTTCGCCAGTTCGGCGGGATGGGTCAGGATATCGGGCCGGTGCACCTGCCACAGGTCGATGTGGTCGACGCCGAGCCGGCGCAGCGATGCGTCGATCGCGCTTCCTATGTACGCTGCCGACGAATCATATGGTGTGCCGATGACGATGCCGCCCTTCGAGGCGAGCACCATGCGCTGGCGCAGTCCCGGCGCCTGGGCGAAGACGCGGCCCAGCAGCGCTTCCGCCGCCCCGAACGCCTCGCCATTGTCCGGGCCATAGATGTCTGCGGTGTCGAACAGCGTGATCCCCGCCGCCAACGCTGCTTCCACCCGTTCGCGGGCTGCGCGCACGTCATCGCCCCTGAACCGCCACATGCCCCAGGCGATCGGACTGACGGTCTGTCCGCCAAGCATGCGCGGGGCGGGGGCGGGAAGATATGGCAGCGTTGTCATAGAGGGCAGGGATACAGGTGTCCGGGCCGCCTAGCAAGCCCGCGCCTCGTCCCGCCGAACGTTTCCCGTCATTCCTGCACGCGTCCGGAACGCCGGTCGAGGCGGCGCACGCTAGCCCGGCGACGCTGTCGACTGCCGGACGACGAGGTCGTGCTGCAGACGCCGGTGCTCGATTCCCCCGGACTCGCGGAACAGAAGGCAGGCCGCGGCATAGGCAAGGTCGCGCGTCGGCTGGCGGATCGTCGTCAGCGGCGGCCAGACGATGCGCGCCAGCGGCGTGTCGTCGAAGCCCGCAACCGACAGGTGTTTCGGCACCTCGATGTCGCGCGCGTGTGCCACTGCAAGCACGCCTGCCGCCATGTCGTCGTTGCTGGCGAAGATCGCCGTTGGCGGCTTCGCCAGGCCCAGCAGTGCCTCCGCCGCACGCTGGCCGCTGTCGAAGTCGAACTCGCCTGGCCGCACCAGCTCGGGCTCGAACGGGATGCCGGCGCGATCGAGCGCCTTGCGGTAGCCGAACAGCCGCTGGTCGCTCGCCATGTGGTTGGGGTGGCCGACGACAAAGCCGATGCGGCGGTGGCCGAGGTTGATGAGGTGCGTCGTCATGTCGTCGGCGGCCTGCGCGTCGTCCATGAACACCGATGAGGTCAGCGCGTGGTTGGTTCCCGGCGAGATGCGCACGAACGGAATGCCGCGACGCTCAAGTTCGGCGAGTGCTGGCGCCGCGTCGGTGACGGGTGATGACAGGATGACGCCGTCGACGTGCGTCTCGTCGATCAGCCCGCCGACTTCCTCGGCGAGCGTCGGCGAGGCGACGTCGACCGGCTGCGCGAGCAACCGCACACCCTCCTCCTGGCAGCGCGCCCAGACGCCCTCCTGAATCTGGTGGATGTAGTACGGCGAGTGGTTGTCGTAGATCAGCGTCACCTGCCATGACTTGCGCCCCGCGAGCGCGCGTGCAGCGATGCTCGGCGAGAAATTGAGCGCCTTGACCGCCGCCTCGACCTTCGCGCGCGTTTCGCTGCGGACGTACCTCTCGTTGTTCAGCACGCGCGAGACGGTCTTGATCGACACGCCCGCCAGCCGGGAAACGTCCTTGATCGTCGCGCGGGTCATCTGCGGCGACTAGCTTGTCCCGGCAAGCGATGCAAACAGCGCCCCGTGCCGGCTGCCGGCGCGCCAGAACACCGGCGGCTCGCCAAGGGGCGCGGCGACGGTGACCCATTGGCCGCCGGCGTGGCGGTCGCCGGTCCAGGCGTGCATCCAGTCGGCGCCGGCCGGCAGATAGACGTTCCAGTCGGTGCGCCCCGCCTCGATCGCCGGCGCCACCAGCAGGTCGGGACCATAAAGATATTGCGTTTCGATCGGGTAGGCGTCGGCATCGTCCTCGAAATGCAGGAACAGCGGCCGTTGCAGCGGCAGGCCGGTCGCCACCGCCGCATCGCAAAGCGTACGCACATAGGGCGCGAGCGCAGCATGAATGCGTGTCATGCGCGCGAAATGTGCCAGAATTTCGGGGCTGCTGTCGACCTGCAGATTCTCCTTCGGCCGGTTGCCTTCGTGGCCGCGCATGAACGGCGTGAACGCGGCCATCTCGCTCCAGCGCATGAGGAGTTCGGCGGTGCGCACGTTGCCGAGCAGGCTCGTGTAGCCGCCGATGTCGCTGTGGTGGTAGGCGTTGCCGAGCAGCCCCGACGACAGCGCGCCGCGGATCACCGTACCGATGCCGTCATGCCGCGAGAAGTCGACTGACTGATCGCCCGCCCACAGCAATGGACAATGTGCCTGCACGCCGGTGAAGCCGGCGCGCATGAAGAATAGCGCCTCGCCGGTCTTGCCGCGGCTGGCGATGGCGCGGGCGTTGACCTCGGCCCAGATCGTCGGCCAGGCGTTGTGCGACAGCATGGCGTCGGTGCCGTCGGCAAGGCGCACGTCGGTTGGCAGATACTCGCCGAAATCGGCCATCCAGCCGTCGATGCCGATGTCGATCAGCTCGCGGCCGATAACGGTATCGGCGAACCAGTCCGCCGCGTCGGCGTTGGTGAAGTCGACGACGCCGCAGTCGAACTCGCCGAAGTCGACGAGATAGGGATCCTCGCTGTCCTGCCTGCGGGCAAGGTAGCCGAGCTGCCGCGCACGCTCGTAAAGGGCGCCGTCAATGGCAAGGTAAGGGTTGACGTAGGCGAGGAAACGGATGCCGCGCGCCTTCAGTTCGGCGATACGCTCCTTGAGGTGCGGATAGCGGGTGTCGTTCGCGCGCCAGTCCCAGAACAGCCGCGTGCCGAAGCTGGTGATCCGCACCCCCGCCCAGTCCTCGCACCACAGGCCGCTGACGGCGGCGCCGGCGTCGATGATCGTCTCCAGCCGCTTAAAGCTCTGCTCGCCGTCCTTGAGACCGACGATGGCTCCCTCGATCGCCCAGTCGGGCAGCGGCGGCTGCCGTCCGAAGCGGTCCGACAGCGCCGTTACCAGCGCGGCGTACGTCGGCGCGCTCCATAGCTCGATCCGCACCGGCACCTCCCACACCTCGATGGTGTGGCGATGCTCGTCGGTGAAGTCGAAGACGGAGTAGGCGGTGGTGTCGACGTGGAGCGCGTACCTGCGCGACGAGACGTAGGTCGGCTGCGGATAATTGGTGGTCCAGTAGTCGCCGCCGGCATTGCCGAGCGCATCCATCTGACGGGTCAGCTCGGTCGACTTGTCGCGGCCGACGCCCGGCTCCGACGTCCACAGTGGAAAGCGGCGGCCGCGCAGGTTGAAGTATGACATCTGCTCGCCGCCACCCCAGACGTATTCGCCGGTCTCGGCGACGAAATCGAACCAGACGCGATTGATTGCGGGGTCGGCGCACTGCAAGTCGAGGTGCGTGTCTTCAACCCTGACGATCATTTGCGCTGGTGCGCCGGCCACCGCCGCCAGTTCGATCGTCCGGCCGTCGATACGGGCATGGCGCAACGGCCGGCTCGACTCGACGTGGTCACGGATATCGAAGTTTCCGCGGAACATGGCGACTTCGGGCTGGCCACGGCCGACCGTGCAGAACGGCGCACCGGTGCGGTGCCGGATGATCGGGCGCCCATCGAGCACAAGGTCGAACCCGCCGTCGGCGGGAATGATGTCGATCACGCGATCTCTCCGGCTGTGGCGTATCCGCCACGGTCTTCTGACAACGATAACATAACCGCTGCGAAACCGGCCGGCAACGTTGACACCCGGCAACGACTTGCCTAGCGTCCTTGCTCAAAGGCGCGACCCGAAGTGGGACAAATCATTCAATCAGCGCCGCGAGCACGGAGGATAGGTCATGTCAGCACGCCGTACGCGGATTCTTCGCAACCATGTTATGACAACGCTGGCAGGTGTCAGTGCGCTTGCCATGGCGCTGCCTGCGGCGGCGCAGGAGCAGGAGGCGCAGGAGGACGTCGAGCTGCTGGGTGAGATCATCGTCACGGCGCAAAAACGCGAACAGAACCTGCAGGACGTGCCGGTCGCCATCTCGGTGGTCGGCGGCGATCAGATCGCCAATTCGGGTGCCTATAACATCGAAGGCATCCAGAGCCTGATCCCGACATTGAACTTCAGGAAAGGCGGTACCACGCTCAACAGCGCGCTGTTCCTGCGCGGCGTCGGCACGATCAACTTCTCGATCGCCGCCGAACCGTCGGTCGCGGTCGTGCTCGACGGTGTCGTGCTGGCGCGCGCCGGCGAAGGCTTCGGCGACCTCAATGACATCGAGCGTATCGAGGTGCTGCGCGGACCGCAGGGAACGCTGTTCGGCAAGAACACGTCGGCGGGTGTCGTCTCGATCATCTCCAAGCGGCCCACCAATGACCTCGAGGGTTCGATCGAGGCCTCGTATTACGAGGGCGACGAATACAAGGTGAAGGGCACGCTCAACGTGCCGTTCAGCGAAAATGTCCGCTCGCGCTGGACGGCATTCTGGGGCCAGTACGACGGCAATATCCGCAACCTGACGACGGGCAAGGACATCAACGGCTACGACCGCTGGGGTGTGCGCGGCATTATCGAGGCGGACGTGTCGGACCGGCTCAGCCTGCTTCTCATCGGCGATTACCGCGAAGCCGACGATGACTGCTGCGGTGAGGTGATCGGCACGGCGCCGGGTGGCGCCGCGGCTGGGTCGCTTGATGGCGTCGATTTCAAGGGTGATGGCACGCGCGAGGTGCGCCACAACCTCGTCACCGCGACCGAGGAGAAATCGTGGGGCCTGTCGCTCGAGGCCAATCTCGAGGTCGGCGACCACACGGTCACCTCGATCACTGCCTATCGCGAGTGGGACAACCGTGAAATCCGCGAAGGCGACTGGCTTGACCAGGTCTACGTCGGCGTGGCGCAGCTGCACGACGACGGTCCGCAGACCTCGAACACGTTCAGTCAGGAGCTGCGGCTGACTTCGCCCACCGGCAATCTGTTCGACTATGTGATCGGCGTTTACTACTACAAGGCCGAAGCCGAACGTACCTTCCGCCGCGACGTCATCACCTGCTCGGCGACGACGTTGCCGACGCTGCCCAACGGCCTCAGGCCGTGCGCTGTCGGATCGTCGACGCTGACTTTCCCGACATCGACCGCGACGTTTGGTTCGGACTTCGAAAACTACGCGATCTTCGGTCAGGCGACCGCCAATCTGACTGACGATTTCCGGTTCATCTTCGGCGGCCGCTGGACGTCGGACCACCTCGACGTGTTCCACGACCGTATCCCGTCGCCGGTTCCCGGTCCCGGCGTGCGCACCGACACCACCGGCTTCCGCGACGAGACGGACAACAACGAACTGACCTGGAAGGCGGGCGTCCAGTACGACGTCAATGACGACCTGATGGCCTATGCGACCTATTCGCAGGGCTACAAGGGGCCTGCATTCAACGTCTTCTTCAACCAGGCTGCTGCGCAGCGCAACCCGATATCGGCCGAGACCGCCGACGCCTATGAGGCCGGCTTCAAGTCGACGCTCGCCGACGGCGCGGTCGTGCTCAACGCGGCGTTGTTCTACGCCAAGTACAACGACTATCAGGCGAACAACTTCGACGTGCTCAATGGCGTCGTCATCACCCGCCTGACCAACGCCGGCAACGTGTCGACGAAGGGCTTCGAGATCGACTTCCTCGCGCAGCCGGTCGACGGCCTGCGCCTGGGCGGCGGCATCGCCTACACCGATGCGCAGATCGAGGAGTTCCGCGATGCAACCGGCGCGATCAGCGACGCGCGCAAGGGCGAGCGGCTGGCGCTCGCACCCGAGTGGAAGGCGTCGCTCGGCGCCGACTACACGTGGGAGACCGACTGGGGCGTCGACATCACGTTTGGCAACCAGTTCTCGTACACCAGCTCGCAGTTCTCCGACCTCGGCGCCAACCCGCTGCTCAGGATCGGCAGCTACTTCATCTGGGACGCCGCGCTCGGCGTCGAGGACCAGAACGACCGCTGGTCGGTGCGCTTCCAGGTGAAGAATGTCACCGACGAAAGCTATGCCTCGCTGATCACGCCGGGCGGCCCCGGCGGCAGCCTGCGCTATCTCATCCCGCGCGAGGCTGACCGCTATGTCGGCATCACCGCAAAGCTGAACTTCGGCGGTAGGCGGTAAGCGAAATTGCAGCCGCTTCCGAAAACGGAAGCGGCTGCTAGTCTGCGTCGGGGGAGGAGTCGCGATGGCCGCCGACACACATGACACCGGCCGCGCGCTGCGCCGGCTGCTCGTTGGCCTCATCTTCTTCGCGACCGCGCTCAACTACGTCGACCGGCAGGTTCTGGCGCTGCTGAAGCCGACCTTGCAGGCGGAGTTCGGCTGGACCGACGGCGATTTCGGCCATCTCGGCTCGGCGTTCCAGTTCGCTGCCGCCATCGCCCTGCTCTTCGTCGGCTGGTTCGTCGATCGCTTCGGCGTCAAGTTCGCCTACGGGCTGGCCGTCGCGATCTGGAGCCTGGCCGGAATGGCGCACGCGCTTGCCGCGACCGTGCAGCAGTTCGTCGCCGCGCGCGTGGCGCTCGCCGCTGCCGAATCGGTCAACACGCCGGCGGCGATCAAGGCGGCGGCGCAGTATCTGCCGCTGACGGAACGCTCGGTCGGAATCGGGCTGATCAACACCGCGCCCAACATCGGTGCCATCCTGACGCCGCTGCTGATCCCGCCCTTCGCCATCGCCTTCGGCTGGCAGGCGGCATTCATTGTCACCGGTGCGCTCGGCTTCGTCTGGCTGGCGCTGTGGATCCCGGCGACGCGGCGGCTGGAACCGGTCGAGGCGGCGCCCGAGCGCGCGCCCAAAGTCAACTGGGCGGCATTGCTTCGAGACCGCCGCAGCTGGGCGGTGATCGGTGCCAAGATGCTCACCGATCAGGTCTGGTGGTTCGTACTGTTCTGGATGCCCGACTTCTTCAACCGCGAATACGGCATGGGTCAGGCGAGCCTCGGCTACCCCATCGCCATCATCTTCTTGCTCGCCGCGCTTGGTGCGATGACCAGTGGCGGGCTGTTTCCGATCCTGCTGTCACGCGGTCTCAGCATCAATCGCGCGCGCAAGACGTCGATGTTCCTGTTTGCGCTGGTCATCCTGCCGCTGCCGCTGGCGCTTTATGTGGGCAGTCCGTGGATCGCGGCGCTGCTGATCGGGCTTGCCCTGTTCGCTCACCAGGGGTTCTCGACCAACATCTTCGGCATGACCGCCGACATCGTGCCGACCGCGCGCGTCGCCAGCGTGATCGCGGCGGGCGGCGTTGCCGGCAACATTTCGGGTGTTGCCATCATCGAGCTGACCGGCTGGTCGCTCGACAACAACATCGGTTACTGGCCAATGTTTGCGATCTGTGCGAGCGCCTATCTCGCCGCGCTGCTGTGGATCCATGTGCTGGTGCCGCGACTGCAGCCGCACGCGCCCGGAGAATGACGATGGCCAGGGGACCGCAGCCGATCGCTCCGCGCGGCGATCTGCCGCTTGCCGCCGACCTGTATGGCGACGTGCTCGACTACTCGCAGCAGCCGGCTGCGACGGCGGAACCGGCATGGCGACGGATGTTCCCGGGTTTGGCCGTCGTCGGCGTTGCCGCGCTCGCCGCCGCCTGGCTGTCGGACCATTATGGCGCGCCGCTGATGCTGATGGGTCTGCTCATTGGGCTGGCGCTCAACTTCGTCAACGGCGATATGCGTGTGCATCCGGGACTGGGCTTTGCATCGCTGACGCTGCTGCGCTGGGGCATCGTCCTTGTCGGCACGCAGATCACGCTGTGGCAGATTGGTGCGCTCGGACTGACCGGCTTCGTGATCATCGCGGCGCTGATCGCGACCGGTATCCTCGTCGGCGTCGGTACCGCGCGGTTCTGCGGGCAGGATCGCTATTTCGGCATGCTGGCCGGCGGATCGGTCGCGATATGCGGCGCCTCGGCGGCGCTGGCGCTGTCCGGACTGCTCGGCGACAAAAGGGTCGGGCAGGCGCAGCTGACCCTCGTGCTCGTCGCGGTGGCGGCGGCGAGCGCGCTGGCGATGTCGACCTATCCGCTGATCGCGCAGGCGATTGGGCTTAGCAGCCGCGAGGCGGGCTTCATGATCGGCGCGTCGATTCACGATGTCGCGCAGGCGCTTGGCGCCGGCTATTCGTTCTCGGACGAAGCGGGCGAAACCGCCGCGATCGTCAAGCTGACGCGCGTGACGCTGCTGGCGCCGACGCTTGCAGTGCTGGCATTGGTGCTGCCGCGCGATGGCGCGACCGTGGCCGGCCGCATCGGTGTGCCATGGTTCGTGCTCGGCTTCCTTGGCCTCGTCGTGGTCAACTCGGTCTGGCCGTTTCCCGATGCCGTGGCCGCTGCATGCCGCACGGCGACTTCGGCGCTGCTGCTGCTTGCGGTGACGGCGACCGGTATCCGCTCGCCGATGCAGCTGCTGCTGAAGCAGGGCTGGAAGGCATCGATGCCGGTCATTGCGGCGACGCTCGCGGTGTTCGCGCTGGGGCTTGCCGGCGCCATGCTCGTCGGCTGACCGTCAGGCCAGCGTCCGCTCGATCAGCCAGAAGCTTGTCATGCCGCCGATCGCGTAAGAGGTTGCCAGCCGCGCCAGGCGCAGCGCGGGCACGGCGAACCGCCGGATCGCCGCCGCGCCAGGCTTCATTGATCAGCAGTACCAGCGCAACAACGAACAGCAGGCCGGCAAACCTCGCCTTCAACCCGATCCGCTAGCTCTTTGGTGCATACCAGATCGGCGACGTGTAGGCGCGTTCCTGCGCCTTCGCCTTGACGTTCGGCGGCAGCGCAAAGCCGTAGCGCCGCGCGTCATAGGCGACCCAGCGCGGCGTCGGGATCTCGACAACGCGGGCGTAGTAGAAGGCGCGCAGCGCAGGGTCGTGATCGGGATCGCGCCAGACCGCCTTCAGCTCGGGCGCGCCGATCGAATTGCGGTAGGTCGCTCTGGCGATGTCGACGGTATCGCCAACGGGTGGCAGCTTGCCGTCGGCGCCGCGCCGGCGCGTGTCGGGGCTGCTCCAGGCGACATCGTGGACGCGCTCGTGCAACTTGCCGTCGGCATCGATCCATCCCTTGACGATCTGGACGCGGTCGAGATTGGCGCCTTCGGGATCCTTGAGCGCGGTGACGATGAACGTCGGGGTGCCCGAACCGGGTCTCAGATCGCTGCCCATCGGCACACCGCGCGCGTAGCCGGTCCTGGCAACGTCGCCGGCGAGATCGGCGTCGGTGAAGTCCCAGCCGCCGAAGAAACGCAGGGTCATGCGCGGACCCGTGGTTGCATAGACCTCGCGCCGCATCATGGCGTCGAAAATGGCGGCGCGGGTATTGGCCTTCGCCCATACCGCGGCGTAGCCGCCGGCAAGGTAGTGCCAGCCGAACCGGCCCTGCCGATTGCCTAGGTTCTGCGCCTGCAGCGCGCGCTTGGCGTTGGGCTCGCTGCCGGAATGCTTGCCGAAGAAGTTGTTTTCATCGCCGGTGGTGAGCGCGGTGTGGCTGTCGGTTGAACCGATCATCCCGAACTTGTAGGGATTGACACCCGTCCGCACCTCGATCGCGAGGCCGCGCTTCAGCGCCTCGCGCGCATACTCGCCGGCAAGCATGGCGTTGGTCTTGCGTTCGGACATGGGCAGGTTGCCAAGCTCCCAGCCGTCGACGCCAAACCCGGCCAACTCGTCGTTCGGTGACAGGAACGGGTGCGTCTCGCCGTCGCCCTTGATCTGCGTGACCTCGACGACAGGTTCGCGCGCGGCGCGGCGGCGGGCGTAGTCGGCGCTCATCGCGCCGCCGCCCGGCATGGTCATTTCGAACATCAGGCCGTTCGACAGGTTGCCGTTGTGCGGGATCGCCAGCATCCTGCCGCCGGTCGTCTTCTCGTAGCTGTCCATATAGTCCCATAGATCGTCGATCCTTGTCCCGACCAGCGACGAGAATGGCAGCACCTGGTCGGCCCGATCCTTGCCATCGCGCAGCACGACGACGCGGTGCAGGTTGTTACCGCCCGGCATCAGCGTGTATTCGAAGCCAATCAGCGCGGTGAACTTGCCCGGTTCGTTGTAACGCTCGGCGATCTCGTTGTTCTCGGTCCAGATCGTCCGCGTACCTTCGGCCGTCTCGTCGGGGTCGAGCAAGTGCGGCGGCAGTGTTCCTGCAGCCGCGCGGTCGATAAGCTCGCCGGTGGCTCGCAGCGAGCCTTGCGGCCCTTCGTGCATCATGTCGTGCCAGCGCCGCAGCAGCGGGTCGCGCAGTGCGATGCGCGGCGCCTCGAAGATGCGGCGGGTGACACCAAGGCCGTCGGAATGGTCCGCAATGACAAGGAAGTCGAGCGGTCGCGACAGCCTGGCCTTGAGGCCGTTGGTTGCCGTGACTTCCTCGCCACGCGCGAAGCGGTAGGCCTCCTCCGGCCCAAGGCGGACGCCAAAGCCGAACGCGTCGACCGAGTTTGACGTATGAAGGTGCGTGTCGCCCCAATAGACCTGCATCGGGTACGGCGCCTCAGCAACCTCGTCTGCCGTTTCGCCGCTGCCGGTTGGTCGCTGCTCGCACGCGGCAAGAGCCAGCATCCCCGCTGCTGCCAGGACGATCGTACCGTGTCGCATGCTTGCCTCCCCCAGTCTGTCGTTTGCCATCATTCGCGCTCGTCGGCGCGATCGGCAAGCGCAGAAAAATGATACACGGGCGCATTGACATGCACCGCCGCTGGCCGCTCACTGATGCACGCGGGAAGATGCGCATGAAACGGATCTTTGTCGTCATCACCGGGCTGGCCGCCGTTGGCGCTATCGCCTTCGGCCTGTTTGGCGAATCGATCGGCCGGGCGCTGTTCGAGCGCGCCGTCGCCGCGAACGTCGGGCGCGATGCGACGGCGGGTCTTGCCGACGGGCTTCACGTCGCGCTGTGCGGCACTGGTTCGCCGATGGCCGATCCGACGCGTGCCGGCCCGTGTACCGCCGTCATTGCCGGCAGGCGGCTGTTCGTCGTCGACATGGGCAGCGGCGCGGCGCGCACGTTCGGCGCGATGGGCCTGCCGATCGGCAGCGTTGAAGCGCTGCTGCTGACGCATTTCCATTCCGACCACATCGACGGCATCGGTGAACTGATGACGTTGCGCTGGGCGACGGGCAGCAGACGCACGCCACTTCCGGTTTACGGTCCGACCGGCGTCGCGGCGGTCGTCGACGGCTTCAACGCCGCCTATGTGCCCGACCGCGGCTATCGTATCGCGCACCACGGCGCTGCAGTGGTGCCGCCGACGGGACACGGGCTCGTCGCGCGCGCGTTCGATGCGGCGGGTCAGGTGGTCGTGCTCGACGACGGCGATCTCAAGGTGACTGCCTTTCCGGTCGACCATCGGCCGGTTTCGCCAGCGGTCGGCTACCGCTTCGACTATCGCGGTCGGTCGGTGGTGCTCAGCGGCGACACTGCTGCCGATACGCGCGTCGCCGTGGCGGCGAAAGGTGCCGACCTGCTGATCCACGAGGCGCTCAATCCAGCCATGGTCGCGGCGATGGGCACGGCGCTCAGGGCGGCCGGGCGCGACGCCAACGCGAAGGTGATGGCCGATATTCCGTCGTATCATGCATCACCGTCCGACGCGGCGCGCATCGCCGCGGCGGCCGGGGTCGACATGCTGGTGCTGACGCACATCGTGCCACCGCTGCCGAC
Source organism: uncultured Sphingosinicella sp. (assembly GCA_964455325.1). GTDB lineage: Bacteria > Pseudomonadota > Alphaproteobacteria > Sphingomonadales > Sphingomonadaceae > Sphingosinicella. The sequence continues at coordinate 2,323 of CAYVVV010000017.1, read as the reverse complement.
ACGGCTGATCCAGCCCTATTTCCTCGGCGACGCGCGCCGGCGCTTCGGCGGCGAGGTCATCGTCGGCCGCGACGGCATGCTGTTCAGCCTGCCTGCCGGCAGCGATGCGATCAGCCGCAGCAAGCTGGATTGAAGATCAGCCCGTCGCGTCGACTGTCACCGGCACCAGCTTGATCTCGACGCGGCGGTTCTGCGCGCGCCCAGCCTCGGTGGCGTTGTCGGCGACCGGCTGGCTTTCGCCCATCCCCTGCGTCGCGATGCGCGCGAGGACGACGCCGTTCGACGCAAGATAGGTCGCGACGCTGTCGGCGCGGCGCTGCGACAGTGTCATGTTGTATGCGTCCGAACCCGTCGAATCGGTATGGCCGACGATGTCGACAAACGTCTTCTCGTACTGCGACAGTACGCGCGCGACTTCGTTCAGCGTCGGCTGGAACGTCGGTTTGACGATCGCCGAATCGACGTCGAACGTCACCTGCGAGGGCATGTTGAGCAGGATCTCGTCGCCCTTGCGCACCACCTCGACGCCGGTGCCGGCGGTCTTTTCGCGAAGCTCCTTTTCCTGCTTGTCCATGTAGGCGCCGACGGCGGCGCCGGCGATGGCGCCGATGCCGGTACCGATCAGCACTTCGGTGCGGTTGCGCTTGCCGCCGATGATGGCGCCGAGCCCGGCACCCGCCCCCGCGCCGATCGCGGCGCCGACGGCGGTCTTCGAGATGCGCTTCTCGCCCGTCTGCGGATCGGTGGTGCAGGCGGCAACGAGCGCCAGGCTGGTGATGCTGGCGAGGGTGACGAGTTTTGCCCGAATCATCATCATCATCTCCCGCAAGATCTATTGTACCAAACTACGTCCGGCAGCAGGCATAGTTCCGCTGATTGCGGCTTAACCTTCGATGACCGAAGCATTCAATGCGAGGAAGCGACGCAGCATCGGTGCGACCTGATCCATCACCTCGTACTGCAGCATGTGTCCCGATCCGGTGACCTGTGCGGTCGACACATTCCGGTTGAGCCGGGCAATGTCGGCAAGCCGGTTCATCGTCTTCTCGACGGTGATGACCAGCGTCGGGCAGGTCACCGCGGCGAGGCGGGTGCGACCGTCCCAGGCCCAGATCGCCGCCCAGCCCTTGCGCGTCGCGTCGGGATCGGCGCGCGCCTGCAGCTCGGAGAGCGCTTCGACGGCGGCCGGACTGGTCGCCTTGACGATCATCGAGCGCGAGAAGGCACGCAGCACCGCGGCGAGGTCATCGCGCGTGAGGTCGGCGGCCATGCGGTCGCGGAACGCCAGTGCGGCCTCCGTCGGCGTGATCTGCGCCGGGTCGAGCAGGACGAGCGCAGCGACGCGGCCGGGCGCCCGGACGGCTGCCTCGACCGCGACCTGCGCGCCCATCGAATGGCCAATCCAGATCGCGCGCCGGGGCGCCACCGCCAGTACCGCTTCGGCCTGCCGGGCGATCGCATAATCGTCGGCCCTTGGGCTGGCACCATGGCCGAGCAGATCGGGAAGCACCGCGGCGCGGCCTGGCAGGGCATCGGCGACGGGCAGCATCGTCGTGTGATCGCAGGTCCAGCCGTGCACCAGCACAAGCGGCGGGCCGGCACCCTCCCGGCGCAGCATGTTCAGCATCATCCGCTCCCTTGCATTCACTTTCCAATGCCGGCTCGCGCCGTGTAATGGAAGCGCATCATGCAGCCGTTTCCCTGGTCCGATTTCGGCATCATCCTCCTTCTGATCCTGCTCAATGGTGTATTCGCAATGTCGGAGATGGCGATCGTCTCCTCGCGCCGGCCACGGCTGCAGGCAATGGCCAATGCCGGCAAGCCCGGCGCACGGACGGCGCTTGCCTTGCACGAGGAGCCGGGCCGTTTCCTGTCGACGGTACAGATCGGCATCACGCTCGTTGGCATCGTCGCCGGCGCCTATTCGGGCGCGACGCTCGGCGGGCCGATGGCGGAACGGCTCGCGCTCGCGGGAGTGCCCGAGCGCGCGGCGGGGGAGGCCGGCATCGTCATCGTCGTCACACTCATCACCTATCTGTCGCTGACGATGGGCGAGCTGGTGCCCAAGCAGTTCGCGCTGCGCAGCCCCGAACGCATCGCGGTGCTGATCGCGCCGCCGATGGCGCTGCTCGCGCGTGCCGCCGCGCCGCTCGTCTGGCTGCTTGGCAAGTCGACGGCGCTGCTGCTCGGCCTTCTCGGCACGTCGCGAGAGGATGCCGACCAGGTTACCGCCGAGGAACTGCACCTCATCGTGTCCGAAGCCACCACCGCCGGCGTCATCGACGAGGGCGAGCGGCAGATGATCAGCGGCGTCATGCGCCTC
>CAYVVV010000016.1:0-21866 GCA_964455325.1 uncultured Sphingosinicella sp. | reverse complement strand
TCAGCGCGCAGCAGGTGCAGAAATACGAGAACGGCACCAACCGCGTGTCGGCAAGCAAGCTGTTCGAGATCGCGCGCTGCCTTGGCACTGGCATCGACTGGTTCTTCGAGGGGATCGATGCTGGCACGCCCGTGCCGACGATGCTCGCCGAACCCCCGCCACAGCCGTTCGACGCGCTTCCCGACAGCCATGCGGCGACGCGCGAACTGATCGCCGCCTACCGGTCGCTGCCCGACGATGCCGCGCGCGCCGAGGTGCTGGCTTTTGTTCGCGCGCGCATCCCGGAAGACATATAAACACTTCTTTATGTGCGCTTGCCATCGCCGGCGGCCGCGGTTAGACGGCGGCATCCCCGGCGAGCAAGGACCTATCATGGCGCGCAGCGACTATCTGTTCACTTCCGAATCGGTGTCGGAAGGCCATCCCGACAAGGTCGCCGACCAGATTTCGGACGCCGTTGTAGACCTGTTCCTGTCGCGCGATCCGGTCGCTCGTGTCGCCTGCGAGACACTGGTGACGACGCAGCGCATCGTGCTTGCCGGCGAGGTGCGCTGCAAACCCGATGTATTCCCGACATTGGACGAGATCGAGAAGGTCGCGCGTGCCACCGTCCGCCGCATCGGCTACGAGCAGCACGGCTTCCACTGGCAGACCGCCAATTTCGCCTGCCACCTGCACGGCCAGTCCGACCACATCGCGATGGGTGTCGACGAATCGGGCAACAAGGACGAGGGCGCCGGCGACCAGGGCATCATGTTCGGCTTCGCCTGCGACGAGACGCCCGAGTACATGCCGGCGACCCTCTATTATTCGCACCGCATTCTTGAGCGGCTGGCGCATGACCGGCGCGGTCGCGTCGTCGACTTCCTGGAGCCCGACGCGAAGAGCCAGGTCACGCTCGCTTATGAGAACGGTCGGCCCGTGCGCGCCACCGCGCTCGTCGTGTCGACGCAGCACACCAAGGCGATGTCGAACGACGCCGGCCAGCGGCGGCTGCGCGACTATGTGATGACGGTGTTCGAGGATGTGCTGCCGAAGGGCTGGATGCCGACCAGCGAAGGTGCCGTCTACGTCAATCCCACCGGCCTGTTCGAGATCGGCGGCCCCGATGGCGATGCCGGCCTCACCGGCCGCAAGATCATCGTCGACACCTATGGCGGCGCGGCGCCGCACGGCGGCGGCGCCTTTTCCGGCAAGGATCCGACCAAGGTCGACCGCTCGGCGGCCTATGTCGCGCGCTACATGGCGAAGAACATCGTCGCCGCCGGCCTTGCCCGCCGCTGCACGATCCAGCTCAGCTACGCCATCGGCATCGCCGAGCCGCTGTCGCTCTATGTCGACCTGCACGGTACCGGCACGGTCGAGGAAGCGAAGCTTGAGGCGGTGCTGCCCGTACTCGTCCGGCTGACGCCGAAGGGTATCCGCACCCACCTTGGCCTCAACAGGCCGATCTACGAGCGCACCGCTGCCTATGGCCATTTCGGCCGCGCGGCCGATGCCGACGGCGGTTTCTCGTGGGAACGGCTTGACCTCGTCGACGCACTGAAGGCGGCGCTCTGACCGGTCGTTTCGCACGCCGGCGATTCGGCGTATGCTGCGGCGATCAAATCGGAGGTAGCCATGCGCATCACGGTCGCTGCTGCGGTTGCATTCGTGTCCTCGGCCGCGCTCGCCGCGCCGCCACTGCCGGCGGCCGACGAGGCGGCGGCGTTCAAGGCGGCGGGTTTCGCGCGCCAGGGCAAGATCTGGCGCGCCTGCGATGATCCCACCCCATCCTACGTTCCCGGTGCCGTCGCCGAGGTCCGCGACCTCAACGGCGATGGACTGCCGGAGGCCGTGCTTACCGAAGGCGGCAGCTATTGCCATGGCAACACCGGCGTCGGCTACTGGCTGGTCAGCAAGCAGAAGACCGGCGGCTGGAAGCTGATGACGAACGGCACCGGCATGCTCGCCATCCTTGCCAGCAAGGGCGCCGGTGGTTGGCCCGACCTCGAGATCGGCGGACCCGGGTTCTGTTTCCCGGTCGTACGCTATGACGGCACGGCGTATCGCTTGCATCGCCGGCAATATGACGGCAAGCCCTGCCGCAACTGACGACGGCGCCATCCTTGTCCGACCCGACGACCATCCGCCGGCTGTACGGCCGCAGCCAGGCATTCAAGCTGCGCGCGCGCGCGCAGCGGCTGGTCGACGAGCTGCTGCCGCGCGTCGCGGTTCCCGACGGGCCGCTCGATGCGCGCCGCCTGTTCGGTGACGACCGGCCGCTGGAGCTCGAGATCGGTTTCGGCAAGGGCGAGCATCTCGCCTGGCACGCAGGCGCGCGGCCGGGCACCGGCTTCATCGGCTGCGAGCCGTTTGTGAACGGCGTCACCGGTCTGCTCGGCCATATCGAGGACGCCGGTCTCAAGAACGTCCGCATCCACATGGGCGACGCGCTGGGCGTGCTGGAGCGGCTGCCCGATGCCGCGCTCGAGCGCGCCTACCTGCTGCACCCCGATCCATGGCCAAAGGCGCGCCACGCCAAGCGCCGCTTCGTCAACCGCGGCCCGCTCGACCTCGTCGCGGCGAAGCTGAAGCCCGGCGGCGAGATGCGCATCGCCACCGACCACCCTGTCTACATGCGCTGGACGCTGCTGCAGATGGCGCGGCGCAACGACTTCGACTGGCTCGCCGAACGCCCCGCCGACTGGGACCAGCGCCCCGCCGACTGGCCGCCGACGCGCTATGGCGACTGGGCGGCCGGCGAAGGCCGCCCGATCTGGCATTTCCGCTACCGGCGCACCGCCTGACTGACAGGCGGTCAGCGCGGCGTCAGCTTCAGCAGGCGGCCGCCGCTGCGGCCATCCTCGAGCAGCCAGATGGCGCCGTCGGGACCCTGCTCGACCTCGCGGATGCGCGCCTGCATCTCCCAGCGGTCGACCGTCTTCACCGTGGCGCCGTCGAGATCGACGCGGAGCAGCGATTCACCGCCGAGCGCGCCGATGAAGGCATCGCCCGTCCAGTCCGCGAACAGCTTGCCCGAATAGATCATCAGGCTGCCCGGGGCGATGCCCGGCACCCAATATTGCTGCGGCGCCGCGAAGCCGTCGCCGGGCGCATGGTCGGGGATATCGCGGCCGTCATAATGGTCGCCCATCGACGCGACCGGCCAGCCATGGTTGGCGCCGCGCACGACGAGGTTGAGCTCGTCGCCGTTGGCCGGCCCCATCTCGGTGTTCCACAGCCGGCCGTCGGCATCGAAGGCCAGCCCGAGCGGATTGCGATGGCCGTACGACCAGACCTGCGCGGCAGCGCCGCCGCGGTGGCTGAACGGGTTGTCGTCGGGCACCGCACCGGCATCGGTCAGCCGCACAATCTTGCCCATGGTGCCGTCAAGATCCTGCGCCGGATCGAGCTTCTGCCGGTCGCCGGCGGAGACATACATCATGCCGTCGGGGCCAAAGGCGATGCGGTGGCCATAATGGCCGCGCCCGGTCACCTTGGGCTGCTGCCGCCAGACCACCTGCAGGCCGTCGAGGCGCGGCGCATCGCCAAGCACCAGCGTCGCACGGGCGACCGCGGCGCCGCGCGTGTCGCCGTCACCGGCTTCGGCATAGCTGATGTAAACGACGCCGTTGCTGGCGAAATCGGGGTGCAGCACGATGTCGCCGAGTCCGCCCTGTCCGCCGTAGTCGACGGCGGGAACGCCAGCGACGTCGACCGCGGTGCCGCCGATTGCATAGAGCTTGAGCCTGCCTTTCTTCTCGGTGACGAGCATCCGGCCGTCGGGCAGGAAGGTCATCGCCCACGGCTCGTCAAAGCGGGTCAGCACGGCGACCGAGAACGGCGCGTCGCCGGGAGCCGCCGTCGTGCCCTCGTTCGCGGCGGCATTGGTATCTTCCGGATCGGTACTCGCCGAGGTTGCCGGGGCACCGCTGCAGGCGGCGACGAGGGCGAGCGCGAAGGCGGCAAGACTAGGCTGCATTGGGGGATCTCTCTCCGGTATCGAACGAACGGGCGCTCCAGCCGCAGTCGGCGCCGCTGACGCAGCGCCCGCTGCGGACGTCGAAGCGGTAGCCGTGCCAAGGGCAGGTGACAATACCGTCGGCGTCGGGTTCGGCGTCGAGCGGCAGGCCGAGATGCGGACAGGCGTTGGGAACACGCCAGCCGCCGAGGACGCGGAAACCGCGGTCGGGGCTGTCGATCGCGCGCTGGCGCGCGACCATCATCGCTTCGTCCTCGTCGTAGAGGCGCGCATAAAGGTCACGAAAATAATCGTCCATGCCGGCGGCGGCAGCGAAAAAGCGGACGTGGATGCGGCAGCTGCGCGCCCCGGTTGCCACCGCGTCGGTGTCGATGCGGCTGACCAGTCGGCCGCCGACGTGCGTCGTCGTCACCCAGCGGACATGGCCGGCGGCGACATCGCCCGACAGGCGCAGCGCCAGCGCGATATCGTGTCCGCCGCCAGGCAGCGTCGCTTCGGCGCGCCAGCCGGCGGCGTCGGCGCCGATCAGGCGGATGCTGGCGAAGCTTGCCGCATGCAGGTGCGGCAGATGCTCCCAGTCGAGCGCGTTCTCGGCCATGCGCGCGAGGCTCGCGGCAAGCTCGCGGCGGTATTCGCCGGCGGCGACGAGTCCTTCTTGCTCCACGGCGTCAAAGCTCCTATATGCGGCGCATTCTCCACATGGGTAATCCAAGCGGAGGCTGGTTCCAAGGTTCGGGGCCGGCGCAATAGAGGTTTTGATCTTGGCCGACACGAAAGCGCTCGAACCGCTGATTGCGCCCATCGTCACCGACTTGGGCTTCGATCTCGTGCGCGTCGCGATGATCGGCGGGCGGACACTGCAGGTGATGGCCGAAGACCCGGCGACGCGGCAGCTGACGATCGACCAGTGCGTGACGCTGAGCCGGCGCATCTCGGCGATGCTCGACGACGTCGATCCGATCGCGCACGAATACAGCCTCGAGGTGTCGTCGCCCGGCATCGACCGGCCGCTCACCCGGCGGCAGGACTATGCCGACTGGGCCGGCCACGAGGCGAAGCTGACGACGGTTGAGCCGATCGACGGGCGCAAGCGATTCCAGGGGCGGATCGTCGCGCTTGAAAATGATATGGTGCGCATCGCGCTCGATGCCGGCGAGAAGCTGTTGCCGCTGGCGGCGATCGCCAGCGCGAAGCTCGTGCTGACCGACGACCTCCTGAAGGCGACGAAGCCGCTCGACGCAGGCGGCGCCGACGAGATTTTGGAAGAAGAGGATACCGACTGATGGCCACCGCCATTTCCGCCAACAAGGCCGAGCTGCTCGCCATCGCCGACGCCGTCGCGCGCGAGAAATCGATCGACCGCATGATCGTCATCGAGGCGATGGAAGAAGCGATCCAGCGCGCCGCGCGTGCCCGCTATGGCGCCGAGAACGACATTCGCGCCAAGATCGATCCGGTTTCGGGCGAGATGCGGCTGTGGCGCGTGCTCGAGGTGGTCGAGGCGGTCGAGGACCATTTCAAGCAGATCAGCATCGACGCGGCGAAGCAGCGCGACACGGACGCGAAGCTCGGCGATTTTGTCGTCGACCCGTTGCCGCCGATCGAGTTCGGCCGCATCGCTGCGCAGGCGGCCAAGCAGGTGATCGTGCAGAAGGTGCGCGACGCCGAGCGCGAGCGCCAGTACGAGGAGTTCAAGGATCGCATCGGCGAGATCACGACCGGTGTCGTCAAGCGCGTCGAGTTCGGCCATGTCGTCGTCGACCTCGGCCGTGCCGAGGGCGTCATCCGCCGCGACCAGCAGATCCCGCGCGAACTGCTGCGCGTCAACGACCGTGTTCGCTGCCTGATCAAGGACGTGCGCCGCGAGAACCGCGGGCCGCAGATCTTCCTGTCGCGCGCCGCCGGCGAGTACATGAAGAAGCTGTTCGCGCAGGAAGTGCCGGAAATCTACGATGGCATCATCGAGATCAAGGCGGTCGCGCGCGACCCCGGCAGCCGCGCCAAGATCGGCGTCATCAGCCGCGATTCGTCGATCGACCCGGTCGGCGCCTGCGTCGGCATGAAGGGCAGCCGCGTGCAGGCCGTGGTGCAGGAGCTGCAGGGCGAGAAGATCGACATCATCCCCTGGTCGCCCGACATCGCCACGTTCGTCGTCAACGCGCTGCAGCCGGCCGAGGTGACCAAGGTCGTCATCGACGAGGAGGACCAGCGCATCGAGGTCGTCGTCCCGGACGACCAGCTGTCGCTCGCCATCGGCCGGCGCGGCCAGAACGTGCGCCTCGCCAGCCAGCTGACCGGCCATCAGATCGACATCATGACCGAGACCGACGAAAGCGAGAAGCGGCAGCGCGAATTCGTCGAGCGCTCGGAAATGTTCATGACCGAACTCGACGTCGACGAGACGCTGGCGCAGTTGCTCGTCGCCGAAGGCTTCACCGAGATGGAGGAGGTCGCCTACGTCGAGCTTGACGAGCTGGCCTCGATCGAGGGCTTTGACGACGACCTGGCCGCCGAGTTGCAGAACCGCGCCGCCGAAGCGCTCGAGCGGCGCGAGGCGAAGGCGCGTGAGGAGCGCCGCGCGCTTGGCGTCGAGGACGCGCTCGCCGCGATCGACGGGCTTTCCGAAAAGATGCTGGTGACGCTCGGCAAGGCCGGCATCAAGACGCTCGACGACCTTGGCGACCTTGCCACCGACGAACTCGTGTCGAAGCGCGACGGTGTCCTCAAGGAATATGGCCTCAGCGAGGACGAGGGCAACCGTATCATCATGGCGGCGCGTGCGCACTGGTTCGCCGACGACACGGCCGGGGAGGACGCGACCGCGGATGCCTCGGCATGAACCCGAACGTCGCTGCATATTGAGCGGTGAAGGCGCGGCGCGCGGCGGGCTTATTCGCCTCGCGCTGTCGCCCGACGGCGTCGTGCTGCCCGATGTCGGCGCGCGTGCGCCCGGCCGCGGCGCCTGGGTGACGCCCGATCGCGCCGCGATCACGGCCGCCGAGGCCAAGGGCAGGCTGAAGGGCGCGCTGGCGCGTGCGTTCAAGGGCGAGCTCCGGCAGGTGCCCGCCGACATCGCCGGGCTTATCGAGGTCGGCCTGCGACGCGCGGCGCTCGACCGGCTTGGTCTCGAACTGCGTGCCGGCCATCTCGTCACCGGCAGCGAGCGGGTCGCCGAGGCGATCGATGCCGGCGCGCCGCTGGTGCTGCATGCCGCCGACGCGGCGCCCGACGGCGTTCGCAAGCTGTCGCAACGGTTGCATTCGCGGCGCGGACACGCCACAGCGCTGACGCTGCCGGCGGGACGCGAAGAATTGTCCTTGGCGCTTGGTCAATCGAATGTGGTACATGCCGCGCTCCGCGACCGGCAGGCCGCGCTTCGGGTCGAAGCGGCCGTTCGTCGGTGGCGCGACTATCTTGGCCTTGGCGACGAGCAAGGCGCAGAGCCGGTTTCACCCGGCGCCGCCGTGAATGAGGTTGATGAAGGGTACGCATGAGCGACGATAACAAACCGACCCTGGGCGCGCGCGCGCCGCTTGGCATCAAGCGGACCGTCGACGTCGGCAAGGTCAAGCAGAGCTTTAGCCACGGCCGCACCAAGTCGGTGGTGGTCGAGGTCAAGCGTCGCCGTATCCTCGGCAAGCCAGGCGAGACGCCGGTCGAGGAGGTCAAGGCCGAAGCGCCGGCGCCCGCGCCGCGGCCAGCTGCAACCCCGGCGAAGCCGCGCCCGGCGACGCCGGCGAGCGACTTGCTGAGCCGCCAGGAACGGCAGGCGCAACTGCTGCGCGAGGCCGAGGAAGCGCGCCTGCGCGCCGCCGAGGAAGCGCGCCGCCGCGAGGAGACCATGCGCGCCGAGGCGCTTGATGCCGAAAGGCGCCGCGCCGAGGAGCGCCGCCGCGACGACGAAGCGGCACGCAAGCATGCCGTTGAGACAGCAGCCGCGCCGGCGCCCGTCCCCGTGGTTGAGCGCGCCGAGCCAGCGCATGCCCGCACCGCACCGGCCGTCGAGGACGAGGAGCGCGCGCCGCGGCGTGGCGCCGCGGCGCCGGTCCGCAAGGAGACGCCGAAGCCGGCGCGCGGCCGCGACGACCATCGCCGTTCGGGCAAGCTGACAGTCACGCGCGCGCTCGAGGGCGACGACGGCGGCCGCGCCCGCAGTCTCGCCGCGCTGCGCCGCGCGCGCGAGAAGGAGCGCCGTGCGCACATGGGTGGCGCTGCCCAGGCCAAGCAGGTGCGCGACGTCGTTGTGCCCGAGGCGATCACCGTCCAGGAGCTCGCCAACCGCATGGCTGAAAAAGGCGCCGATCTCGTCAAGGCGCTGTTCAAGATGGGCTCGATGGCGACGATCAACACCACCATCGACCAGGACACCGCCGAACTGCTCGTCACCGAGTTCGGCCACACCATCAAGCGCGTCAGCGAATCGGACGTCGAGATCGGCCTTGAAGGCGCGGCGGACGATCCGGCCAGCCTGAAGCCACGGCCGCCGGTGGTCACCATCATGGGCCACGTCGACCATGGCAAGACCTCGCTGCTCGACGCGCTGCGCGGCACCGACGTGGTGTCGGGCGAGGCCGGCGGCATCACCCAGCACATCGGCGCCTATCAGGTGCAGGTGGCGAGCGGCGATATCGTCACCTTTCTCGATACGCCCGGCCACGAGGCGTTCACCGAGATGCGCAGCCGCGGCGCGCACGTCACCGACATCGTCGTGCTCGTCGTCGCCGCCGACGACGGCCTGAAGCCGCAGTCGGTCGAGGCGATCAACCACACCAAGGCGGCGGGCGTGCCGATGATCGTTGCCATCAACAAGGTCGACAAGCCCGGCGCCAACCCGCAGAAGGTGCGCGAGGAGCTGCTGCAACACGAGATCATCGTCGAGGTGATGGGCGGCGATGTCCAGGACGTCGAGGTGTCGGCGCTGAAGAAGACCGGCCTCGACAAGCTGATCGAGGCGATCACGCTGCAGGCCGAACTGCTTGAACTCAAGGCCAATCCCGACCGCGCTGCCGAAGGCACCGTCATCGAGGCGAAGCTCGACAAGGGCCGCGGTCCGGTGGCGACGGTGCTGGTCAGCCGCGGCACCCTGAACGTCGGCGATATCTTCGTCGTCGGCGCCGAATGGGGCAAGGTGCGCGCGCTCGTCGATGACAAGGGCACGCAGGTGAAGGCGGCGGGACCGTCGAAGCCGGTCGAGGTGCTCGGCCTGTCGGGCACGCCGATGGCGGGCGACCCGTTCGCTGTCGTTGAGACCGAGGCACGCGCGCGCGAGGTTGCCGCGTACCGTGCGTCGGTGCGGCAGAAGAGCCGCACGACGCAGGCGCCAGCCAGCCTCGAGACGATGTTCTCGGCGCTGCGGGACAAGCAGGCGATCGAGTTTCCGCTGGTCATCAAGGCCGACGTGCAGGGCTCGGTCGAAGCCATCGTTTCGGCGGTCAATCGCATCTCGACCGACGAGATTCGCGTGCGCGTGCTGCATTCGGGGGTCGGCGCGATCACCGAAAGCGACGTGACGCTCGCCGCCTCGACCGGGGCGCCGATCATCGGCTTCAACGTCCGCCCCAACGCCAAGGCGCGCGAGACGGCGGAGCGGGCGAAGGTCGAGTTCCGCTATTACGACGTCATCTATCACCTCACCGAATGGGTGAAGTCGGCGATGTCGGGCGAACTCGGCCCCGAGGTCATCGAGACCGTAGTCGGCCGCGCCGAGGTGCGCGAGGTGTTCCCGGCCGGCAAGAAGGACAAGGCCGCCGGCCTGCTCGTGCTCGACGGCGTCATCCGCAAGGGCATCAATGCACGCCTGACGCGCGAGGACGTCATCGTGTCGAAGACGACGATCGCCTCGCTGCGCCGGTTCAAGGACGACGTCGCCGAGGTGCGTGCCGGCCTCGAATGCGGCGTTGTGCTTGCCGATACCAACGACATCAAGAAGGGCGACATGCTTGAGGTCTTCGAGGTCGTGGAGCGCGAGCGGACGCTCTGAACGGAGGCCATGCGATGCGCCACACAGGGACTGCCGAGGGCAAGTCGGTGCGCCTGCTCCGCATCGGCGAGCAGGTGCGGCATGTGCTTGCCGCTGTGCTGGGGCGCGGCGAGGTACGTGACCCGGTGCTCGAGAGCCATATCGTTTCGGTGAGCGAGGTGCGGGTATCGTCCGACCTCAGGATTGCGACGGCGTACGTGAAGGCGCTCGGCGGCGATGACGACGCGGTGCTGGAAGCGCTGAGGCGAAACGCCCGCTTCCTGCGCGGCGAGGTGGCGCGGGCGATGAGCACCAAGTACACGCCCGAGCTGAAGTTCCGCGTCGACGCGAGCTACGACACGGCCGGAAAGATCGACGCGCTGCTGCGCGACCCCAAGGTGGCGCGCGACCTCGGCGACTGATGGCCAAGCTCTATTTCTACTACGCGTCGATGAACGCGGGGAAGAGTTCGACGCTGCTGCAGGCGGCGTTCAACTATGGCGAACGCGGCATGGCGGTGATGCTGTGGACCAGCGCGATCGACGACCGGCCGGGCTTTGGCGCCATCTCCTCGCGCATCGGCCTTGCCGCCGATGCGCACCGCTTCGAGGCGGCAACCGACATCCATGCCGAGGTCGTCGCGCGCCACGCGGAGACGCCGTTCGCCTGCGTGCTTGTCGACGAGGCGCAGTTCCTGACCAAGGCGCAGGTGTGGCAGCTCGCCCGGCTCGCCGACGAGGCGGGCATCCCGGTGCTTTGCTATGGCCTGAGGACCGACTTCCGCGGCGAGCTGTTCGACGGCTCGGCGGCGCTGCTCGCCATCGCCGACGCGCTTGTCGAGCTGAAGGCCGTGTGCGAATGCGGCCGCAAGGCGACGATGAACCTGCGCGTCGACGAACGCGGCCGCGCGGTGCGCGACGGCGCGCAGACCGATATCGGTGGCAACGACCGCTACGTCGCGCTCTGCCGCAAGCATTTCCGCGAGCGCATCGCAGCGGCATGAACGGCTGGATCGTGCTCGACAAGCCGCCCGGCCTCAGCTCGGCGCAGGCAGTGGCGGCGGTGAAGCGCATCGCGCGCGAAATTGGCGCCGGCAAGCTCAAGGTCGGCCACGGCGGCACATTGGATCCGCTGGCGACGGGCGTGCTGCCGATCGCGCTGGGCGAGGCGACCAAGCTGACCGGCCGCATCCTCAATGGCGACAAGGCGTATGACTTCACGATCCGCTTCGGTGCGGCGACGGCGACCGACGACGCCGAGGGCGCGGTGATCGAACGATCGGGCGTGTACCCGACGCGGGCCGATGTCGAGGCGGTGCTGCCGCACTTTGCCGGACGCATACGGCAGCGGCCGCCCGCCTATTCGGCGCTGAAGCTGGGCGGCGAACGCGCCTATCGCCTCGCCCGCGCAGGGCTGGCGGTCGAGACGGCAGAGCGCGAAGTGACGATCCATGCGCTCGACCTTGTCGCCTGCGACGCCGACACGGCGACATTCCGTGTCGATTGCTCCAAGGGCACCTATGTGCGCAGTCTTGCGCGCGACATCGCGCGTACTCTGGGCACGGTCGGGCATGTGACCATGCTGCGTCGCACGCGCGCCGGGCCGTTCGGGCTCGACGCGGCGATATCGCTGGACAAATTCGGTGAAATCGCTAAGGAGCGCGGGCTTGCGGCAGCTGTGTTGCCGCTGACGACAGGGCTGGACGACATCCCGGCTCTCGCCGTCGATCCCGGCGAGGCAGAACGGCTGAAAAGCGGCCAGACGCTCGCCGGTCGTCCCGAACTGGACGGACCCTATGTGGCGATGCTGGGCGAAACCCCCATCGCACTGGTCGGCATTGACGCCGGCGTGGTCCGGGTGGAGCGGGGCTTCAACCTCTAGACCCGAAAGGAACCCCGATGTCGATCACCGCCGAGCGCAAGGAAGCGCTGATCAAGGAACACGCCCGTCAGGAGGGCGACACCGGCAGCCCCGAGGTGCAGGTGGCGATCCTGTCGGAACGCATCGCCAACCTCACCGAGCATTTCAAGACGCATGCGAAGGACAATCACTCGCGCCGCGGCTTGCTGATGCTCGTCAACAAGCGCCGCACGCTGCTCGATTACCTGAAGCGCACCGACGAGAAGCGCTACAGCGATCTCATCGGCAGGCTCGGGCTTCGCAAGTAGGCCACAACCGAACGGGCGCCGCGCACGGCGCCCGTTTCGCTTTCGACGGCTGCCAGGCGGCAGCCCACCGTGCGCGAACCGGTCGCCGCGAAGGGCGCGGGTCCGGATGCAGGAGGCCGGGCGGGCATGGGGTCCGTTTGAAGCCGGCCATGTAGGAAACGAGAGAATGTTCAATATCCATAAAGTCGAAACGCAGTGGGGCGGCAAGACGCTGACCCTCGAGACGGGCCGCAACGCCCGTCAGGCCGACGGCGCGGTGCTCGCGACGCTCGGCGAAACCGTGGTGCTCTGCGCCGTGACGGCCGCGAAGTCGGTTAAGGAAGGCCAGGATTTCTTCCCGCTGACCGTGCACTACCAGGAAAAATTCTCGGCCGCCGGCCGCATTCCGGGCGGCTTCTTCAAGCGTGAGGGTCGACCGACCGAACACGAGACGCTGACCAGCCGGCTGATCGACAGGCCGATCCGGCCGCTGTTCCCGGAAGGCTTCTACAACGAAGTCAACGTCATCGCCCAGGTGATGAGCTATGACGGCGAGAACGAGCCCGACGTGCTCGCGCTCGTCGCCGCGTCGGCGGCGCTCACCTTGTCGGGCGTGCCGTTCATGGGACCGGTCGCCTGCGGCCGCGTCGGCTATGTCGACGGCGAATATGTGCTGAACCCCAGCCGCAACCTGCAAGGATCGAAGCTCGACCTCGTCGCCGCCGGCACCGCGGACGCGGTGCTGATGGTCGAATCGGAAGCGCAGGAGCTTCCCGAGGAGGTCATGCTCGGCGCGGTCATGTTCGCGCACGAGAACGGCAAGCCGGTCATCGACGCGATCATCAGACTCGCGGAAAAAGCAGCGAAGGATCCGTGGGAGCTGACGCTCGACGACGGCGCTGATGCCAAGAAGGCCGAGCTCAAGAAACTCGTCGGCAAGGACATCGAGGCCGCCTACAAGCTGACCGTGAAGCAGGAGCGCGTCGCCGCGCTCGACGCCGCCCGCGCCAAGGCGGCGGAAAGCTTCGCCGATGCCACCCCGGCCGAGAAGCTGAGAATGGCCAAGCTCGTCAAGAAGCTCGAGGCCGACATCGTGCGCGGCGCCATCCTGAGGGAGGGTCGCCGCATCGACGGCCGCGGCAAGGAGGACGTGCGGCCGATCCTCGCCGAGGTGCAGGTGCTGCCGCGCACGCACGGATCGGCGCTGTTCACGCGCGGCGAGACGCAGGCGATCGTGACGACGACGCTTGGCACCGCCGACGACGAGCAGATGATCGACGCGATCTATGGCGTCAGCCACGAGCGCTTCCTGCTGCACTACAACTTCCCGCCCTATTCGGTGGGCGAGGTCGGCCGCTTTGGCGCGCCGGGCCGCCGCGAGGTCGGGCATGGCAAGCTCGCCTGGCGTGCGCTCAACCCCGTGCTGCCGTCGAAGGAGGAGTTCCCCTATACGCTGCGCGTCATCTCCGACATCACCGAATCGAACGGGTCGTCGTCGATGGCGACGGTGTGCGGCGGCAGCCTCGCGCTGATGGACGCCGGCGTGCCGCTGAAGCGGCCGGTCAGCGGCATCGCCATGGGTCTCATCCTTGAAGGCAAGGACTTCGCGGTCATCTCCGACATCCTTGGCGACGAGGATCACCTTGGCGACATGGACTTCAAGGTTGCCGGCACCGAGCTTGGCGTCACCTCGCTGCAGATGGACATCAAGGTCGCCGGCATCACCGAGGAGATCATGCGCGTCGCGCTCAACCAGGCGAAGGCCGGCCGCGCGCACATCCTTGCCGAAATGGCTAAGGCCCTTGATCACACGCGGACCGAAATGTCGGCGCACGCGCCGCGCATCGAAACGATAACGATCCCCAAGGACAAGATCCGCGAAGTCATCGGCACCGGTGGCAAGGTCATCCGCGAGATCGTCGCCGAAACCGGCGCCAAGGTCGACATCGAGGACGACGGCACCATCAAGATCACCTCGTCCGACCTGTCGAGGATCGAGGCGGCGAAGAACTGGATCATCGGCATCGTCGCTGAGCCGGAGGTCGGAAAGATCTACTCCGGCAAGGTGGTGTCGATGGTCGACTTCGGCGCGTTCGTGAACTTCATGGGCGCCAGGGACGGCCTCGTCCACATCTCAGAAATCAGGGAAGAGCGCGTCGGCAAGGTCGCCGACGTGCTCAGCGAAGGCCAGGAGGTCAGGGTCAAGGTGCTTGGCATCGACGACCGCGGCAAGGTCCGCCTGTCGATGCGCCTCGTCAACCAGGAGACCGGTGAGGAACTGCCCGACACGCGGCCGCCGCGCGAGGAACGCCAGCGTGGCGATCGCGACCGTGGCGATCGCGGCCCTGATCGCGGCCGCGGCCGCGACCGCGATCGGGCACCGCGCCGCGACCGCGGCGAGGGCGAACGCCGTCCGCGCGAGGAGGGCGACATCGGTCTTCCCGAGTTCATCGCCGGCGAGCGCGACTGACATGTGGGGGGGGGCGGCCGCGCGCCGCCCCCATGTATTTTGCCAAGTGCGCTGAATTCGCGCACAATGATCGCGGGCGCTGGTCTATAGACGTTCGCGGAGCGTGCTGCCGGCAGCGCGCGGGAGAGTGGATCGGCTGCTGCGTTCGATGAAAGCTCTGAATTCAATCCGCCTTGGCGGCCGTGACCTGCTGCCTCTGATCGAGGGCGGCAAGGGCGTGTCCGCCACCAACCACGCCTCGTCGGGCGCATGGGCGGCCGCTGGCGGGCTTGGCACGGTGTCGGCGGTCAACGCCGACAGCTACGACATGTTCGGCAATGTCATCCCGCAGATCTATCGCGGTCGCACGCGCGCCGATCGGCACGAGGAGCTAATCGCCTTCGGCATCGCCGGCGCGATCGACCAGGTCAAGCGCGCGTACGAGATCGCCAGCAACCGTGGCGGCATCAACATCAACGTGCTGTGGGAGATGGGTGGCGCGCAGCGCATCCTGGAGGGTGTACTCGACAAGGTCAGCGGTCTTGTCGACGGCATCACCTGCGGCGCCGGCATGCCCTACAAGCTCAGCGAGATCGCCGCGCGGCACAAGACCTATTACTATCCGATCATCTCGTCGGCGCGGGCGTTCCGCGCCCTTTGGAAACGCGCCTATCACAAGGCTGCCGAATGGATGGCAGCGGTGGTCTACGAGGATCCCTGGCTCGCCGGCGGCCACAACGGCCTGTCGAACGCAGAGGATCCGCTGCGGCCGCAGGATCCCTATCCGCGTGTCAGGGAACTGCGCGCGACGATGCGCGAATCGGGCATTTCGGACGATGTACCGATCGTGATGGCCGGCGGCGTCTGGTACCTGCGCGAATGGGCGCACTGGATCGGCAATCGCGAGCTGGGCACGATCGCCTTCCAGTTCGGATCGAGGCCGCTGCTGACGCAGGAAAGCCCGATCCCCGAGGTGTGGAAGAGGAAACTGCCGACGCTGGCCGAAGGCGACATCCTGCTGCAGAACTTCTCGCCAACGGGGTTCTATTCATCGGCGGTGAAGACACGGTTCCTCACCGACCTGATCCACCGGTCGGAGCGGCAGATCGGCGTTTCGACCGAGCCGGTCGACAATCGCACGCACCTGCTCGACGTCGGTGTACCGCCGAACAAGCGCTATTACGTCACGCGTGACGATCTGCTGCACGCGCGCGGCTGGCACGCGCAGGGATATACCGAGGCGTTGAAGACGCCCGACGACACGCTGGTGTTCGAAACGCCGCAGATGGCGCGCACCATCCGCAAGGATCAGGCCGACTGCATGGGCTGCCTGTCGCAGTGCCGGTTCAGCGCCTGGGCCGAGCATCTCGACAAGCACTCGACCGGGCGGCTCGCCGACCCCCGAAGCTTCTGCATCCAGAAGACGCTGCAGGATATCGCGCACGGCGCCCCGCCCGAGGACAACCTTATGTTCGCCGGCCACAGCGCGCATCACTTCTCGACCGATCCGTTCTATTCGAACGGCTTCATCCCGACGGTGAAGCAGCTCGTCGACCGTATCCTGACCGGCGACTGAGCGATGAAGGCCAGCGTGCTGCGCACGGTCTGGCTCGTCGTCGGTGCGGCCAGTTTTACAGCCGGCATCATCGGCCTCGTCGTCCCGATCCTGCCGACGGTTCCGTTCATGATCCTTGCCGCCTTTGCCTTTGCGCGCGCCAACCGCAAGTGGGAGGCATGGCTTGTCGCGCATCCAGCGTTCGGTCCGCACATCCGCGCCTGGCGCGACCGTGGCGCGATCGCGCGCCGCGGCAAGTGGGCCGGCACGCTGGCGCTCGCCGGCAGCGCCGTGCTTGGCGTCTGGCTGCTCGACGGCTGGCTGCAGTGGCTGCCGTCGGCGGTCGCCGTCGCGTCGGCGACCTTCATCCTGAGCCGGCCGACCGCCTGATCGCCCATCTGCCACCGCAGCGAGCGTCGAAATCGGGCGAGGTCGCCGGCTGGCGCGCCACGCAACAGCCGTGGCTGCACCTGTCCTTGGCGACGGCACCGGCGCCAGCGCTCGCACGGCCGTGCCGCCAGTCATTGCCGTTGCGACAGCCGAAGCAGCGTCGGCCATGCCGGTTGCGCAGCGCACCGCGAGCCGCGCTAGAACCGCGTCAGAGCCAGCCTTCGAGAACCTGGTCGGGCGGACGGTGGCCGTCGGCCCAGGCGCGGATGTTGGTGATGACCTTGTGGCCCATTTCCTCCCGTCCCTCGAACGTCGCCGAGCCCATGTGCGGCAGCAGCGTTACGTTGTCGAGCGGCAGCAGGCGTGGGTTGATCTTCGGCTCCCCGGCGAAGACGTCGAGTCCGGCGCCGGCGATGACGCCCTTTTCGAGCGCGTCGGCGAGCGCCGCCTCGTCGACGATCTCGCCGCGCGCGGTGTTGATGAGATAGCCGTCGGAGCCGATGAGCGCGATCCGCCGTGCGTCGATGAGGCCGCGCGTCGCGTCGGTCAGCGGGCAGTTGATCGAGACGATGTCGACCGCCTTGAGCATGGCGTCGAGGTCGTCCCAGTAGATCGCGCCAAGCATCGCCTCGACCGATTCGGCGAGCGGCTTGCGGTTGTGGTAGTGAATGCGGAGTCCAAAGGCGCGCGCCCGCTGCGCGACGGCGCGGCCGATGCGGCCCATGCCGACGATGCCGAGCTTCTTGCCGGTAATCCGGTGGCCATGGACGTCGCACGGCTTCCAGCCGTCCCACTTGCCGGCATAGAGCTGTCGGCTGCCTTCGGTCAGCCGGCGCGGCACCGACAGGATGAGGCTCATGGCAAGGTCGGCGGTGTCGTCGGTGAGTACGCCCGGCGTATTGGTGACGATCAGTCCCTTGTCGCGCGCGGCGTGGAGGTCGATGTGGTCGACGCCGGTCCCGTAGTTGGCGATCAGCTTGAGCCGCGGCGGCGCGGCGGCAATGATCTCGGCGGTGATGTCGTCGGTCACCGTCGGCACGAACACGTCGCAATCGGCCATCGCGGCCCTCAGCTCGTCGGCCGTCATCGCGTGGTCGGGACCATTGAACACGGCGTCGAACAGCTCCGCCATGCGCGCCTCGACGGGCTGCGGCAGGCGGCGGCTGACGGCGACACGGGGACGGCGGGGACGCGGTTCCATTGCCCAAGCGCTAGGCAGCGGGGTGGCGCGCGTCAAGGCTTGAGCGGCTTGCATCGCCGGCCCGTTTCGATTCTATAGCGGCATGACCCGTCGCCTGCTTGTCCTGCTGCTGCTCGCGACCCTGGCGCCGGCGCATGCGCAGGAATCGGACGCGACCAAGGGGCTGTCGGGGCTGCCGACGCCGCGCTGGGTGTCGATCGCCTCGGGCGAGGCGAACATGCGCGCTGGGCCGGGCGAGACCTACCCCGTCATCTGGACCTACAAGCGCAAGGGCCTGCCGGTCGAGGTGATCCGCGAATGGGGCATCTGGCGGCAGGTGCGCGACCCCGACGGCGACACCGGCTGGATGAACAAGAACCTGCTGTCGGGCAAGCGCACGGCGATGGTCCGCGGCAAGACCGTCACACTGCATGCCCGCGCCGAGTTTTCAAGCCCGCGCGTCTGGCGCGCCGAACCCGGCGTCATCGGCGAGATCCAGGTCTGCGACGAGGGCTGGTGCCGGATCGCGATCGGCGGACGCAACGGCTACCTGCTCGCCGTTGACCTGTGGGGCGTCTACAAGGGCGAGACGGTCGAATAGCGTTCAGGCAAGCAGCACTTCGTCGTCGCGCGCGTCGGCGAGGAAGGCGACCAAGCCGCCCGTTTCGACTCCGGCGATGAGGCCGGGCTGGCCGAGACCGCACAGGTGCAGCCCCGATTCGCATGCCATCGTCGGCACGCCCAGTCCAACCGCCTGGGCTAGCAACTCGGCGAGCGGCGGCAAACCGGCGGCGCGGTTGGCCTTGTCGCCGGCCCAGCGGCGCCCGGCCTGCAGCGCGCAGACCGCCTCGCCCTGGAAGAACAGCCGTACCGGCCGACCGAGCGCGGCGGCGGCGAGCGCCAGGCTTAGACCGCCGTGCAGCCGCGCGTGGTTGGCTTCGGCGAACACGATGGCAAGGCCGCGTTGCTTCAGTCGGGTTCTGCGCATGCCGGGCATCGGGGATCCTTGGGCAGGCGGATGGTCCGCATCCGCGCGGACAGCGCATCGTACAGCAGAAGCCGCCCGGCAAGCGAGTCGCCGAAGCCGACAATCTCGCGGATTACCTCGAGCGCCTGCAGCGAGCCCATGACGCCGGCAAGCGCGCCGAGCACGCCGGCATCGGCACAGGTCGCGGCATCGGCATCGGCGGCGGTGCCGGCGAAACAGCGCCAGCACGGCGTGCCTGGTTCCCACCCGCGAAAGGTTGCGAGCTGCCCCTCGAAGGGACCGATCGCGGCGGCGACGAGCGGGATGTGCAGCGCCAGCGCCGCGTCGGCAACCGCGCGCCGCGTCGCAAAGCTGTCCGAACCGTCGGCGACCACATCGTGGCCGGCAAGCAGGTCGCGCGCGTTCGCTGCATCGAGCCGGACGCGGCAACGCTCGACCACCACGTCGGGATTGATGCGGGCAAGCGCATCGGCCGCGCTGTCGACCTTGGCACGGCCGATGTCAGGGGTGCCGTGCAGCACCTGCCGCTGCAGGTTCGAGAGGTCGACGGCGTCGTCGTCGATGACGGTGAGATGGCCGACGCCAGCAGCGGCGAGATAGAGCAGGCAGGGGCTGCCCAGCCCGCCGGCGCCGACAACTGCGACGCGTGCCGCGAGCAGCTTCGCCTGCCCGGCGCCGCCGACCTCCTTCAGCACGATGTGGCGGGCGTAGCGGTCGAGCTGGGCGTCGCTGAGTTCAGACACCGGTCGAGCCGAAGCCACCGGCGCCGCGCGCCGTCGCGTCAAGCTCGGCGACTTCATCGAAGCGCGCCGCCGTCACCGGCGCAGGCACCAGCTGCGCGATGCGGTCGCCGCGCCTGACCGCGAACGGGTCGGCGCCGAGGTTGGCGAGGATGACCTTCACCTCGCCGCGATAGTCGGCATCGATGGTGCCGGGCGTGTTGAGACAGGTGATGCCGTGCTTCAGCGCAAGCCCCGAACGCGGGCGCACTTGCACCTCGAAGCCCGCGGGGATGGCGATGGCGAATCCCGTCGCGACCGCGTGGCGGCCGCCTGGCGGGATGATCGCGTCCTCGGCGGCGACGACGTCCATGCCGGCAGCGTGCGCGGTGGCATAGCTCGGCAAGGGCAGTCCCTCGCCATGCGGCAATCGCTTGAGGGCAATGGCGATGGTCATGCGTTGCGCCCGATGATCGTGTCGAGACCGAAGCGGCCGGCGCCGCGCGTCGCGAAATACAGACCGAGCAAGACGAGCACGATCGCTGGCCACCATTCGCGGAAGCTCTGCTGCCAGTGCACCATGACGACGCCGACGACGAAGTTGAAGGCAAGCAGCAGCCCCGCCCAGCGCGTTAGCGCGCCAAGCACGAGCAGGACGCCGATCGCGAGCTGCGCGTAGACCGACAGCGGCGCCATCACGTCGGGCGCGGCGAAACCATTGGCGGCGAGGAACGCTGCGAACTCGCGCATGCGCTCGGCGCTGACGACGTTGTCGATGACGCCGTAGATGAGAAAGCCGCCGGTCAGCAGGCGCAGCGCCAGCAGCGTATGGTCGCTATAGCGTTCAAGCGGCGGTAGCAGCAGGATAGTCCGCATCAGCTGGTTGCTCCGGTAAGCGTCGCGGCGATGCGGTCGGCGAGGCGCCGCGCCGCGTCGGCCTTCGTCGTCTCCGGCCACGACTCGACGCCGGCGGCGGTGACGATGTGCAGCCGGTTGTGCGTTCCACCCATGACGTCGCCCGACACGTCGTTGGCGACGATCCAGTCGCAGCGCTTGCGTTCGAGCTTGGCGCGTGCGTGCGCGATCACGTTCTCGGTCTCGGCGGCGAACCCGACGATCAGCGCCGGTCGCTGCGGCGATGCCGCGAGTCCAGCGAGAATGTCGGGGTTTTCGGCAAGTGCCAGCGTGGGGACGCCGCCTTCGCCCTTCTTGATCTTCTGCGTGGCGGCGGCGACGCGCCAGTCGGCGACGGCGGCGACCATCACGGCGGCATCGGCAGGAAGCGCCGCGTCGACCGCCGCCGCCATGTCGAGCGCGGTTTCGACGTCGGTGCGACGTACCCCCGGCGGCGTTGGCAGGCTGACCGGACCGGCGATCAGCGCAACCTCGGCGCCCAGCGCAGCGAGCGCGCCGGCGATGGCAAATCCCTGGCGGCCGCTCGACCGGTTGGCGATGTAGCGCACGGGATCGATCGGTTCGTGCGTCGGGCCGGCGGTGACGAGGATGCGCCTGCCGGCGAGCGGACCGGCGGCGAGCATCGCGCGGATCGCGCCGAGGATGGCGACGGGTTCGGGCAGGCGGCCGGGGCCGAATTCGCCGCACGCCATCTCGCCGTCGTCGGGCGCCAGGATGGCGACGCCGTCGGCGCGCAGCGTCGCAAGGTTGCGCTGCGTCGCCGCGTGCCCCCACATGCGCACGTTCATCGCTGGGCAGGCGAGCACGGGCTTGTCGGTCGCAAGCAGCAGCGTTGTCGCGAGGTCGTCGGCAATGCCGGCTGCCATCTTGGCAAGGATGTTCGCCGTCGCCGGCGCGACGACGACAAGGTCGGCCTGTCGCGACAGCTGGATATGGCCGATCTCGCGCTCGTCTTTCAGATCGAACAGCTCGGAATGGACGGTGTCCTCGGTGAGCACGCCGAGGCTGAGCGGCGTCACGAACGCCTTTGCCGACTGGGTCAGCACGGCGCGGACGGCAAAGCCGTCGCCGCGCAGCAGGCGCACGAGCTCGAGCGCCTTGTAGGCGGCAATGCCGCCCGAAATGATGAGCAGGATGCGTCGCGCCTCCACGCCGTCAGCCTAGATCGCGGCAAGCGTCCAGCCAAGCCCACCGCCGAGGGCGAGACCCAGCAGCAGCCACGCCAGCGGTGACAGCCGTCGCCGCGCCGGCAGCGCCGGCAGCGGCGGCAGCGGTGGCGCCGCGCCCGGATTGGGCAGCATCGCGTCGAGCCGGTCGATAAGATCGGGCAGCTTGCGCAGCGTGCGTGCATGCGCGACGAGCTGGTCGGCGACGACTGCTTCGGGGCCCAGCTCGTCGCGCATCCAGTCGCGCACGAACGGTCCCGAAATCTCCCACATGTTGACGTCGGGATCGAGCGCGAGTGCGACGCCCTCGACCATCACCATGGTCTTCTGCAGCAGCAGCAGGTGCGGCTGCGTCACCATGTCGAACTGGCGCGTGATCGCGAACAGCCCGTCGAGCATGTTGCCGATCGAGATATCCTTGACCGGAAGCCCGC
>CAYVVV010000015.1:0-21868 GCA_964455325.1 uncultured Sphingosinicella sp. | reverse complement strand
CGCGCCGCCGATCATGGCATTGTAGTAGGCGACGTCGACCAGCGTTTGCGCGCCGGCCGACTCGATCGCGCCGGCGAGTACGGCGCTGTCCCGCTTGTCCGCGACGGTCGCGGCGGCATGGGCCGGGTCGCGGTAGGCCTGTGCGTTTTCAAGATTGACCAGCGGCAGCAGCGGCGTGCTCGCCTTGTCAGATCCGACATAGCCTTCGTGGCATGCAACGACGCCGGGCACGCGATTGAGCACCGCGGCAATGTAGGTCGTGGCGGTGCGGCCAGTGCTGGCGACGATGTGAAAACGCATGCCGCTGCCCCCGCATGGACGCCCGCCGCGATGTTGCTGGTGAGCCCTGCTGGATTCGAACCAGCGACCTACTGATTAAAAGTCAGTTGCTCTACCGACTGAGCTAAGGGCCCGACCGACCGCGGCCACCCTGCTCTATGAAGCCGGCGCGCGCGGGTCAACCTTTGCGCAGCCGGGCGCGCAACTGCCGCGTCGTCAGGCCGAGCACGGGATGGCGCCAGTCAGGGGCGACGGCGGCGAGCGGATCGAGCACGAAGCGGCGCCGGTGCATGGCGCGGTGCGGCACTGCAAGGCCGCGCGTCCGCCGCCACTGAAACCGCGACGGCCACACCATTTCGCCGACGGCAATGAGGTCGAGGTCGAGCACGCGCGCCCCCCAGCGGCGGCCGCCGCGACGCCCGAACTCGCGCTCGACCCGCTGCAGGATCGACAGGATTTCAACAGGTTGCAGCGTCGACAACGACGTCATGACGGTATTCGCATAGTCACGGCCGCCGGGTCCGATGGCGCGCGTCGCGATGACCGGCGCGACTGCCGAGGCGACAAGTCCTGCCGCCGCCAGCGCCGCGATCGCCGCACGCAGCGTCGCGTCGGGGCGGCCGTGGCGGCTGCAGCGGTTGGCGCCGAGTGCGATGATGACGGTTGCCGGGGGCATTGCCGCCGCATAAGCGCTCAGCATGCGCTTTGAAACCCCGCTCCCCGATCTCGAACCCTCGCGCGACTGCCCTCGCTGTCCCCGTCTCGTCGCCTTCCGCGCAGCCTGCCGCGCGGATTATCCCGACTGGTGGAACGCGCCGGTGCCGGCGTTCGGCGATCACGACGCCTGGCTCGGCATCATTGGTCTCGCCCCTGGCAAGCACGGTGCCAACCGCACCGGCCGGCCGTTCACCGGCGACTATGCCGGCGACCTGCTGTTCGCGACGCTCGCCCGATTCGGGCTGGCGGACGGGCGCTACGCGGCGCACGCCGACGACGGCTTCCGCCTGAAGGGAGCGATCATCCTCAACGCGGTGAAGTGCCTGCCGCCCGAGAACAAGCCGCTGCCAGAGGAGATGCGCGCCTGCCGGCCGTTTCTCGAGCGCCAGGTCGCAGCGCTGCCGCGACTGCGCGTCTTCATCGCGCTCGGCCAGATCGCGCACCAGTCGGTGCTGCGCGCGCACGGTCTGAAACCCGGCGGCTTCCGCTTCGGCCACGGTGCGCGGCACGATCTGACGGGCGGGCGGACGTTGTTCGACAGCTACCACTGCTCGCGCTACAACACCAACACCGGCCGGCTGACCGCGGCGATGTTCGAGGCGGTGTTCGCAGCCGCCTGTCAGATGTCTTCGACAAGCCGCGCGTAGAGGTCGGGCCGGCGGTCGCGGAAGAAGCCGAACGCGGCGCGGTGTTTCCTGACGCGGTCGAGGTCGAACTCGGCAGTCAGCGCGCCCGTCTCCGCGGCCCCGAACCCGGCGACGATATCGCCGCGCTCGTCGGCGATGAAACTGTGGCCGTAGAAGGACATACCGTCCTCTGTTCCAATCCGGTTCGAAGCAACGACAGGGACCACGTTCGACACCGCATGGCCGATCATCGCGCGCCGCCAAAGGCGCGAGGTATCGAGCGCCTCGGCCGCCGGCTCGTCGCCGATCGCGGTCGGAAACAACAGCACGTCGGCGCCCATCAGCATCAACGCGCGCGCCGTTTCGGGATACCACTGGTCCCAGCAGATGCCGACGCCGACGACGCCATGCTTCGTCGGCCACACCTTGAAGCCGGTGTTGCCCGGGCGGAAGTAGAACTTCTCGGTATAGCCGGGCCCGTCGGGGATGTGGCTCTTGCGATAGACGCCCATGACGTTGCCGCCGTCGTCGATCATGGCGAGGCTGTTGTAATGGTGCGGGCCGTCGGCCTCGAAGAAGCTGGTCGGGATGTAGACCCTGAACTCGGCGGCGAGCGCCTGCATCGCCTGCACCGCCCGGTGCGCGCCGACGGGCTTCGCGTTCGCGAAGAAGCGCTCGCTCTGCACCTGGCAGAAATACGGCCCCTCGAACAGCTCGGGCGGCAGGATCACCTGCGCCCCCTTCGCCGCCGCGTCGCGGACGAGCGCCGATACCGCGGCGATATTGCGGTCGATATCGTCGCCAAGGGCGAGTTGCAGCGCGGCTACGTGCATAAGCGGATCCTCAGATGCGCACGCCAAAGCGCGCGGCAATCATGACGGTGACCAGATAGAGCAGAATCGTCAGCACGCAACCGGCGACGAGCGACGGCCAGAAATCGACCCCCCGCCGCAGCAGCCAAGGAATGAGCAGGAACATCGGCAGCGACGGCAGCACGAACCAGAACGTCGCCTCAGCGTGCACCGCCATGGTCGCGGCATCGTGCGTGTCGCGCCACAGCCAGATCATGCCGAGCACCGAAATCAGCGGCAGCGAGGCGATCAGCGCGCCGGCGGCGGGATAGCGCCGCGCGACAAGCGCGACAAGCGCGACGATGACGCCCGACAGCAGCGCGCGCAGGATGAACCAGCCGGTCACAGCGCCGGCACCTGCTGGGTGATGCAATGCAGCGAGCCGCCGCCGGTCAGGATGTGGTCGGCGCGCAAGCCCACCGCCTCGCGCCCCGGAAACAGCGCGGCGATGGCGGCGACTGCCCTGTCGTCGTTGGGCCGGCCGTAAACCGGTATCAGAACCTTGCGATTTGTAATCAGGAAATTCATATAACTCGCTGGAATAGGATAGCCATCGACTTCGACAAGACCCGGCGACGGGATCGGAGCAACATCAAGCCCGGCGGCCTCGACAACACGTCGCGCGTCGGTGTAGGCATCGGCGTTGGGGTCGTCCTTGCCTGCCGGCTCGGGCAGCGCCACAACCCCCTCGGCAACGAAGCGCGCGAGATTGTCGACGTGGCCATCGGTGTGGTCGTTGGCAAGGCCGTCGCCAAGCCAGACGACGCGGTCGAGGCCGAGATCCTCGGCCAGCCGCCGCTCGATGTCGGCCTGACCGAGCGTCGGGTTGCGATTGGGGTTCAGAAGACACTGCCGCGTCGTCAGCGCGCGGCCGGTGCCGTCGACGTCTATGGCGCCGCCTTCGAGCACCCAGTCGTGCCGGCGGAAGCGCGCACCCTCCGCCCCGGCAACGAACGCGGCGACTTCGGCATCGCCCTCAAGATCATACTTGCCGCCCCAGCCGTTGAAGCGGAAGCCGGCGGCGCCGCCGTCGGACAGGAAGATGGGACCGGTGTCGCGCAGCCAGATGTCGCCGAACTTGCGGCGGTGCAAGCGGACCGACGGGTGCGCGAGAAAGACCGCGCGCGCGCTTGCCTCGGCCGCCTCACCGTCGACGAGCAGCTCGACCGCCTCGCCGCCGGCCTCGACGATCGCCTTGACGAGCGCGGCAACCTCGACGCGCGCGGGTTCAAGATCGTCCTTCCACAGCGATGCATTGGACGGCCACGCCGTCCAGATGGCGCGGTGCGGCGCCCACTCGGCCGGCTGGCGCACGGTCATTGCGCCGCCGCCCTTGCGGCATCGCGGATCGCGCGAAACTCGTCGCCCGCATACCAGTTCGGCCAGGCATCGCCGTCGGCGAGCCGGCGTCCGAGCCGATATGTCATCGCCAGCTCCTCGATCGCGCCGTCCCAGTTCCAGTTCGGGTCGTATTCGTCGTCCTGCTGGTGGTAGCGCTTGTCGGTATAGTCGTCGGCGCGGGCCTGGCCCCAGGCCCTGCCCCTGCCGACGACGTCGACACCGCTGCCCGCCGCCAGCATCGGCACGCCGCGCCTGGCCAGGCTGAAGTGGTCGGAGCGGTAGTAATAGCCCTTTTCGGGGGTCGGTTCGCGCTCGACGCGCTTGCCATGGCGTGCAGCGTCGTCCTTGAGCAGGTCCTCGAGGTCGGACTTGCCCCAGCCGACGACGACGATGTCGTGCGTCGGGCCGATGACGTTGAGGCCGTCCATATTGAAGCCGGCAACGGTCTTGGCGAGCGGATACGACGGGTTCGCGGCGTAGAATTCGGAACCGAGCAGCCCCGACTCCTCGGCGGTGACCGCGACGAACAGCAGCGACCGCCGCGCCGGGCCTGCGTCAGCGTGCGCCTTCGCCAGCGCAACAAGGCCGGCGGTGCCGGTGGCATTGTCCAGCGCTCCGTTGCAGATGTCGTCGCCGCTGGCGTCGGCGCCGCAGCGGCCGATATGGTCCCAGTGCGCGGTGTGGATGACGACCTCGTCGGGCCGTCCGGTTCCCGGCAGGATGCCGACGACATTGTGCGACAGGCCGCGGCGGATCGCGTTATCCAGTTCGACCGATACAGTAATTCCAAGCGGTATAGGTTTGAATGATCTTGATTTTGCCTGCTCCACTACGGCGCTGAGGTTGACGCCGCCGGCGGCCAGCAGGCGCTCGGCCACCGCCTTGTGCAGCCAGCCTTCGACCGCGACGCGCGGACCGGCCTCGCCGTCCATGTCGAGTTGCGGACCCGTCCAGCTCGCCTCGACCGTCTTCCAGCCATAGGCGGCAGGCTCGGTGTCGTGGATGATGAGCGCGCCCGCCGCGCCCTGCCGCGCCGCCTCCTCGTACTTGTAGTCCCAGCGGCCGTAATAGGTCATGGCGCGACCCTTGAACGGCCCGTCGAGTGTCGGCGTCTGCCAGTCGGGATCGTTGATGAGGATGACCGCCATCTTGCCGCGCATGTCGTGCCCGGCATAGTCGTTCCAGCCGAGCTCCGGCGCGTTGATGCCGTAGCCGACGAAGACAAGCTCGCTGTCCGCGAGCGCGACGCGCGGCTCAACGCGCTTCGACCAGACGACGGCATCGGGGCCGTAGCGCGCGGTCAGCACCGGATCGCCGGCGACCGAAAAGCGGATATCGGCGCGCACCGCGTCGACCGTCTGTTCGACCAGCGGCACCGGCTGGAACCAGCCGCCGCGATGACCGGGCTGGAGCCCCGCCGCCGCGAACTTCGCCGCGATGAAATCGATCGTCAGCGTCTCCGCGGGCGTCATCGGCGCGCGTCCCTCGAACGCATCGGAGGCCAGCGTTTCGGTCATCGCCTTCAAGCCGGCGACATCGAACGCCGGCACGCCGGCCAGCGCCGGGGCGGCGATGACCGCAAGCGACAGCAATGCAAACCTCATATGTCCTTCCCCCTGTATCCTTGTGCAACGACATACCATTCGGACGAATCCCTGCGGCTAGCCGGCGGCTTCGAGTGGCTGACCGTGCGGAACCGCCGCTTCAGCCGCGCGACCAGCGAATGGTCGGCTCCGCCGGCCAGCACCTTCGCGACGAAGCAGCCGGCCGGCGCCAGCACGTCCTCGGCGAAGTCAAGCGCGGCCTCGACGAGCGCCATCGTGCGCAGGTGGTCGGTCGCCTTGTGCCCGATCGTGTTCGCCGCCATGTCCGACAGGACGAGATCGGCGGGGCCGCCGAGTGCTGCCCTGAGCGCACCGGGGGCGGCCTCGTCGAGAAAATCCATCTTCAGCATGGCGACGCCATCGATCGGCGCGACATCGAGCACGTCGATACCGACGACGGTCGCGGTCGGTCGTTTCTGATGCACGACCTGGCACCAGCCGCCGGGTGCAGCACCAAGGTCGACGACGCGCCTGACGCCACGAAGCAGGTGATATTTCTCGTCGAGTTCGAGCAGCTTGAACGCTGCTCTTGATCTGTAGCCTGAAGCTTTGGCGGCCTTGACATAGGGGTCGTTGAGCTGCCGTTGGATCCAGCGTGTCGACGCCGCCGAGCGCCGCCGCGCGCTGCGGACGCGCGCCCTGCCACCAACCGAACGGCCGCCGAGCCCGCCCGTCACCGGCTAGACCCGATGGCCATCGCGGCGCATCAGCGTCCGTAGGATACCCTCGCGGATGCCGCGATCGGCGATGCGCACGCGCGGCGAAGGAAACATGTCGAGAATGGCGTCAAGAATGGCACAGCCGGCAACGATGAGATCGGCGCGTTCATCGCCAACGCAAGGCAGCGCAGCACGTTCGGCGTGCGACAGCGACGCAAGCCTTGTCGACACCGCGCGCAATTCGGCGCTGGCGACGTAGCAGCCGTCGACGCGGCGCCGGTCGTAGTGCTGAAGGCCCAGATACAGGCTCGCCAGCGTCGTGATCGTCCCCGACGTGCCGAGCATCTGCAGGTCGTCGTCGCCGGCATCGAGGCCGAAATGCTCGCGCGCACCGACCAGGTGCTCGCCAACGCGGGCGCGCATGCGCTCGAACGCAGCGGCGCGGTCCGCGGCTGTCGCGAGGTGCGGATCCTCGGTTTCGGTCAGCGACACCACCCCCCATGGTACGCTCAGCCAGCCGCAGATACGCTCGCGGCCGTCAGCTTCGAATTCGACGTGGATGATCTCGGTGCTGCCGCCGCCGATGTCGAACACCAGCGCACGCCGACCCGAACGGTCGAGCAATGTCTGGCAGCCGAGCACGGCGAGCCGCGCCTCCTCCTCGGGCGCGATGACGTCAAGCGCGAGACCCGATTCGGCGAAGACCCGGTCGACGAAGGCATGGCCGTTGCTGGCGCGGCGACAGGCTTCGGTGGCGACGCTGCGGCTGATCCAGACCTGGCGGCGGCGGATCTTGTCGGCGCACGCCTTCAGCGCCACGATCGCGCGGTCCTGCGCTGCGTCGGACAGCCTGCCGGTCTCCAGCAGCCCTTCGCCGAGGCGGACGATGCGCGAATAGGCGTCGATGACATAAAAACCACCGCGCGCCGGTCGCGCGATCAGCAGCCGGCAGTTGTTGGTGCCGAGATCGAGCGCCGCATAGGCGCGCCGCTGCTGCGTCTCGCGTCGGTGCGGCCCATCATGTTCATGATGCATCTGCGCGTCGGCCGGCGCGTGATCGAACGGCATGATAGTCGCCTTGACCCAGTCCCAATCGGGCCGGTCGCGGCCCGAACTGGCGGTACGCTAGCACCGCTGCGTGGTCCGTCGCAACCGTGCCGCGCACGATTGACAGCGCCCGACACCCCACTTATCTAGCCCGCGCCGCGCGCCGCCCGGCCGATGCCCTGTCGTCTAACGGTAAGACTACGGACTCTGACTCCGTCAATCGTGGTTCGAATCCACGCGGGGCATCCAGCACGCCGACTGCATCGCAGCGGTCCCGGTCGGCGCGACCAGCCGTGGTCAACCGCCGGCGCGCGGCAGGCGCAGCCGAACACGGAGGCCGCCAAGCCGATCGCTGGCGTCAAGCGTGACCGAACCGCGGTAGATTTCGGCAACGTCCCTGGCGATCGCCAGGCCAAGCCCGGTGCCGGGCTTCCCGGTATCGAGGCGCGCACCCCGGCCGAAGAGCCGATCGCGTTCGGCGGCGGCGACGCCTGGACCGTCGTCCTCGACGCTGACGACAAAGGCGTCATCGCCATCGGCGGATACGCCGACGTGCACCCTGCCGCCGCCGTACTTGGCGGCGTTGTCGATGAGGTTGCCGGCCATTTCCTCGAAGTCCTGGCGTTCGCCGAGAAAGTCGACGTCGCGCTCGCCGGCGAGGTCGATGGTGACATCGGGATAGATGCGCGCCATGGCGCGGCGCAGCGCCTCGAGCGACGGCCACACCGGCGCGCGCGCGTTCACCGCTGCACGCCGGCCGAGTGCGCGGGCCCGTGCGAGATGATGATCGACGTGGCGGCGCATCACCGCAAGCTGGCCGCGAACGGTGGCCGCGAACGCGCTCTTTTCGGACTCGGCGGCATTGATCACGACGGCCATCGGCGTCTTCAGCGCGTGGGCAAGGTTGCCCGCGTGCATGCGCGCCGCCTCCGCCTGCGCCTCGGTATGGTCGAGAAGTTCGTTGAGTTCGCTCACCATCGGTGAGACTTCGGTGGGAAAGTCGGTGCTGACACGCTTCGCCTCGCCGCTCCTGATGCGCGCGATCTGGTCCGACACACGGCGCAGCGGCCACAGGCCGTAGGCGGTCTGCAGCGCCGCCAGCCCGATGAGGCCAACACCGAGCAGGCCGAGCGACCACATCACCGTCGCGCGCACACTGGCGAGCTGGGCGTCGAGCGCAGCGCGGCTCTGGGCCGCCTGGAAATGCAGCACGACCACGCTGCCCGGCAGCCGCGCGTCGCGCTCGAGCACGCGCAGCGGCTCGTCGGCGAACCTGTAGCTGTCATAGGCGAGCACGGCCCTGGTCGCTTCGGCCGGGCTGGGCGTCAGCGCGCGATCCCACAGCGAACGCGAGCGCAGCGGCTCCTGGCCGTCGGCGCTGATCTGCCAGTACAGGCCCGAATAGGGTTCCTGGAAGCGCTGGTCGCCGATCGGACGCGCCAGCCGCACCTCGCCCTGCGGGCCGATCTCGGCCGATGCGATCAGCGCGGTAAGGACGCCCTGCAGCCGCTCGTCGAAGGCATCGACGATGATGCGGCTGACCGCGCGGTCGAGCGCGACGCCGCCGATCAGCAGCAGCGAGACGATCCACAGCGCCGCCACCGCGAGCATGCGGCGGGTCAGCGATCCTTCGCGGAACAGCCAGCTGCCGAACCGCGGCGTGCGAGCGGTCCGCGGCGGCATCGTCAGCCGGCGACGGGATCGTCGAGGCTGTAGCCGAGACCGCGGATGGTCTGGATGAGATCGGCACCGAGCTTCTTGCGGATGCGCGTGATGAACACCTCGATCGTGTTGGAATCGCGATCGAAGTCCTGATCGTATATATGCTCGATGAGTTCGGTGCGCGACACGACCTTGCCCTTGTGGTGCATCAGGTACGCAAGCAGCTTGTATTCCTGGGCGGTCAGCCGCACCGGCGTCCCCTTCAGCGTCACCCGGCCCGAGCGGGTGTCGAGGCGGACGTCGCCGACCTCCAGCTCGGAGGAGGCGTTGCCCGTCGAGCGGCGGATGAGCGCGCGCAGCCGCGCGATCAGTTCCTCCATCTGGAAGGGTTTGGCGAGGTAGTCATCGGCGCCGGCATCAAGCCCCGCGACCTTGTCCGACCAGCTGTCGCGCGCGGTCAGTACGAGCACCGGAACGGCGATGTTCTCCCGACGCCACCTGTCGAGCACGGTGAGCCCGTCCATCTCTGGCAGACCGAGGTCGAGCACGATCGCGTCGTAGCTTTCGGTCGAACCGAGGTAATGCCCCTCCTCGCCGTCGCCGGCGACGTCGATGGCATAGCCCGCCGCCTCCAGCGTGGTCCTGAGCTGGCGCGCCAGGGTCGGCTCGTCTTCGACGATGAGTACGCGCATGCGGGATATCGTCCTAATTGCCCTCGATGCCGACGATCTTACCCGTCCGTGCGTCGACGTCCACCTCGACGACGGCGCCATCGCGCAGGTAACGCAGCCGATAGCGCTTGGCACGCATGTCGAGTTCGCTGCCGACCAGTTCGCCGCGCACGCGCGCGCCGACCCGGTCGCGGATTTCGCCAAGCGTGCGAATCTCGCCGCGCTCCGCCGCGCTGCGCGCGACGTCATGATCGCGCACCCTGGGGTCGAGCGCCTCCGCCGGGGCAGCGGTCGACGCGAGCGACAGTCCGAGCGCGGTCAGCATCAAGGCGGAACGGAAGGTCACGATCCCATCATCGTTAAGGTCACGCCATCCCTTATGCCCTGGGGTGTGAATAGCCCATGAATATTGCGCGGACGCGGCATTGACCCTAACTGCCCCCCGGTCAAAGTCCCAGAAGGAAAGTCTAGCCGGTGTCCGCCCCGATTGTCTCGCTGGAATCGATCGGCCTTGTCCAGGGCATGGGCTGGCTGTTCCGCGGACTCGACCTCTATATCGGCGAACGCGACCGGCTGGCGCTGATCGGCCGCAACGGCGCCGGCAAGACGACACTGTTCAGGCTGATCGCCGGACTCGTCGACTTCGACGAGGGCGAGCGCAAGCTGCGGCCCGCTACCAATATCGTGCTGCTGGAACAGGATCCCAGGGTCGATGGCTTCGCCAGCCTGCGCGATTTCGCGCTGCAAGGAACGAAGCCCCCTGCTCGCCACGCGGTCGAGGCCATCGCCGACCAGATCGGTATCGACCTTGGCCGTGCGGCCGAGACGGCAAGCGGCGGCGAACGGCGGCGCGCCGCGCTCGCCCGCGCGCTCGCCGAGAACCCCGACCTCATCCTGCTCGACGAGCCGACCAACCATCTCGACCTCGCCGCGATCGAATGGCTCGAAAGCTGGCTCGCCCGCTACACCGGGGCGTTCGTCGCGATCAGCCACGACCGCACCTTCCTGGCCCGCCTGACGCGCTCGTGCCTGTGGCTCGACCGCGGCCAGCTGCGCCGCGCCGAGATCGGTTTCGGCGGCTTCGACGCCTGGACCGAACAGGTCTATGCCGAGGAGCTGCGCGCCGCCGAAAAGCTCGACGCCAGGCTGAAGCAGGAACTGCACTGGCTGCAGCGCGGCGTCACCGCGCGGCGGCGGCGCAACCAGGGGCGGCTCGAGAAACTGAACGAACTTCGTGCGCAGCGGGCGGCGATGCTCGGCCAGGGCGGCAAGGCCAAGCTCGGCCTCGACAGTGACGATGCGCGCTCGAAGGTCGTCATCGATGCAGACAGCGTGTCCAAGTCGTTCGGCGACAGGCCGGTCATCCGCAACTTCAGCATCCGTATCCAGCGCGGCGACCGCATCGGCGTAGTCGGCCCGAACGGCGCCGGCAAGACGACGCTGCTGAAGCTGCTGACCGGCGAGCTGGCGCCCGACACCGGCAGTGTCCGCCACGCGCGGACGCTCGCCGGCATCACCATCGACCAGCAGCGACGGCTGCTCGACCCCGCGAAGCGCGTGCGCGACATCCTTGCCGGCGGCGGTGACTGGATCGATGTCCGCGGTATCAGGAAGCACGTCAACGCCTATCTCAAGGAGTTCCTGTTCGATCCCGCGGTCGCCGACGCGCCGGTCGGCGCACTGTCGGGTGGCGAGCGGTCGCGGCTGCTGCTGGCGCGCGAGTTCGCGCGCGCGTCGAACCTGCTCGTGCTCGACGAGCCGACCAACGACCTCGACCTTGAAACGCTCGACCTGCTGCAGGAGGTCATCGCCGATTATGACGGCACCGTGCTCATCGTCAGCCACGACCGCGACTTCCTCGACCGCACGGTGACGATGGTCATCGGCCTCGACGGGTCGGGGCGCGCCGACGTCGTCGCCGGCGGCTTCGCCGACTGGGAACGCAGGCGCAGCCGCGGTCCGGCGGCGGCGACCGCGCCGGCGCGAACCGCCACCGCCCCGACACCGCGTACCCCCAGGGCAAAGCTCAGCTACAAGGATCAGCGCGAACTCGACCTGCTGCCGGCCGAGATCCAGGCGCTGCAGCAGGAGATCGCAGTGCACGAGGCGGCGATCGCCGATTCCGGTCTTTACGCACGCGACCAGGCGCTGTTCATGAAGCATTCGCAGGCGCTCGACGCCGCGCGCGAACGGCTGGCGCGCTGCGAGGACCGCTGGCTGGAACTGGCCGAGCAGGCCGAAGCTCTCGGCGTCTGAAACGATCCGCGCGATTGGCTACCCGTCGAGCGAAGGCTCGCGTGGGATGACAGGCAGATGTGTCGCGGCGCGCCTGTCCAGCCGGCGGCGGGCGCTGCCGCCGGGACGTCTTGCTGATGCAAGGCTGGCGTCCGGTGCCAACGCCAGACCGATCGTGGCCTTGACCGCGATCGGTTCAGATTGAATCAATCTGAACCGTGAATCGCCGTCTAAGATTATGAATAGAGCCTGTCCTGTTCAGGTTGCAGCCCTCACTCGACCCCGCCCGAACAGGACAAACGCTAGCGACGCTGCATGTTGACGACGCCGCCCGGCATCCGCACCTCGAGCTCGGGCAGGTCAGCGGCGGTCCACAGCTGGCAGGCGAGCCGTGAATGGCGTGTGACGCCATAGGCGAAATCGAGCATGTCCTCCTCCTCGGCGCTCGGCCTCGGCAGCAGCGCGGCGTGCCGCGCGGCGACGATGACATGGCAGGTCGAGCAGGCCATGGCGCCCTCGCACGTCCCCTCGAGCGGCTGATCAGCGGCCTGCGCGATTTCAAGCAGCCGTTCGCCCGGCGGCGCATCGACCTCAACGACCCTGCTGCCGTCCGCGGAGATGAAGCGGATGCGCGTCATGCGGCGTTGCGGATCTGCGCGCGCACGGCGGCATTGATCATTGCGGCGGCGCTGCGCACCTCGTCCTCGGTGGTGAAACGCCCCCAGCCGATGCGCAGGCTCGCCTTTGCCGCGCGGCGCGACAGGCCGAGCGCCTCGAGCACGTGGCTGTGCCGTCCGGCCGCGCTGGCGCAGGCCGCGCCCGAGGATACCGACAGGCCCCTGAGGTCGGCCAGCAGACGGTCGCCATCGATCCCCTCGAAGCGGAGGTTGAGATTGCCGCGCCAACGGTCGTCGGCCGATCCATTGATCGCGTGGGCAACGTCGAGCGCGGCGAGGAAGACGTCCCACAAACGCCCGACATGCGCCTGGTCGGCGGCGATCCGTTCGGCGGCGATCGCCGCCGCCCGGCCAAAGCCGACGACAAGCGGCGTCGGCAGCGTTCCCGAACGTATCCCGCGTCCCTCCTGGCCACCGCCGTGCATCTGCGGCTCAAGCTTGATCCCGGGCCGGACAATGAGCGCGCCGATACCCTTGGGACCATACATCTTGTGCGCAGTCACGCTGACAAGGTCGGCGTCAAGGCCCGTGATGGCGAGCTTGCCGAAGCCCTGCGCCGCGTCGCAATGCATCACCGCACCGGCGGCGCGCGCGATGGCGGCGATTGCGGCGATCGGCTGGATGACGCCGATCTCGTTGTTGACGTGCATCACCGAAACCAGCGCGACGTCGTCGTCGATCGCGGCGCGCACGGCATCGAGGTCGACGAGGCCGTCGGACCCGACCCGCAGGACGGTCAGTGTCCGCCCCTGCGTCTCCAGCCAGCGCGCGGTTTCGAGCACGCAGCTGTGCTCGGTCGCCACGGTGACGAGGCGCCGGCGGTCGCTGCGCGCCATCGTCCCCTTGAGCGCGAGGTTGTTCGCCTCGGTCGCGCCCGAGGTGAACACCACCGACGCCGGCTCGACGCCGGCCAGCGCCGCCACCTGCATGCGCGCCGCCTCGACCGCGGCGTGCGCCGCCCAGCCGTGCCGGTGCTGGCTGTGCGGGTTGCCGAACGCGTCGCTCCAGTAAGGCTGCATGGCCGCGACGGCGGCGGGATCGCACGGCGTCGTCGACTGATAGTCGAGAAAGATGCTCACGCCGCCCGCCTCCGCGCGGCGAGCGCCAGCCAGGCATCGGCGAAGGCGTCGACGTCGGCCTCGGTCGTCGTCCAGCCTAGGCTGACACGGATGCACTCATCGGCGCCGTCGATGCCCATCGCGGCGAGCACATGGCTGGCGCCGACCTTGCCCGACGAGCACGCCGACCCGCTCGACACAGCGAAACCAGCGAGGTCGAACTGGATCAGCTGCGTCGCCGCGGGCACACCCGCCATGCGCGACATCGACGTCGTCGGCAGCCGCGGCGCGCCGGCACCCACCGCCGCGACACCAAGCCGCGCCTCGAGCCGGTCGCGCAGCGCGCCGGCGCGCGCAATCCAGCCGACATCGGTGGCACGCGCGTCGAGCGCGGCGGCAAAGCCGGCGATACCGATCAGATTCTCGGTGCCGCCGCGCAGCCCGCGCTCCTGCCCACCGCCGCGCTGCACCGCGCAGAAACCGTCGGCACAGCGCACGACGAGCGCACCGACGCCCGGCGGTCCGCCAAGCTTGTGCGCCGACACGGCGACGAAATCGGCGGCGGGCAGTGGCAGCTTGCCCGCCGTCTGCACGCAGTCGCTGACGACGCGCGCGCCCTTTGCCCAGGCACGCTCGAGAACCGCGTCTACCGGCTGCAGCACGCCCGTCTCGTTGTTGGCATGTTGCACGGCGACAAGGTCGCCGGGTGCCAGCAGCGCGTCGAGCGCGGCAAGATCGACACGTCCATCCGCATCGACCGGAACGATGATGGCATCGGGCGCTGCCGCGAGCACTGCGACGTGCTCGGTCGCCAGCACCAGGCGGCGCGCCGCGCCGGCGCCACCGATCGCGAGCGCCAGTGCCTCAGTACCGCCGCTGGTGAAGACGACCTGCGTCGACGCGGCGCCAAGTCGCGCCGCAATACGGTCGCGGCAATCCTCAAGCCGGGCCCTGGCTCGGCGTCCCTCGGCGTGCACCGACGACGGGTTCGCCCAGTCGCGCGCCGCCGCCGCCATCGCCGCCGCCGCCTCGGCGCACAGCGGCGCGGTCGCGTTCCAGTCGAGATAGGTGCGTGCCGTCAACGTCTTGCCTTGCCGCGCCGTCGACTCGTCATTGAGTCTTGCGCCCGAAGCCATATATAGGCGCACGCGCCGCCGCGCACAGTGACCATCGCCGCTCGCAGCAGGACCACGAATGCCCGAAGTGATTTTTCCCGGCCCCGAAGGCCGACTGGAAGGCCGTTACCAGCCGGGCGCCCAGCCACGCGCCCCGATCGCCATCATCCTGCACCCGCACCCGCAGGGCGGCGGCACCATGAACAACGCCATCGTACAGGCGATGTACCAGTGCTTCGTGCGGCGCGGCTTTGCCACGCTGCGCTTCAACTTTCGTGGCGTCGGCCGCAGCCAGGGAACCTTTGACCAGGGCGTCGGCGAGCTGTCCGACGCGGCTGCGGCGCTCGACTGGCTGCAGCAGTTCAATCCCGAGGCGCCGGTCACCTGGGTCGCCGGCTTCAGCTTCGGCGCCTGGATCGGCATGCAGCTGCTGATGCGCCGGCCCGAGATCAAGGGCTTCATCTCGGTGGCACCGCCGGCGAACATGTACGATTTCGGCTTCCTTGCCCCGTGCCCGTCGTCGGGACTGATTGTCCAGGGCCTTGCCGACGAGGTGGTGACGCACGGCGCGGTGCAGAAGCTCGTCGACAAGCTGAAGACGCAGAAGCACATCACCGTTGCCTACGAGACAATTCCAGGGGCGAACCATTTCTTCGCCAACGAGATGCCGCAGCTGACCGCCGCCATCGACCGGTATCTCGACATGCGGCTTGCGGGCGGTCGCTAGGCGGACGACCGAGCCGGCTACTCAACGCGAGCCGGCTACTCAACGGCGGCACCCCATGCTATGCGCCGCGCCGCAATGACGTACCGATCAAGCCTGCTGCGCCTGCTCGACGAGCGCGGCTACATTCACCAGGTCACCGACGCCGACGGCCTTGACGCGCGCGCCACGGCGGGCATCGTCACCGGCTATGTGGGGTTCGATGCGACGGCGCCGTCGCTGCACGTTGGTAACCTCGTCTCGATCATGATGCTGCGGCGGCTGCAGCAGTCGGGTCATCGGCCGATCGTGCTGATGGGCGGCGGTACCACCAAGGTCGGCGACCCGTCGGGCAAGGATGAAAGCCGCCAGCTGCTGTCGAGCGAGGCGATCGACGCCAACATCGCGTCGATTCGACAAGTGTTCGAGAACTTCCTGAGCTTCGACGACGGCCCGACCGGCGCGATCATGGTCAACAACGCCGACTGGCTCGACAGGCTGGAATATATTCCCTTCCTACGCGACGTCGGACGGCACTTCACCATCAACCGAATGC
Organism: uncultured Sphingosinicella sp.; assembly: GCA_964455325.1. Lineage (GTDB taxonomy): Bacteria > Pseudomonadota > Alphaproteobacteria > Sphingomonadales > Sphingomonadaceae > Sphingosinicella. Next base: position 6,067 of record CAYVVV010000015.1, on the reverse strand, counting down.
TGGGCTTCGATTCGGTGCGGCTGCGGCTGGAACGCGAACAGCCGCTGACCTTCCTTGAATTCAACTACATGATCCTGCAGGCTTATGATTTCCTTGAACTGAGCCGGCGCCACGACTGCACGCTGCAGATGGGCGGCTCGGACCAGTGGGGCAATATCGTCAACGGCATGGAACTCATCCGCCGTGTCGACGGCAACGAGGCGTTCGGGCTGACGACGCCGCTGATCACCACCGCCGACGGCGCCAAGATGGGCAAGACCGCGCGCGGTGCCGTGTGGCTCAACGAGGCGCAGCTGCCGCACTACGACTATTGGCAGTTCTGGCGCAACACGCAGGACGCCGACGTCGGCAGGTTCCTCAGGCTGTTCACCGACCTGCCGCTCGACGAGATCGGCCGCCTGGAAGCGCTTGAGGGGGCGGACATCAACGCCGCCAAGGAAGCGCTGGCCAACGCCGCGACAACGCTGTGCCGAGGCGAGGCGGCAGCGCGTGCCGCCGCTGCAACCGCGCGCGCGACCTTCGCCGAAGGCGGCGCCGGCAGCGACCTGCCAACCATGACGGCGTCGGGGCCGATCGGCATCGTCGACGCGCTCGTCGGTCTTGGACTCGCCGCGTCCAAGGGCGAGGCGCGACGCCTGATCGCGGGCGGCGGCGCGCGCGTCGACGGCGAGGTCGTCACCGACGACACGCTGCTGGTGTCAGGCGACCGTGCGGCGCGCGTATCGGCCGGCAAGAAGCGGCACGGCGTGGTCCGCTTCGGCTAGCGCATGATCTGCGCGCGCGGCCGCCAGTCACGGACGCGTGCAGCCACCGCAGCGATGGTGCGCGGGTCGAGTGCCGCGTCAAGCTGGCGCAACCGCGCCCGCGCTTCGACTTGCGCGCTGCGATCGCCGCCGGTTGCCGCCAGCCGCGCCCAGAAATAGGCCTTGGCGGCGTCGGCGCGCACGCCCTGCCCCGCCAGATAGGCATCCGACAGCGCCAGTTGCGCCGGCCCATAGCCGCGGTTCGCGGCGCGATAGAAATAGGCGGCCGCCACCGTCGCGCTGGGCGGCACGCCCTTGCCGTCGGCATACATGACGCCAAGCATGGTTTCGGCGATCGCCGAACCGTGATTGGCCAGCTGCGCAAACCCGTGCCGCGCCTTTGCGTAGTCGCCGGCGGCATAGGCCGCCACGGCCTCGCGCATGCGCACCTCCGCCCAGCGTTCGGCGTACGCCGGGGTCGCGAGCGCGACGGCAACCACCAGGATGAGCATGCGCATGACCGGCTGCCTTGGCACCCGTTCAACCCGAGCGCAAGAGGCGGACGGCGGAATCGCGATCGAAGAGATAGAGCAGGATGCGCGCCGCCTCACCGCGCGGCGAGGCGAGACCGCCCTCGTGCTCGACCAGCAGGCGCGCGTCGTCGCGTGCGGCCTCGACCAGCTCTGCAACAAGCTCTGGCGTGGCAACGCGCAGCTCGGGATCGCCCGATTGCCGAACGCCGAGCAGTTCGCCGCCGCCACGGAACTCCAGATCCTTCTCGGCGATCAGGAAGCCATCGCTGGTGGCCCGGATCAGCGCCAGTCGCTTGCGCGCGCTGTCCGAAATCTCGGGCGCGCGGATCAGCAGGCACACCGACCGGTCAGCGCCGCGCCCGACGCGCCCGCGCAGCTGGTGCAACTGCGCAAGGCCGAAGCGTTCGGCCTGTTCGATCACCATCAGACTGGCGTTGGGCACGTCGACGCCGACCTCGACGACGGTGGTGGCGACAAGCAGGCGCACACGCCCCGACTGGAAGGCAGCCATCACCGCGTCCTTGTCGGCACCCTTCATGCGACCGTGGACGATACCGACGACATCGCCGAAGCGCGCTTTCAGCATGGCATGGCGGGCATCGGCGGCGGCGAGATCGCCACCCTCTGACTCCTCGACCAGCGGGCAGACCCAGTAGGCCTGGCCGCCCCTGGCGAGCAGCCGGGCGACGGCATCGATCACCTCGTCGAGCCGTGACTGGCTGATCACCCGTGTCTCGACGGGGGTCCGGCCGGGTGGCATCTCGTCAAGCCGCGAGACGTCCATCTCGCCGTACTGCATCAGCGTCAGCGTGCGCGGAATCGGCGTCGCGGTCATGACCAGCATGTGCGCGGCTGCGTCGGCCTTGTCGGCAAGCATCAGACGCTGCGCGACGCCGAAGCGATGCTGCTCGTCGACGACGACAAGGCCGAGGTTGCGATAGGTGACCGCCTGCTGGAAGATGGCGTGGGTGCCAACCAGCATGTCGATGCGTCCCGCGGCGAGGTCGCCGAGCAGGCGGTCGCGGACGCCGCCCTTCTCACGCGCGGTCAGGATTTCGCAGCGGACGCCCATGTCGCCCAGCATCGCCGTGATGTTGGCGTGGTGCTGGCGCGCGAGGATCTCGGTCGGCGCCAGCAGCGCCGCCTGCGCCCCCGCCTCGACCGCGCCGAGCATCGCGGCGAGCGCGACCAGCGTCTTGCCCGAGCCGACGTCGCCCTGCAGCAGCCGCAGCATTGGCGATGGCGTCGCGGTATCGGCCTGGATCTCGGCGATGGTGCGCCGCTGCGCGCCGGTCGGCGCATAGGGCAACCGTGCCAGCAAGCGGTCGAGCAACCGCCCGTCGCCCTTCAGCGCCTGCGCGCCACGCCGTCGCGACGCGTCGCGGATCAGCCGCAGCGCCAGCTGGTTCGCGAGCAGCTCGTCATAGCCAAGGCGTTCGCGCGCGCGCGCGTCGCCGCGGTGTGCGGCAACCACGGCATGGCGCCACGGCGGCCAATGCCGCGCCGCGCGCTGGCTGGGGGCGATCCATTCGGGCAGCTCGGGCAGGCGCTGGATCGCAAGGTCAACGAGGCCGTGCAGCCGCCGGTTGCCAAGACCTTCGGTGAGGCCATAGACCGCCTCGCGCTCAGGGATCTCGTCCGCCCTTGCCGGCACCACGACATGGTCGGGATGGACGATCTGCAGCGCCGGCCCATAGCGATCGAGCCTGCCGCTGACGACGCGCCGTTCGCTGACGGGAAGCAGCTTGCGCGCATAGCCGCCATGATCGGTGAAGTAGACGATGTCGACGCCATGGCCATCCGCGTCGAGCGCGCGGATCCTGAGCGGCGACCTTGCACCGCGGCTGTCGTGCGCGACGATGTCGAGCGCGACCGTGATCGTCCGTCCTTCCAGCCGCGCGTCGATGCCGGGCACGCGCTCGCGCACGATCTCGCCGACCGGTAGATGATAGAGCAGGTCGACGACGCGCGTGATGCCTAGCTTCGCGAGCTGCCGTTCAAGCGTCGGGCCGACGCCCTTCAGCGCGCCGACTTCGGTGAACAGCGGGTTGAGGATCTCGGGTCGCATGCGTTGCCGCGCCTACGACTAGCCGAGAAGCATGCGGTCACAAAGCCCGCGCGAAACGCCGGCCGCGGATGGCCCGCGGCCGGCGCCGTCAGATCAGCAGCAGGCCGCGCCAGTGCCGCAGCACGCGGCCGCGATCGCACAGCACACTGCAAAGGCCGGACTTGCCGACATTGCGGCGACTGCCGCGAGCAGAACCTTGGTCATTGCGTAACTCCTTAATTATGGGTTTGATTCACAGCGGTTATGGCCGGCCGCGCGGCGGTGGCGGCTCGGGGGCGGGCGTTTCACCCGGCACCATGGCATCGAACCGAGGCGCCGCGCGACGCGGCGCACCGACGACGCCACCGACAGCATTCGTGTCCGCCGGCACAGCCGGACAGGCCGCACAGCCCGACGCAACCACGCAGTCGGCCGCGCAGGCGGCTTGACCGGGCGTACAGCAGGCTCGCGCAGCGTCGGCGTTCACCGCGACCAGCAGAAAGGCGATGACGATCGCGCGCAGAGCCTGCATGCCTGCTCGTACGCAGCGATCGCCGCGATGGTTACAAAGGGGGTTGAGCGCGGACCGCGACCTGCTATCTCGCCGATCCCGAACCCTGGCAGCGGCTCGCGCAAAATCGCGCGTGCCGCCGATTGGCATTGCGACCATGACAACGAACGATCCGCTCGACACACGCCGCCGGCGCCTGCGGTTCCGCGCCTGGCACCGCGGCACCAAGGAGGCCGACATCATGATCGGCAGTTTCTGCGACCGCCATCTCGACCAATGGGGCGAGGCCGAAATCGGCTGGTTCGAGGCGCTGCTCGAGGAACAGGACGTTGACATCATGGCGTGGGCAATGCGGACGGCGGAGGCGCCGCAACGCTTCCACGGCCCCCTGCTCGACGCTTTGCGCAGGCTCGACTTCCTGCCGCGCCCGGCATGAGCCGCGACGGCGCCATCGCGGCGATCCTGACGGCGACGACGCCGCTGGTGCTCGCCAACGCGCCGGCCGGATTTCAGCCCTGGCTGATGACCGACCTTGCGCGTGCCGCCTTTGCCGCTGGCCGCCGCGCAGTATTCATCGCGCCCGACGATCTTGCCGCGCACGCCCTGCTCGACGCCGTTGCGTTCTTCGCGCGGGAGGTCGAGACGATCTACCTGCCGGCCTGGGATTCGCTGCCCTACGACCGCGCATCGCCGTCGCTGCGCACGGCGGCCGAGCGCATTGCCGGACTCGCGGCGCTGGCGCGCCCGATCGCGAGGCCGCAGCTTGTCGTGACCACGGTCAACGCGCTCGTGCAGCGCACACTGGCGCCGGAGCGGCTTGTCGCCTTGTCGGCACGGATCGAACCGGGTGCACGCATCGACCGCGACGCGCTCGCCGAGCTGCTCGTCGCCAACGGCTACGCGCGCACCGACACGGTGATGGAAGCCGGCGAGTTCGCCGTGCGCGGCGGCATCCTCGACCTCTACCCCGCCGGCAGCGAGCAGGCGCTCAGGCTCGACTTCTTCGGCGACGAGATCGAAACGCTGCGCCGGTTCGACCCAGCCAGCCAGATGACGACGGGCACCGCGCCCGGCATCGACCTGCTGCCCGTCTCCGAGGCGCTGCTCAGCGCCGGCAGCATCCAGCGCTTCCGGCGCGGCTATGTCGATCGCTTCGGCGCGACCGCGACCGCCGATCCGCTGTACCAGGCGGTCAGCGAGGGCCGACGCCTCGCCGGCATGGAGAACTGGCTGCCGCTGTTCGAGGAACGGCTGACGTCGGTGTTCGACCATTTCGGCGGGGATGACGTCATCGTCCGCGACGAGGGCTGCGAGCTGGCCGCCGAACAGCGCTTTGCCGCCATCGACGACTACCACGGCAACCGCGTCGCCGCGATGACGCGCGACGCCGGCAGCTACCGGCCGCTGGCGCCGCCCGAGCTCTACCTGGCGAAGGACGAATGGGCGGCACTGCTCGAACGCCGGCGCGCGCACCTGGCGACGCACCACGACCGCCCCGACGCGATCGACCTGGGCGTTGCGGCGGCGCGCGACTTCGCGCCCGAACGCAAGGCCGGCGACAATATCTACGAAGCCGTCGGACGCCACGTCGAGGCGCTGTGGCGGCAGGGCCGCAAGGTCGTGCTCGCCAGCTATACGGCGGGATCGCGCGATCGGCTGCTGACGCTGCTCGGTGATCACGGATTCAAGCCGCTGGCGCCGGCGGACACCTGGCAGGAGGCGCTCGGCAGCGCCGCGAAGGGGGGCGCGGCGCTGGCCGTGCTGCCGATCGAGCACGGCTTCACGACGGGCGAAGTCGCCATCGTTTCCGAACAGGACATGTTCGGCGACCGGCTGGTCCGGCGCGCCCGCCGTGCAAGGAAGGCCGACGCCTTCATGGACCAGTTGTCGATGATGGCGCCGGGCGATCTTGTCGTCCATGCCGACCACGGCATCGGTCGCTACGAAGGGCTGACCACGATCAGCGTCGGCGGAAGCCCGCATGACTGCGTGCACATCGGCTACGCTGGCGGCGACAAGCTGTACGTGCCGGTCGAGAACATGGACGTGCTGTCGCGCTATGGCTCCGACTCGGACGGAGTCGCGCTCGACCGCCTCGGCGGCGCCAGCTGGCAGGCGCGCAAGGCACGGATGAAGGAACGCATCCGCGAAATCGCCGACGAGCTGCTGAAGGTCGCTGCTGCCCGGGCGCTGCGTCCGGGCAAGGTACTGGAGGTCGACGCCTCGGCGATGG
>CAYVVV010000014.1:0-22061 GCA_964455325.1 uncultured Sphingosinicella sp. | reverse complement strand
GCTGCACGTCGACTTTCTGCGCGTCGGCAAGGACGGCATCATCAAGGTCGCCGTGCCGGTCAGGTTCGTCAACGAGGCGCTATCACCGGGCCTGAAGCGCGGCGGCGTGTTGAACATCGTCCGCCACGAGGTCGAGGTGACCTGCCCGGCGGACGCCATACCCGATGACCTCGTTGCCTCGCTGAAGGGCTTCGACGTCGGCGAATCGATCCACATCTCGGCGTTCGCGCTGCCGGCGGGGGTCAGGCCGACGATCGATCGCGACTTCACCGTCGCCACCATCGTCGCGCCGTCGGGCCTCAAGGCCGAGGAGACCGACGCGCAGGCTGAGGCGACGCCGGGCGAAGCCGAGCGCGCGTAGGCCGAAGCGCGCGGGGCTGCCCAGCGCCTTCGCCGATTGCCATGCAGCTGTTCGTCGGCCTCGGCAATCCGGGTAGCGAGTATGCGCTTCACCGGCACAACGTCGGCTTCATGGCGGCCGACGCGATCGCGGTCGCTCATGGCTTCGGGCCGTGGAGCCGCAAGTTCCACGGCATCGTCGCCGACGGCCGCATCGGCACCGAGCGGGTGCTGCTGCTGAAACCGCAGACGTACATGAACGACAGCGGCCGCAGCGTCGGCGAGGCGATGCGCTTCTTCAAGCTGGAGCCGGCCGATGTCACCGTGTTCTACGACGAGCTCGACCTCGCCCCGTGCAAGGTGAAGGTCAAGGTCGGCGGCGGCGCGGCGGGACACAACGGCATCCGCTCGATCGCTGCCCATATCGGCGACGACTTCCGCCGCGTGCGCATCGGCATCGGCCATCCCGGCGATAAGGCGAAGGTGACCCGCCACGTTCTCGGCAACTACGCGAAGGCCGAACTCGAAGCGCTCGCCAACCTGCTGGCCGCCATCGCCGCCGAGGCGCACTGGCTGGCCGAGGGCGATGACGCCCGCTTCATGAGCGACCTCGCCTTGAGGTTGCAGGACTGAGGATCCTCGCCTGCGGCTGCAGGCGCGGTGCAAGAGGGACTGTTATGGGTTTCAGATGCGGCATCGTGGGCTTACCCAACGTCGGCAAGTCGACCCTGTTCAACGCGCTCACCGAAACGGCGGCGGCCGCGGCGGCGAACTTCCCGTTCTGCACGATCGAGCCCAACGTCGGTCAGGTGCCGGTGCCCGACCCGCGCCTCGATACACTCGCCGCCATCGCCAGATCGGCGAAGGTCATTCCGACGCAGCTCGCCTTCGTCGACATCGCCGGGCTGGTGCGCGGCGCGTCGAAGGGCGAGGGGCTCGGTAACCAGTTTCTCGGCAACATCCGCGAGGTCGACGCCATCGTCCACGTGCTGCGCTGCTTCGAGGACGGCGACATCACCCATGTCGAAGGCCGCGTCGACCCGATCGCCGATGCCGAGACGGTGGAGACCGAACTGATGCTCGCCGACATCGAAAGCCTGGAACGTCGCCTGCCTGCCTTCCAGAAAAAGGCGGCGACCGGCGACAAGGAGGCAAAGTCGGTGTCGTCGGTGCTGGGCCGGGCGCTCGACCTGTTGAAGGCCGGCAAGCCCGCGCGCCTGGTGCAGCCCGGCGACGATGACGAGCGCCGTATCTTCGAACAGTCGCAGCTGCTGACCGCGAAGCCCGTGCTCTACGTCTGCAACGTCGGCGAAGGCGACGCCGCGACCGGCAACGCGTTGTCCGCCGCGGTCGCCGCCAGGGCAAGGGCCGAGGGTGCGGCCAGCGTCGTCATTTCGGCCGCCATCGAGGCGGAGATCAGCGTCATGGACCCCGCCGACCGCGCCGAGTTCCTTGCCGACCTCGGTCTTGCCGAAACCGGCCTCGCCCGCGTCATCCGCGCCGGCTACGACCTTCTCCACCTTGTCACCTTCTTCACCGTCGGTCCCAAGGAAGCGCGCGCCTGGACGGTCGAGCGGGGCGCAACGGCGCCGCAGGCGGCGGGTGTCATCCACAGCGACTTTGAAAAGGGCTTCATCCGTGCCGAGACGATCGCCTACGACGACTTCGTGTCATGTGGCGGCGAGGCCGGCGCGAAGGAGGCGGGAAGGCTCCGCCTCGAAGGCAAGGACTATGTGGTCAAGGACGGCGACGTCTTCCACTTCCGCTTCAACGTCTGAACGCACTGGCTTTGACAGGGCGTATTATATAGATAATATAGTCTGATGCCGCTGCGCTCGCTCGTCCCATGGCTCGCTTTTGTGGCTGTCTGGGCGCTCGCCACCGCCTATCTCGCGGCCGCTGGCGCGGACGTCGTGTTCCCGCTGTTCTCGCTCGCCGTCTTCGGCATTGCGCTCGGTGCGCTGGCGATGTGGCTGACGCGCGGTGCCGCCGGCCCTGCCGCGGACACGCTGGTGCGGCGGCCGGGCCTCGAGGCCGGCGTCATCCTTGTCTATCTCGTCGTCTACGCCTTCGTCGTGCTCGGCTGGGCGCTCGGCTGGGTGCGCGATGCCTATCCCGCCGGCCCGGCGCAGGAGTGGGCGGTGCTCGCGCTCAAGCTGGGCGTGCATGTCGCCGTGCCGGCGCTGCTGCTGCTTGCGGTCGGGGCGCCGCTCGCGCGTCACTTCAGCGCTGGCAGCCGCCGCATCGTGCTGCCGCTGCTCGTGCTTGGCGCTATCCTGTTCGCACTGCTGGCGGTGGTCAGCCCCAGCCTTGCTGAGATCGGCGCGACCGGCGCCGCGACGCCGCTGGTCGCGCTCGGCGTGCTTGGCGCCTTCGTCTGGGTCGCGGTCGAGGCCGGGCTCAACGAGGAGTTCCTGTTCCGCGCGGTGTTGCAGACGCGGCTCGCCGTCCTGATGAAATCGGAGGCTTGGGCGATCGTCGCGACGTCGCTCGTCTTCGCGCTGAGCCATGCGCCCGGCCTCTACCTGCGCGGCGGTCCTGGGGTCGACGGCTGGTCGACCGACCCGGTGCAGGTGGCAGCGTTCACGCTGGCGACGCTGGCGCCGGTCAGCATCCTGTTTGGCGTGCTCTGGGCGCGGACGCGCAGCCTGCTCCTGGTCGTTCTGCTGCACGCCAGCGTCGACGCGCTGCCGGCGACCGCCGAATTCATCAAAACCTGGGGACTTGCCTAACCGGCGAACAGGTCGCGTGCCACCGCCATGCGCGCGACCGCCGCGTCGATCGTCGCGTCACGCTTTGCAAAGCACAGCCGCACCACCGAGGTGACCGGCGCCTCGCCATAAAAGGCGGACACCGGAATCGCCGCGACGCCGCCCTCGCGCACCAGCCGCTGGCAGAAGGTCTCGTCGTCGAGACCAATGCCCGACGCGGCGAGGTCGATCAGCATGAAATAGGTGCCGGCGCTCGGCAGCGTCCGCCAGCCAGCCGCCGCAAGCCCCGCCGCCAGCCGGTCGCGCGACCGCGCGAAGTCGGCGCGCATCACCTGGAAATAGGCATCGTCCTTGCCCAGCCCGTACGCCACCGCCGCCTGCAGGTTGGGCGGCGTGGTGAAGGTCAGGTACTGGTGCGCCTTGGCGATGACGCGCGTCAGCGCCGGTGCCGCGCACATCCAGCCGACCTTCCAGCCGGTCAGCGCGAAAATCTTGCCGGCCGATCCGATCTTGACCGTACGGTCGCGCAGCGCGGGGATGGCGAGCAGCGACACATGCGCGCACCCGTCGAAGATGACGTGCTCCCACACCTCGTCGGCGATGACGACGGCGTCGTTGGCGGCGACATGACGGCCCAACAGGTCGAGATCCTGGGGCGGGAACACCGTCGCGCTCGGGTTCAGCGGATTGTTGAACACAGCGATACGGGCGCCGCCAGCGAACGCCTCGGCAAGCGCCGCCTCGGTCAGCCGGAAGTCGGGAGGCTCCAGCCGCACGAGCCGTGGCACGCCGCCGGCGCGCAGCACCAGCGGCAGGTAGGCGTCGTACATCGGTTGGAACAGCACCACCTCGTCGCCGGGCGATACCAGCGCGAGGATCGCCGCGGCGAGCGCCTCGGTCGCGCCCGACGTCACCGTCACCTCCGCCTGCCAGTCGAGGTCGACGCGCTGGTGACGACGGTAATGGTCGGCGACGGCTTGGCGCAGTTCGGGCAGCCCCGCCATCGGCGGATACTGGTTCGAAATGCCCGTCAGCGCCGCCGCGGCGGCATCGACAACGTCGGGCGGTCCCGACGAATCGGGGAAGCCCTGGCCAAGGTTGATCGCGCCCGTATCGCGCGCGAGGCCCGACATCACCTCGAAAATCGTCGTCGGCATGTCGGCGTAGAGCGAATGCATGGCCCCTTGTGACGGACGCGGGCATCACGTTGCAAGGCCCTTCCCTCGCTGCCCCGGCACCCGTACATCGGTCGCATGACGCTGCCGAGCTATGCGGAGGCCCGCCGCCAGATCGTCGCCGTCGGCCGCCGGTTCGACGCGCGCGGCTGGGCGCCGGCGACGTCGGGCAACTATTCGCTGCGTCTGGGCGACGGCAGCATCGCGATCACCGTGTCGGGCGTCCACAAGGGGCGGCTGGCCCACGGCAACGTGATGCGTGTAGATCTCGACGGCCGCGCGCTCGACGACGGTCGGCCATCGGCGGAAACCGCCTTGCACGTCGCGCTCTACCGATGGTCGGAAGCGGTGGGCGCGGTGCTGCACAGCCATTCACCCGGTGCCGTCGCATTGAGCCGCGTTCTCGGCGACACATGGACGATCGAGGGTCACGAGCTGCTGAAGGCGTTCCCCGGTGTGGTTACGCATGCCACCAAAGTCGCCATCCCCATCGTCGACAACAACCAGGACATGGCCGAGATCCTTGCTGCCGTCGAACCCCGTCTGCTTGCCGAGCCGCGCCCGCCCGCCTACCTTATCCGGGGCCACGGCCTCTACGGCTGGGGCCGCGACATGGCGGAGGCGGAGCGGGTGATCGAGGCGGCCGAATGGCTGGTTGCCGCCGAACTCGCCGAGCGCGCGCTTGCAGTCAGGAGTAGCCGATGAGCCACCTTGCGATCTATGCCGACGATGCGCCCGCGGCACCGCTGGTTGAAACCGCCGATCGCGAGGCGATCGCCGCTGAACTCGCCGCCATCGGCGTCCGCTTCGAACATTGGGGCACGCGCCCGATTGCCGCCGACGCGGGGCAGGACGACGTGCTCGCCGCCTATGCGGCCGAGATCGATCGGCTGAAGGCCCACGGCGGCTACCAGGCGGTCGACGTCATCCGCATGGTTCCCGATCACCCCCACCTCGCCGCGCTGCGCGCGAAGTTCCTAGACGAGCACACGCATGCCGAGGACGAGGTGCGCGTCTTCGTCGAGGGCGAGGGGCTGTTCACGCTGCACGCAAAGGCGCGCGTGTTCAACGTGCTGTGCGGCGTCGGCGACCTCATCTCGGTGCCGGCCGGCACGCCGCACTGGTTCGACATGGGGCCGCGACCGCGCTTCACCGCGATCCGGCTGTTCACCAATCCCGAAGGCTGGGTCGCGCATTACACAGGCAGCGGCATCGCCGCCCGTTTTCCCCGCCACGAGCCGGTCGCGGCCTGAATGGCAAACGGCACGCGCGCGATCCTCACCGACATCGAGGGCACGACGAGCAGTATCGCCTTCGTCACCGACGTGCTGTTCCCCTATGCACGGGCGCGGCTCGCAGACTTCGTTGCGCGCAACCCTGACCGCGCCGCACCCATCCTCGCCGATGTCGCGGCGGCCGAGCGTGGCGACCCCGTGCTGACGTTGCTGCGCTGGATCGACGAGGACAGCAAGGCGACACCGCTGAAGACGCTGCAGGGCATGATCTGGGCCGAAGGCTACGCCGACGGCACGCTCACTGGCCACGTCTACCCCGACGCCGCCGCCGCGCTGCGCCGCTGGTACGCCGCCGGCATCCCGCTCTACGTCTATTCGTCGGGGTCGGTCGAGGCACAGAAGCTGATCTTCGGGCATTCGAACGAGGGCGACCTGACGCCGCTGTTCGCCGGCTTCTTCGACACGACGACCGGTCCCAAGCGCGAGGCCGCCTCCTACGCCGCCATTGCGCGCGCCATCGGCCTGCCGGCTGCCGACATCCTGTTCCTGTCGGACGCACCCGCCGAAATCGCCGCCGCACGGTCGGCCGGCCTGCGGGCGCTGCTCGTCGACCGCGACGGCGGCAAGGGCGACGTCGCCGGCTTCGACGAGGTTCGCGTATGAGACTCGCCGGCGACCACGTCCGTTCGATCACGCGCACCGCCGACGGGCGCGGCGCGCGTATCTTGGACCAGCGCCGGCTGCCGTGGCAGGTTGTCTGGGTCGAGCTGCGCTCCGCCAGCGACGCGGCGCGCGCCATCCGCGAGATGTGGACGCGCGGCGCGCCGCTGATCGGCGCCACAGCTGCCTACGGACTTGCCATGGCGCTGGCCGAGGATGCTTCGGACGCCTCGCTCGACGCGGCGCGGGCAATGCTGCTGGCGACGCGCCCGACCGCGGTCAACCTGCGCTGGGCATTGGACGAGGTCGCCGCCGCCGTGCGTCCGTTGCCGCAAGGTGCGCGCGCCGAGGCAGCCTTCGCCCGCGCCGACGCCATCTGCGACGAGGACGTCGCACTCAACCGCGCCATCGGCGAACACGGCCTCGCGCTGCTGCGCGCGCTGCACCGCGACACCCCCGGCCGGCGCCTGAACGTCCTCACGCACTGCAACGCCGGCTGGCTGGCGACGGTCGACTACGGCACCGCAACCGCGCCACTCTACCTCGCGCACGACGAGGGGCTGCCCGTCCACGTCTGGGTCGACGAGACGCGCCCGCGCAACCAGGGCGCGCTGCTGACGGCGTTCGAGCTTGCCGGCCACGGTATCGCGCACACCGTCATCGCCGACAACGCTGGCGGCTTGCTGATGCAGCGGGGCGAGGTCGATGTCGTCATCGTCGGTGCCGATCGCGTCACCGCGAACGGCGACGTCTGCAACAAGATCGGCACCTATCTGAAGGCGCTCGCCGCGCACGACAGCGGCGTCCCCTTCTACGTCGCGCTGCCGTACACCACGATCGACCGCAGCCTTGCCGACGGCGCCGCCGTCCCGATCGAGGAGCGCGCACCCGAGGAGCTGACCGAGCTGTCGGGACCGTCCGAACAGGGCCATGCAACGATCAGGCTGACCAGCTCCAGCGCTTACAACCCCGCCTTCGACGTGACGCCGTCGCGGCTGGTTACCGGCTACATCACCGAGCGCGGCATCACCGCTTCAATTGATGAGGCCGCGCCGCAACGCCGCGTCCGCTAGACAGCGATTCACGGTTCAGATTGATTCAATCTGAACCGTGAATCGCTGTCTAAGATTATGAATAGAGACTGATTCACGTTTCAGGTGGACGCGCACAGCGCTTCCACCTGAAACGATCAGGCTCTAGGACGGTACGCATGAAGTATCTGGAAGATCTGGTCCCCGGCACCATCAGCCGCTTTGGCGGCTATCAGGTCACCCGCGACGAGGTCATCGACTTCGCCTCGCGCTACGACCCGCAGCCGTTCCACCTCGATGACGCCGCCGCGGCGAAGACCTATTTCGGGCGGCTCTCCGCCTCCGGCTGGCACACCTGCGCGATGGTCATGCGGATGATGGTCGACAACATGGAAAAGGATGGCCACGCCGGCCTTGGCTCGCCCGGCCTCGACGAGCTTCGCTGGCTGAAACCCGTCTATCCGGGCGACACGCTGCGCGTCGAATCGGTGCTCGACGCGGTCCGCCCGTCACGCTCGAAGCCCGACATGGGCTCGATCCACTCGACCGTCACCGTGTTCAACCAGCATGACGAGCCGGTCATGCGCATGAAGTCGATCGGACTGGTGCGACGGCGGCCATCGTAAGGTGGCTGGGGCCAGGTCGGTGACGCCCCCGCGCAGGCAGCGGCGATCAATGCCCCTCGAACGCCATTAGCGCCGTTGGTTCAACGCCATGTGCGCGGAGCTTCGCCGCGCCGCCAAGGTCGGGCAGGTCGATGACGAAGGCGGCGGTATCGACGATGCCGCCGGCGCGACGGATCAGCTCGGTGCCGGCAACGGCGGTGCCGCCGGTGGCGATGAGATCGTCGACGAGCAGTACCCGCACCCCGGCGCGCACCGCGTCGGCGTGCACCTCGACGCGGTCCTCGCCATATTCGAGCGCGTAGTTGACGCCGATGACGGCGCCGGGAAGCTTGTTGCGCTTGCGGATGAGCAGCACGCCGGCGCCCAACCGGTGCGCCAGCGCGGCTGCGAAGATGAAGCCGCGAGCCTCGATCCCGGCGACAAGGTCATAGGGTCCGGGCGCCAGCGCCGCCATGCGTTCGACCGCCGACGCAAAGCCGCGCGCATCGAGCAGCAGGGTGGTGATGTCGCGGAACAATATGCCCGGCTTCGGGTGATCGGGGATCGTGCGCACCAGCGCGCGCAGGTCGTCGTTCGGCATCACAGCACGCGCCCCGCGACCGCCCGCAGGCGCTCGACCGCCGCCGCCGGCCACAGCGTCCGGTCGGTGATGATCGCATGTTCGAGCGCGCGGTCGCAGCCGCGCGCGCAGGCGCCGCGCGTCGCCGGCAGCCGCGCCGCCACCGCCGCGACAAGCGCGCGCGCGTTCGCCGCGTTGGCGTGCATCACCGCCAGGATGTCGGCGACGTTCGCCCCCTCCTCCGCCTCGCGCCAGCTGTCATAGTCGGTGACCATGGCGACGCTGGCATAGCAGAGCTCCGCCTCGCGCATCAGCGCTGCCTCGGGCATGCCGGTCATGCCGATGACGTCGAAGCCGGCGGCGGCATAGGCGCGCGATTCGGCGCGCGTCGAAAACTGCGGCCCCTCGATGGCGAGATAGGTGCCGCCGACGACGAAGCTGACGCCGACGCAATCCGCCGCCTCGGCGACAATCTGGCCGAGCCGGCCGCAGGTCGGATCGGCGAGGCTGACATGGGCGACGACGCCGTCGCCGAAGAAACTCCGCGCCCGCCCGCGCGTACGATCGACATACTGATCGACGAGCACGAACGTCCCCGGCGCCAGCGCCTCCCTGAACGAACCGCACGCCGACAGCGACAGCACGTCGGTACAGCCTGCCGCCTTCAGCGCGGCGGCGTTGGCGCGATAGGGAACCTCGGACGGCGTCAGCCGGTGACCGCGGCCGTGGCGTGGCAGGAAGACCAGCTCGACCTCGCCAAGCCGGCCGAACAACAGTTCGTCCGATGGCGGGCCGAACGGCGTGTCGACCGCGCGCCACTCGGTGTCGGAGAGCGCATCGAGCGCATACAGCCCGCTGCCGCCGATGATGCCGAGACGCATGGCGCGTCTAGTGCTTCAGCTCGGCCCAGATCCGCCGATAACTCAGATAGGCAAGGCTGGTCATGATGATCAGGAATACGATCACGCCGACGCCCGCCCTCTTGCGCGCCTCGAGCTTGGGTTCCGCCGCCCAGGTCAGGAACGCCGCGACGTCCTTGCCCATCTGGTCGACCGTCGCCTTCGGCTGACCCTCGGCATAGGTCACCCGGCCGTCGGTCAGTTGCGGCGCCATCGCGATCGCCAGGCTGTGGAAATAGGGGTTGTAATGCAGCGGTTCGGCAGGCTTGCGGTCGGCGGGGAAATTCGCTGGCACCGATTCGTAGCCGGTGATCAGCGAATAGACGTAGTTCGACCCGTCGGCGCGCGCCTTGGTGATCAGCGACAGATCGGGCGGCAGCGCGTTGTTGTTCGCCGCACGCGCCGCCACCTCGTTGGCAAAGACGAGCGGGAACTTGTCCGACGGGATCGCCGGGCGCGTCGTCGCCTCGCCGGTATCAGGATTGATGATCGGCACCTCGATCGGCCAGTTCTTGGCGATCGCCTTCACCTCGGCCTCCGAGAAACCGATCTCCTCAAGATTGCGGAACGCAACGCGGTTCAGGCTGTGGCACGACGAGCAGACTTCCATGTAGACTTGGAAGCCCCGCTGCAACTGCACGCGGTCGAAGCCGCCGAACACGCCAAGCCCGGCCGGACCGTCCCACGACCAGTGCACCTGCTTCGGATGCTTGTGGAAGGCGAGCGTCGGGTCGACCTCGGTCGCCTCGCGCGGCGCGAGCGCGGCGATCAGCAACACCAGGCAGAGCACCGCGCCGGCGGCGATACCAATCAGACGGACCATCTTGGCTGCCCCCTTACTCGGCCGGCTGCGGCGCCGCGGCGCCCGTCGACTTGCCGGTTGTCTTCGCCAGCACCGCGTCGGCGATCGAGTTCGGCAGCGGCAAAGGCCGCTCCATACGCGACACGATCGGCAGCAGGATGAGGAAGTGCGCGAAATAATACATCGCTGCGATCTGGCTGATGCGTACCCACGGCTCCTCGGCGGGCTTGCCACCGCAGATGCCGAGGATGACGATGTCGATCATCAGCAACCAGAACAGCTGCTTCGACACCGGCTTGTAGCGGTTCGACTTGACCGCCGAGCCGTCGAGCCAGGGCAGGAACAACAGCAGCAGGATCGACGCGAACATGGCGAGCACGCCCCACAACTTCGCCGGCAGGATGAAGTCGATCGTGAACGCGCGCAGGATCGCGTAGAACGGCCAGAAATACCATTCGGGCACGATGTGCGCCGGCGTCGAGATCGGGTTTGCCGGGATATAGTTGTCGGGATGGCCAAGGAAGTTCGGCAGGAAGAACACGAACACCGCGAAGATGATGAGATAGACGCCAAGCCCGAACAGATCCTTGGCGGTGAAATAGGGATGGAACGGGATCGTGTCCTGCGGTCCCTTCACCTCGATGCCGGTGGGGTTGTTCGATCCCGGAATGTGCAGCGACCAGATCTTCAAGATGACAACGCCGGCGATCACGAACGGCAGCAGATAGTGCAGGCTGAAGAAGCGATTGAGCGTCGCGTTGTCGACGGCGAAACCGCCGAGCAGCAGGGTCACGATCGAATCGCCGACGAGCGGGATGGCCGAGAACAGGTTGGTGATGACCGTCGCGCCCCAGAAGCTCATCTGTCCCCACGGCAGCACATAGCCCATGAACGCCGTCGCCATCATCAGCAGCAGGATGACGACGCCCAGCATCCACACCAGCTCGCGCGGCGCCTTGTAGCTGCCGTAATAGAGGCCGCGGAAAATGTGACTGTAGACGACGATGAAGAAGAAGCTGGCGCCGTTTGCGTGCACGTAGCGCATCAGCCAGCCGTAGTTGACGTCGCGCATGATGTGCTCGACCGAATCGAACGCGACGAGCGTGTTCGGCGCGTAATGCATCGCCAGCACCACGCCAGTGATGATCTGCACGACGAGTGCAAAACCCGACAACACGCCGAAGTTCCACAGATAGTTGATGTTGCGCGGCACGGGATAGCCCTTGCCGATGGCATTGTAGACAAGGCGCGGCAGCGGCATGCGCGCGTCGAGCCACTGCATCAACGGATGCTGTGGCCGGTATTCGTTCGCCCAGGGGAAGCTCATCGCGGATTATCCAATCTTGATGCGCGTGTCGGACAGGAAGGCGTACTCGGGCACTTCCAGGTTCTTCGGCGCCGGGCCTTTGCGGATGCGCGCCGCGGTGTCGTAGTGCGAACCGTGGCACGGGCAGAAATAGCCGCCATAGTCGCCGCGCACCTCGCCCTCGGCGGCGCCGAGCGGGACGCAGCCAAGGTGCGTGCAGACGCCAAGCGTCACCAGCCAGTTCGCCTTGCCGTCCTTGGTGCGCTGCGCCAGCGATTCGGGATCGCGCAGCTCGGCGAGCGGCGTCCGGTTCGCCTCGGCGACCTCTGCGGCGGTCAGGTTGCGCACGAACACCGGCTTGCCGCGCCAGTTGAGCTTGATTGCCTGTCCCGGTGCGATCGGCGCGACATCGACCTCGATCGAGGCGAGCGCGAGCACGTCGGCCGACGGGTTCATCTGCTCGATCAGCGGCCACGCCGCGGCGGCTGCGCCGACGCCGACGAACGCGCCCGTCGCGACGTGAATGAAATCCCGGCGGCGAACACCGTCCTCGGTCACGGCAGGTCCGCTAGCTTGTTCGACTGTCGCCATCCAATCACCCCACGGCTGAGGGCCATGCAGACGCGCGCGTCCGGCCGCCCCCTACGGTTCGATACTTGGCGCGCCTGATAGCCCCGCCACCGCCCGATCCGCAATGGTCAAAATTGGCGCGTTGCCGACCGCGCCGCTGATCCGCTAGCACGCGCCTGATGCGCCTCGCCCTGTTCCAGCCCGACCTGCCGCCCAATGTCGGCACGCTGATCCGGCTTGGCGCCTGCCTCGGGCTGCCGGTCGACATCATCCGGCCGTGCGGTTTTCCGCTTGGCCGCGACGCGCTAAGGCGCAGCGCGATGGACTATTTCGACCACGCCGACATCTGCATCCACGCCGACTGGGCGGCGTTCGAGGCCGCCGTGCCCGGCCGCCGCGTGCTGCTGACGACGAAGGCGAGCACGTCCTACCTCGACGCCCGGTTTGCCGCCGGCGACGTGCTCGTCGTCGGCCGGGAATCGGTCGGTGCGCCCGACCATGTTCACGCCGCCGCGGGGCTGCGCGTGTCTATCCCGATGCGGCCCGGCTTGCGGTCGATCAATGTCGCGCTCGCGGCGGCGATGGTAGCCGGCGAGGCGCTTCGACAGACAGGACACTTCCCGGCATGACCGACTTCGACCCCCGCCAGACCGCCGCCATCGACTGGTTCCGCGACCTTCGCGACCGCATCTGCGCCGAGTTCGAAGCGATCGAGCGCTCGGCCGGTTCGGACGCCGGCTTCGTGCGCAAGCGCTGGCAGCGCACCGACCATTCGGGCGCCCCCGGCGGCGGCGGCACCATGGCGATGATGAAGGGGCGCGTGTTCGAGAAGGTCGGCGTCAACATCTCGACCGTGCACGGCGCCTTCGATCCGGAGTTCGCGAAAACGATCCCCGGCGCCGCCAACGATCCGCGCTTCTTTGCCACCGGCATCAGCCTGGTTGCGCACATGACCAGCCCGAAGGTTCCCGCAGTGCACATGAACACGCGCTACCTTGTCACGACGAAGGCATGGTTCGGCGGCGGCGCCGACCTCAACCCGCCGATCCCCGACGATACCGACACTGCCGCATGGCTGGCGGCGTGGCGGGCCTGCTGCGACCGGCACGACCCCGCCTACTTCCCGAAGTTCAAGGCGTGGTGCGACGATTATTTCTTCATCAGGCACCGCGGCGTTGCCCGCGGCGTTGGCGGCATTTTCTACGACCAGCTCGATTCGGGCGACTGGGACGGCGATTTCGCCTTCACCCGCGACGTCGGTGAGACCTTCCTTGCCGCCTATCCGCCGCTCGTCCGCCGCCACATGGACGACGACTGGAACGATGCCGACCGCGCCCGTCAGCTTGAGTATCGCGGCCGCTATGCCGAGTTCAACCTCGTCTACGATCGCGGCACGCTGTTCGGCCTCAAGACGGGCGGCAATATCGAGGCGATCCTGATGAGCCTGCCGCCGGTCGCCTCCTGGTCGTGACCTGCGTCAGCGCAGCGCCGCGAGCTGTCGATAGGCGTGCGCTGTCGCCACTGCGATGAAGATGCTGAACACCGCGCCGACCATGGCCAGCAGCAGTTCGGTGACGAATGACGGATCCTCAGGCGTGCCGCCGGTCAGCATCAGCCCGACGGCGCCGACGACGGCGCTCGTCACGGCGAACATCAGCAGGATCGCACCCAGCAGCAGCAACAGCCGCCCAGCCTGACCTGCAGTCAGCGCGAAGCTGCGCCTGAGCGAGTCGATGACGCCGTTGTTATCGAGCAGGATCGCGCCGGCGAGCATCGACAGCCGCAGCGCCAGGAACGCCGTAACGCCCGCTAGCACGAGCAGCAGCAGCGACGGGCCGAGCGCCGGCTGGTCGCCGAAGCGCTTGAACGCCAGCGCCAGCGGCACTGCAGCAAGCGCGATCGTCAGGCTGGCGAGGATGATGCGCGGCGTCGCCCGCGCGCCGCGCCGGATCGCCTCGCCGACATCGGTGCCTGGGATCAGCACCATCAGCATGATCGCCGCCTGGCCGATGATGCCGATCGCGCCGGCGGCGAGCTGCGCCAGGCGCGCGGCCGGCTCGCCGACCTGCGCGGCATCGGCGAAGCGGCTCGCGACCAACGCCGGCAGGAAACCGAAGGCCGCCGCCGGCAGCAGGAAGTCGGGCAGGCGCCGCTGCACGTCGGCGACTGTCGCCGACCACGCCCTGCCAACGTCAAGCGTCACGCGATCGCTGCGCAATGCCGGGGCGCTCTAGGCCGCGCGCGCGACGCCCTTGGCGTCGAGCAGCGCCTGCAACTCACCCGATTCGAACATCTCCATCATGATGTCGCTGCCGCCGATGAACTCGCCCTTGACGTACAGCTGCGGGATCGTCGGCCAGTCGCTGTACGCCTTGACACCCTGGCGCAGTTCGGCGTCCTGCAGCACGTCGGCGCTGTCGAATGCGACGCCCAGGTGCTCGAGGATGGCGACCGCGCGGCTCGAAAAGCCGCACTGCGGGAACAGCGGCGTTCCCTTCATGAACAGGACGACGTCGCTGGCGCCGACCTTTTCGGCGATGCGCGTGTTGATGTCGGACATGGCGAACTCCTTATTCGGGAACGGCGGTGGTCAGCTGCAATGCATGCAGCTCGCCGCCCATGCGGCCGCCCAATGCGGCATAGACCATCTGATGCTGGCGGACGCGCGGCACGCCGCGAAACGCCTCGCTGACGACGCGCGCGGCATAATGATCGCCGTCGCCGGCAAGGTCGGTGATCTCGACCGACGAGCCCGGCAACGCCGCCTTGATCATTGCCGCGATCGCGCCCGCGTCCATCGGCATCGCGTCAGGCCTCCTGGATGAACTGGCGGCGCGCCTCGACCATCTTGTCCTCCATGGCGCGGCGGATTTCGTGATCGCTGACGTCGATGCCCTTGGCGGCGAGGTCGCCGGCGAGCTTGCGGAACACGTCCTCCTCGCCGACCTCCTCGAAGTCGGCGGCGATCACCTCCTTCGCGTAGGCGTCGGCCTCCGCGGGGGTAAGCCCGAGCTTTTCCGCCGCCCAGTGGCCAAGCAGGCGGTTGCGCCGCGCGGTCACCTTGAACTGCAGCTCGGCATCGCGCGCGAAACGGGTTTCGAACGCCTTTTCGCGGTCGCTGAGGTTGGTCATGATGGCGTGCAGTCCCTTGTTGCTGATCGTCGCCCGAAAGATAGAGGGCGACGCCGCCGGGTTCAACGCCTGTCGCCGCGCGCGGCAAGACGGTCGTGCGCGAACAGCGAGCGCGCCTCGCTGGCGGATAGCGGCGCCAGCCGCTCGGCAAGGCCGCCGCGCCAGATCGCCAACCGCTCGGCGCTGCCCGACGCGCCGATCGCCGCGAGTTCGCGGTCGAGCGCGCGCAGGATCGCCTGCTCGCGCGCGAACTCGGCTGGCGGATAGCGTTCGGCGATCAGCCCGAGCGCGCTGCGCGCCGCGCCGAGCATCAGCCGGAAGCCGTCGCGGTCGCCGTTTGCCAGCATGATCGCCGCCGCCGCCGCCGCGTCGACGTCGCCGATGCGCCCTGCCAGCGTCACCGCGACGCGGTCTGGCGTGCAGCCCGGCGACAGCGCGCGGACATAGTCGGCAAGCCCAGCGAGCACCGCCGGCGGCGGCTCGGCGCCGTCGAACTCGTCGACGACGAGGCCGCGGATGAACGACTCGAGCGCGCGTGACTGCGGCGCGCGCTCTACGAGCCGCGCCGGCGCGTAAAGCGACGGAATCGGTCTGGGGTTGAACACGCCGTCGCCGCGCGTCTTGCTCATCAGCGCGTGCGTGACGTCGGCGGTTCCCGGTGCAGCCGACAGTCCGGGGAAAACGAACGCGGGGTTGTCGTGGCCGTTGACGTGGCAGCTGTTGCACGACAGCCCGGCGCGCGCCGCCTGGCCGCCGAGCAGCAGCGGCGCGCGGAACGCCGCGCGCCCGATCATGACCGAGGGATCGTCTGTACCGGCAAGGCACTCGGCGGGCTCGCGGCCGAGCGTGTCGACGGGATCACTGCCCGCAGCAAGCCAGCGCGCCGCCGTGAGCGGCAGCGCCGGCGCTGCGGCGGCGGCAAGTGCCGCCGCGGGGGCGATCAGGAACGCCCGGCGCGCGCGTCGTCGATCCACCGGCGCAGCTCCTCGGCCTCGGCGCAGCCGAAGCCGCACAGTTCGTCGAGCCGCGCCAGCATCGCCTGGGCGCCGGCGAGGTCGCCGCGCTCGACCTTGAGCTCGCCGTAATATTCGGTCGCACCCCTGTGCTCCGGCGCCGCCGCAAGCGCCTGCCGGTAGTAGCTCTCGGCAGCGTCGAGCCGACCGAGCTTGCGGTGCGCGAAGCCGAGGTAGGTGAGCACGTCGGGGTGCGGGCCAAAGCTCGCCTGCGCCGCCCGCAAGGCGTCGATGGCACCCTCGTAGCGGCCCTCGTTGATGAGCGCGATGGCGTCGAGATAGCGGCCGTCGCCAGCCTCGGCGCTGGCGAACAGCAGGCTCGGCGCCGGCTCGCGTGCGGCCTGCGGTCCGCGCCCGATCGCTGCCTCGACCGCTGCCACCGCCGCGGCGATGTCGGCCGACTGCGCACAGCCGCCGCACGATTCCTTGCGCCGCTTCAGCTCTGCTAGTTCGGCATTGGCCTTGGCGGCGTCGCCAAGCTTCGCATAGGTGACGCCGAGCTGCTGGCGCGCACGGATCAGGTTGGCGTCGAGCTTGACCGCCTTCGCGAACGACTTCAGCGCCGCCTTGTCGTTGTTGAGCCCAGCCTTCGCCATGCCGAGCAGATAGTGCGAGTTGGCATCGCGCGGGCTGGCGCCGACGACGCGGGTGAAGTGCTTCTCAGCCTTCTTGTAGTCGGCGCTCTGCAGCGCCGCGACGCCCGACCGGTATTCGGCGGCGGGGTCGTACTGCGGCGCGCTCGCGCTCGGCAGCGAACCGCCGCCGCCGCCCGAGGCGGCGATCAGCGGAAAGGGCAGCAGCGCCGCTGAAACGGCAAGCGCAAGACGGACAACGCGCATCATCGGTCTCCGGATCTGTGTCTGCACCCCTCGCGCCGGCATGATAGCCGAGCACGGCGAGCGTTGCCAGTTGCAAGGCTTGATCGACGCCGGCTTTCGGCGGACAATCAGCGCTGGTCGGCAGAGGGAGGGCGCATGGGCGGCGGCGAGATCGATGCGGCGGGTACGCTGCTTGCCGGTTCGCTCGTCGCCACCGAGATCGACGGCGCCGCGCCGCGGTCCGGGCCGCACTCCACAACCTGTCCCAACTGCAGCGCGCCTGTTGCCGGCAATTTCTGCAGCGCGTGTGGCCAGAGCGCACACCTGCCGCGCAGCATCGGCCACATCCTCCACGACCTGCTGCACGGCGTGCTCCACTTCGACAGCAAGGGCTGGCGGACGCTGCCGATGCTGGTATTCCGCCCCGGCCGGCTGACACGCGACTATGTCGAGGGCAGGCGCGCCCGCTACGTCGCGCCGTTCGCGATGTTCCTGTTCACCGTCTTTGTCATGTACTTCACCTTCGCCTTCATCGGCGGCGACGACGCGGTCAAGCTTGACGATGTCGTCCAGATGGATGCTGCGAGCGTCGCCGATGTCGAGGCCGAGCTGAGGACTGCCGAAGCTGAACTCGCCCGGCTCGAGGCGGAGCAGCGCGCGATCGCCGCCAAGCCGGTGAAGGCACCGGGCGAGGGTGCCGGCCTCGGCGGCGAGATCGCCGGCCGGCGCGCCGTGATCGCGGCACTGCGCGCCGGGCTCCGCCACGCCGAACAGACGGCGGGCAAGCCCGGCGGCACCGAACCGGACGGAGCTTCGGCGTCGTTCGGCGACGAGCTCGCCGCTGCGGCGAAGGCGGAAGGTCTCGACATCGATCTCGGCAACGACGCCCTGAACGCCAGGGCGCGCGAGGCGCTCGCCAACCCCGACCTGCTGTTCTACAAGATGCAGCAGTCGGCGTATAAGTTCTCGTTCCTGTTGGTGCCGCTGTCGCTGCCGTTCGTCTGGCTGCTGTTCCCGTTCCGGCGCGGCACCTACCTCTATGACCACGCTGTGTTCACGCTCTATTCGCTGTCGTTCGTGTCGCTGCTGTTCGTCGCCGCCGCGCTGCTGACGCGAATCGGCCTTATCGGCAGCGACACCGCCGTCTTGCTTTGCCTCGTGCTGCCGCCGGTACACATGTTCGTGCAGTTGAAGGGCGCCTATCGCCTCGGCGTCCTCGGCGCGCTCGTGCGCACGCTGCTGCTCGGTGCCTTCGCGATCGTCGCACTGTCGCTGTTCTTCGTCATCGTCGTGCTGCTCGGGGTCGCCTGAGCGCCGCTTGCATTGTCAGTCGCCTGGCCATCGTCTATTGCCGGACGCAATGTCCTGTGGGCATCCGGCCCGACGCGGGCCGGAACGCGCCCAGCGGTTCCTCGAATGAAGGTCACGCCCATGTCCCGCCGCCGCCAGATCTACGAAGGCAAGGCCAAGATCCTCTATGAAGGGCCCGAGCCCGGCACCATCATCCAGTATTTCAAGGACGACGCCACCGCCTTCAACGCGCAGAAGAAGGGCACCATCTCGGGCAAGGGTGTCCTCAACAACCGCATCTCGGAGCATATCTTCACGCTGCTCGGCCAGATCGGCATCCCGACGCATTTCATCCGCCGCCTCAACATGCGCGAGCAGCTCGTCCGCCAGGTCGAGATCATCCCGGTCGAGGTCGTCGTCAGGAACGTCGCCGCCGGAACGCTGTCGAAGCGGCTCGGCATCGAGGAGGGGACGCCGCTGCCGCGCACCATCCTTGAATATTTCTACAAGGACGACGCGCTCGGCGACCCGATGATCACCGACGAGCACATCGCCTGCTTCGGCTGGGCGAGCCAGGATGAGATGCACGACATCGCCGACATGGCGATCCGCATCAACGACTTCATGTGCGGGCTGTTCGCCGGCGTCGGTATCCGCCTCGTCGACTTCAAGCTGGAATTCGGCCGGCTGTGGGACGGCGACTATGCGCGCATCATCCTCGCCGACGAGATCAGCCCCGACGGCTGCCGCCTGTGGGACATGGCGACCAACGAAAAGCTCGACAAGGACCGCTTCCGCCGCGACCTCGGCGGCGAGGTCGAGGCGTACCAGGAAGTGGCGCGCCGGTTCGGGCTGCTGCCGGAAGGCGCGGTGTCGACGGTGCTCGACCTCGACGAGCACCGGAAGGCGCGGGGGAAGCGGGACTAGGCTCAGGACCAATTAGTCGCTTGCACTGGCTGTGACGGCCTGATTCAATGGCGACGCTGAGCAGGCTTTCTGTTGTCTGATTTGTGAATGTTGAGCGAGGCGCAGATGCGCCGGATTGAGCCGTATTTTGCATTGTCGCATGGCATTCCGCGGGTCGATGACCGCGGATCGTGAGCGGCATCATCTTCGTGATCAGGAACGGGCTGCGCTGGCGTGATGCGCCGGCCGCTTGCCGCCCGCACAAGACGATCTAAAACCGGTTCATCCGCTGGAGCCGTCTGGGCGTGTTCAACCGCATCTTCGCCGAGCTGGCGGCCAAGGGCGGGAAGCCGGACCGACTGATGATCGATGCTCCCCATCTCAAGGCGCACCGGACGGCGGCAAGCCTGCTCAAAAAGGGGCTCTACCCCGACGTATCGGGCGCACCAAGGGCGGCCTGAACTCCAAGCTCCACGCCGTCTGCGACGGCAAGGGCCGCGCGAACAGGTCAGTGTACCATGCCCGAAGCTCGAACCGCAAGGACGCTACGCCCGCCGTTTCTTCTTCACCTGGTAGCCGCAGATGATGCCGAACACGAACGCGCAGAACAGCGCGAGGTGCAGGTTCGGCCCCGTCATTGGACCGATGATTTCGTCATAGTACATGAACAGCGCGACGAACATCGCCGCGGCGATCAGACCCATGTCAGCCGTCCTTCCGCCACGCCGACACGATGCCGAACAGGAACGACGACGCCAGCACCAGCTGGATTTCCTGGTGTTCGCTCAGCGATGGAAACACATGGCCGCCGACGAACTGCTCGACCGTGGCGAACAGCGCGACGAACAGGGCGATGGCGATATAGTCCACGTGGCCCGGACCCCCGATAGAATGACCCATCGGGCAGGCTATGGCGCAATGATGAACAAACGGCTTCGAACGTTGGTTAACGGCGACGGTTGCAGTTGCGGCGGCCGGCGCTCCTCGCCATAAGGCGCGGCATGAAAGCCAAAGTCTACGTCACGCTGAAGGCGGGCGTGCTCGACCCGCAGGGCAAGGCCATCCAGCACGCGCTCGAAACGCTGGGGTTCAGCGAGGCGAGGGACGTCCGCCAGGGCAAGTATATCGAACTCGACCTCGCCGCTGGGCCGCCGCCGGCGCGAATCGAGGAGATGTGCCGCAAGCTGCTCGCCAACACGGTGATCGAGAACTTCCGCGTCGAGTTGGCCTGACGATCATGAAGAGCGCGGTCATCGTCTTTCCGGGAAGCAACTGCGACCGCGACATAGCGGTGGCCTTGCGCGACGTCACCGGCCGCGCGCCGGCGATGGTCTGGCACCGCGAGGCCGAGCTGCCCGACGTCGACCTCGTCGCGCTGCCCGGCGGCTTTTCCTATGGCGATTATCTGCGGACGGGCGCGATCTCGGCGCGGTCGCCGATCATGGCCGCCGTCCGCCGCGCGGCCGGCGCCGGACGCTACGTGCTCGGCGTCTGCAACGGCTTCCAGATCCTGACAGAGGCGGGGCTGCTGCCCGGCGCGCTGATGCGCAACGCCGGGCTCGACTTCGTCTGCCGCGACGTGCCGCTCGTCGTCGAGAACACGCAGACCGCGTTCACCAGCGCCTATGCCGCGGGCGAGGAGATCCGCCTTCCGGTCGCGCACCACGACGGCAACTATTTCGCCGACGCGGCGACGCTCGACCGGCTCGAGGGCGAGGGCCGCGTCGCCTTCCGCTATAGCGAGGACGTCAACGGCTCGGCGCGCGGCATCGCTGGCATCCTCAGCGCCGCCGGCAACGTGCTCGGCATGATGCCGCACCCCGAGCGCGCGATCGAGCCGGCGCACGGCCTTACCGACGGCCGCCGGCTGTTCGAGGGGCTGGTGAGGAGCTTCGTGGCAGCGTGAGCGAGCCCCCGCGTTCCGGCGGTCCGCTGATGATCTTCGGCAGCCCGCGTTCGGGGACGACGTGGATCGGCTCGCTGTTCGACGCGCACCCGATGACGCTTTATTTGCACGAGCCCGACGTCATCGAGAACGAGCCGCGGCTGCCGTTCGTGCCGGTGGGACCGCCTCCCGACGACATCGACCGCATCACGCGCAACTATTTCGAGCGGCTCACCGCCAACCGCTCGCTGCGCAGCGTCTACATGCCGACGATCTTCGCCAAGGCGTACCGGCACGGTCTCGCCACGCAGGCACGCGCGCTCATCATCCGCATGCTGCGCGCCGTCGACGCCGTCATCCCGGCGGTCGGGCGCAGCCGCTCGCTGCAGGTGCCCGACCTCACCGACGTCGGCGTCCGCCCCTATCTGGTCATGAAGTCGGTCGATTCGATCCCGCGCCTGCCGGTGTTCGCGCGCGCGCTGCCGGGGGTCAGGTTCCTCTACATCGTCCGCCACCCGTGCGGCGTCGTCGCCTCGAAGCTGCGGGGCATCGAGCTTGGCCGCATGGCGCCGCCGGCGATGTATGCCGACATGTTCACGCTGCCCACCGCGATCGCCGCCGGCGTCGACAAGGCGTCGACAGCGGGCATGTCGAACCTAGAGAAGCTTGCCTGGGAATGGCGCATCACCAACGACTGGGTGTACGGCGAGGTGAAGGATCTCGCCAACGTGCGCACCGTCGTCTACGATCGTGTTGCGCAGGATGTCGAGCGCGAGGTACCTGCCCTGCTCGCCTGGGCCGGCCTCGACCTCGACCCGCAGGTGCGTGCTTACATGGACCGGCTGCAAGGCATCGAGGGCACCGGCGACCGCTATTTCAGTTTGAACCAGAACCCGGCGAAGTCGGCGAACAAGTGGCGCGAGGAACTGAGCGCCGACGAGCAAGCGGCGGTGGCGCGCGTGGTCGAGGGCAGCGTGGCGGCAGGGTTGTTCGGGACGTCGCAGTGATCATCCCCGAACCGGCGACGGCGCAAGGCGGCCGCTAGACCGCGATCGGTTCAGATTGAATCACTCTGAAGCGTGAATCGCTGTTTAAGATTATGAA
>CAYVVV010000013.1:3082-22190 GCA_964455325.1 uncultured Sphingosinicella sp. | reverse complement strand
TTCTGGACGGTGGGGGGGGTCTATTCGCGCGTCGCGCGTCACGCCTTCCAGCGCAGCAGCGCTTTCGCCCGCGCGCCCGATCTGGCTGCCTCGGTGCGCCGCCTCGTCAGTGACGGCAAGACGACGGTCGAGGAGGCGATCCGTATCATGCGCAAGGACGCCGGCGCCGATGCCGCGCTTTGACTACCTCGCCCTCGATACCGCCGGACGCGAGCGCGCGGGCAGTCTGACCGCGGCAAACGAGAATCTCGCGCGCGCCGATCTTGAACGTCGCAAGCTGCTGCCGGTGCGGCTGGCGGCGTCGGACCGCGCCACGCCGCAGGCCGGCGCGCGCGGGCCACGACGCCGGCTGTCGGCGAAGGCGTTGACGCTGTTCACGCGCCAGCTGGCGACATTGATCTCGGTGTCGCCGCTTGAGGAGGCGCTGCGTTCGATCGCGACGCAGTCCGACACGCGGCACGTGCGCGACATCGTCTGGCGCGTGCATGGCGGTGTCGTCGAAGGGCGCCGCCTTGCCGACGCCATGGCGCTCGAACCCCGGAGCTTTCCGCCGGTGTACCGCGCCATGGTCGCCGCCGGCGAAGGCTCGGGCAGCATGGGTGAGATTCTCGAACGCCTCGCCGACCTGCACGAGCGCCAGGCCGAGGTGCGCGGCAAGATCATCACTGCGCTCGCCTATCCGGCAATGCTCGCACTGACGGCGATCCTCATCGTCACCGGCATGATGACCTATGTCATTCCCAAGGTCGTCGAACAGTTCAACGACATGGGGCAGCAGCTGCCGCTGCTGACGCGCATCGTCATCGCCGTGTCCGGGTTCCTGACGCGCTACGGGCTGATCCTGCTCGCGCTCGCCGGTATCGCCGCGCTCGGTCTCGGCCGCGCCATGCGCGACGAGCGCTTTCATCTGCGCTTCGACCGCTGGCTGATCGCGCTGCCGTTCTTCGGGCGGCTGATCCGCGACCTGCACGCCGCGCGGCTGGCACGCACGCTGGCGACGATGGTCGACAACGGCATGCCGCTGCTCGACGGCCTCGCCGTCACCGCGCGGACGGTGCGCAACCGCGTGCTGCGCGCAGCGACGCTCGACATGGTCGAGGCGATCCGTGAAGGCGGCAGCCTTTCCGCAGCGATGCGTCGTACCGGGCGGTTTCCGCAGTTGCTCGTGCACATGACCGCGTCGGGCGAGCAGAGCGGGCAGCTGGCGACCATGCTCGCGCGCGCCGCCGACTATATGGAGCGCGAGTTCGACGCGTTCACGTCGCGGGTGATGAGCCTGCTCGAACCCGCTATCATCATCGTCATGGGCGGCGTGATCGCGACGATCGTGCTCTCGATCCTGCTGCCGATCCTGCAACTCGATACATTGGCGCTGTCATGACACACTCGTCCCGAACTGCCGTCAGCGAGGACGGCTTCACCCTCGTCGAGCTGATGGTCGTGCTGGCCATCATCGGCCTGCTCACCACCTTCGTCGTCATCAACGTGCTGCCCAGCCAGGAGGCGGCAATGCGCGAGAAGGCGCGCGCCGATGTCGCGCTGCTGGCACAGGCGGTCGAGATGTACCGCATCGACAACATGACCTATCCGCGCAGCGAGGACGGCCTCAACGCGCTCGTCGCGCCGCCGGCGACGCTGGCGCGGCCCGACCGCTATCGCAGCGGCGGCTATCTGCAAAAGCTGCCCGCCGATCCGTGGGGCAATCCCTACCAGTATGTGTTTCCCGGCAATCAGGGCCGGTTCGACATCTACTCGTTCGGCGCCGACGGCCGGGCGGGTGGCGAGGGTGAAGATGCCGACATCGGCAACTGGCAGTCGTAACGCGACCGGGTTCACGCTGGTCGAGCTGATGGTCGTGCTGGCGATCGTCGGGCTGATGACCACGGTCGTCGCGGTCAATCTGGCGTCGACCGAAGACGCCGTGCACAGCGAGGCGGAACAGTTCGGCGCGCGTCTGCTTGCGGCGCGCGACAATGCCATCCTGTCCAACCGCGAGACCGCCGCCGTTATCGACGCCCGCGGCTACACGTTTGTCGAGCGTGACGGCAAGGGCTGGCGGCCGCTCGACGAGCTGCCGCTGGTGGCGACGCGTTGGCGCGACGGCACGACGGCGACGGCGTCACGCGTCGCTTTCGACAGCGTCGGCCTCGCCGAGCCGGTGTCGGTCGTGCTGGCCAATGGCGACAGCCGCGCGACGGTCGTGGTTTCGGCGTCGGGCGAGGTACGTGTCGATGCGCGCTGACGGCTTCACGCTCGTCGAGGTGATGGTTGCGATCGGCGTGCTTGGCCTCGCCGTGCTGGCACTGGTCAGGCTAGGCAGTGCCAACATTGCCACCGCTCGACACGTCGAGACCGCACTGTTCGGCGACATCGTCGCCGAAAACGCCATCGTCGACCTGCTGACGCAGCCGCAACCGCCGGCGTTTGGCGAGACGACGACGACCGTCGTCAATGCCGGGCTTGAATGGACATTGCTGCGCTCGGTCGAGCGCACCGACGATCCCGGCATGATCCGACTCAGCGTCGCCGTGCGCGATGCGTCGGGCGCGCCGGCGGGTGACCTTACGGCGTGGCGCGTCGTCGAATGAGGAACGGCTTCACCCTTGTCGAAACGCTTGTCGCGCTGTTCGTCTTCGGCCTGCTCGCGGCAGCGAGCGTGGTCGTGCTGGGCGGCAGCGCCGACACGCAGCTGCGGCTGCGCGAGGTGACGGGCGAGCTTGGCGATCTGCAGCGGCTGCGTGCGGCGCTGCGCGCCGATCTGGCGCAGGCAGCGGTCCGGCTGCCGCGCGGCGAGGCCGGCGAGCGGCTGCCGGCGTTCGATGCCGGCGATGGCCAAGGCCGGCTGTTCGCCTTCGTCCGCCGCGGCTGGGAAAATCCCGATGCCTTGCCGCGCGCGTCGCTGCAGCATGTCGAATATCGCCTCGATGGCGGCGACCTCGTTCGGCTGTCGCGGCGCATGGTTGATGGCGCGGCTTATGCCGAGCCGGCCGTGCTGGCACGCGGCGTCGAAGCAGTGGTGGTCACCTACCGCGACAGCGAGGGCGTGTGGCGCGACAGCTGGGATCCGGTGCGGTCCGACGCCATTCCCGCGGCTGTTCAGATCGACCTGACGACGCGGCGCTTCGGGACGGTACGCCAGCTGTTCCTGACGCAGGTGCCGGCATGAGCCGCGTGGCACCGCCGGCGGGCGAGCGCGGCATGGCGCTGTTGACCGTGCTGCTGCTCGTCGCGGTGATGGGCGCGATGACTGCGGCGACGCTCGAGACGATGAACCGGTCGATGCGGACCGCCGCCAATGGCCGGCTCGCCATGCAGGCGCGCTATGCCGCGCTCGGGTCCGAGGCGTTCGCGTTGCGCCGGCTCGATGCGCTGGTCGGCGGGCGCGAGACGTTGACGCTCGATGGCGGCTGGCTCGGCCGTGATTTCGTCGTGCCGACGGGCGACGGCCGTGTCACCGTGCGCCTTGCTGACGGCGGTAACTGCTTCAACCTCAACAGCGTCGCCGATGGCGGCGCCGCCGCCACGCTGCGCTTGCGGCTGCGCGGCGTGCTGCAGTTCGTCGCGCTGCAGACCGCGCTCGGCGTCGCCGAGGCCGACGCGCGGCGCATCGCCTTCGCGCTCGCCGACTGGATCGATGCCGACGCTGTGCCGTTGCCGCTCGGCGGCGAGGACGAAACCTATCGCGCGCTCGCGGTGCCCTACCGCACCGCCAACACGCTGCTCGCCGAGCCGAGCGAATTGCGCGCGATTGCCGGTGTCACGCCCGGGATTTATGAAGTCTTGAGACCCTGGGTGTGTACACTGCCGACAACCGACATGTCGCCGATCAACGTCAATACACTCGCGCCCGAGGAGGCGCCGCTGCTGGCCATGGTTCTGCCCGGGCGGCTCGACGTCGAGACCGCGCGCCGGATCATCGCGCAGCGCCCGCCGCGCGGCTGGACCGACCTCGCCCAGTTCTGGCAGCAGCCGGCGCTCGCCCAGTTCGAGCCGTCGTCGGAAGAGCTTGAGCAGCCCAAGCTGACGACCCGCTATTTCAATGCCGAGATCCTGGTCGAACAGGCGGGCTATACCGCCACCGAAACCGCGCTTCTCGACGTGGCACGCGGCAAGTCGAGCGTCGTTGGCCGGCGCTGGACGGTGGCCGAATGAGCCACCGCCTGCTCGTCCTCGTCCCGTCGTCGGACGGACCGCTGCGCTGGCGTCGCGTCGATGCCGGCGGTGCCGTGCTGGCCGCCGGTGTGCTTGTCGGCGACGACCGGCTGGACGATGCCGATGACGGCAGCGTCACGGCGATCGTGCCCGGCGCCGATGTGGCGCTGCACTGGCTTGAGCTGCCGGCGGCGTCGATCGCGCAGGCGGCAGCCGCGGCGCGGCTGCTCGCGGCGGACATCATTGCCGGCCCGGTTGCCGACCAGCACATTGCCGCGGCACCGGCGGCTGACGCTGATGGTCATCGCGCCATCGCCGTCGTCGAGCGCGCGCGGATGGACGCGTGGCTGGCGGCGCTGGCGCGCCACGGTGTCGATCCCGACCGCATGGTGCCGGCGCCGATGCTGCTGCCGCAACCGGCCGAAGGTGTCGCCATGCTGCGCAGCGGCGAGTCGGTGCTCGTGCGCGGCGAACGGCTCGCAGCCGAACTCGAACCAGCGCTCGTCGACCTCGTCATCGGCGACGGCAAGCGTTCCGCAGTGACGCGCGACCTGCTCGACCTTGCCGCAGCGCTGCCCGACGGATCGGTTCCGCTCGATCTGCGCCAGGGCGACTACCGGGCGCGCCGTGGTCTGCGGCTCGACCGCTCGCGGCTGCGGCGGCTGGCGCTGCTCGCCGCTGCCTGCCTTGTCGCCGCGGTGGCGACGCCGCTGGCACTCGCTGTGCGCAACGTCGTCGCTGCGGCGGAGGCGGAGGCGGAAACCGCCGCGATCGTGCGCCGTGCGCTGGGGCAGGGGACGTTTGCCGACCCGCTCGCCGAGCTCAATGCCCGCCGTGCCGCGCGTGGTGCCGGCAGCGGCTTTGTCGCGATGTCGGCGAGCCTGCTGGGTGCGCTGGAGGCAAGCGGCTCGATCCGTATCGAAACGCTGCGCTACGGCACTGCCGACGGTGTTCGCGCGACGCTGGTGGTGCCGTCGGGTGCGTCGCTCGATCCGGTGCGCGCGCGGCTGGCGGCGAGCGGACTGAAGCTCGTCGAGGGCGCGTCGCGCGCTGGCAGCGACGCCGCCCGCGTCGATATCGAGGTGACTGCCGCATGATCGCGCTCGTTGAATGGTGGCGCCAGCGCGCCGAACGCGAACAGCGGCTGCTGATGCTGCTCGGCGCGCTTGTGGCGGCGATGCTCGTCTGGCTCGCCGCGCGCGGCCTGGCGGATTTTGTCGACGGCAGCGCCCGCCGCCACGCGGCAGCGGTCGGCCAGCACGCCGCGGTTTCGGCGGTCGCCGCCGAGCTTGCCCGTGCCGACGCGGCGCCGCCGCGACTGCCCGGCGGTGAGCGTGTCGCCGACGTTGTCGCGGCGTCGGCGGCGGCGCAGGGACTCGCCTTCGCCGCGACGCAGCCGGTCGCCGGTGGCGGCGTCAGCGTGAGCATCGCGGCGGTTCGGCCGCTGTTCCTGTTCGGCTGGCTTGCGGCGCTCGAACGCGACGCGGGGGTGGTTGTCGGCAGCGCCGTCATCACGCGCAACACCGACGCGACGGTCAGCGCCGACATCGTCTTTCCCGGCGCCGCGCCGCAATGAGTGCGTTGCGACTGGTTGCGGTCTTTGCGGCGCTGCTGGCGCTGGCGCTGGTCGCGATGCTGCCGCTCGGCGTTGCGCTGCGCGCCGCCGGCATTGACGGTACCGCGATCACGGCGGTGGCAGCGCGAGGCAGCGTCTGGTCGGGACGGCTCGACGCCGTCAGCCTTGGCGGCGTGCCGGTCGGCGACATCGACGTCGGCGTCCAGCCGCTGCGGCTGCTGACTGGCGTCGTCGCATTCCGCTTCGCAGGGACGGCGGCCGATGCCCCGCGCGGTTCCGTCGAACTGTCGCCATCGCGGCGAGCGATCAGGGGCGCGCACGCGAAGCTGCGTCTCGGCGATTCCGGCGCGACGCTGTCGCTCGACGGCGTCGATGCCGCCTTCGCGAAGCGGGCGTGTGCTTCGGCGGCGGGCGCCGCGAGTGCCGAGTTCGCGCTGCCCGACGGTTCGATCGTCCGCCTGTCGGGTACGCCGCACTGCGATGGCGAGCAGCTGCTGCTGCCACTCGCCGGCGCGACCGCGTTCGGCGCGGCGCGCTTCCAGCTCCGCATCGGTGGATCGGGCGACTACGCTTACGTGCTGTCGCTCAGCGCCGATGATCCGGCGCTGGCCCAGGGCCTGGCCGGCGCCGGCTTCGTTTCCGGCGACGGCGAATGGGTCCGGCGGGGCGCCGGCCGGTTGTGAGTCGTGCCTACTGGCGCAACGCGGTCATCGGCTGTTCGAGCGCGGCGCGTGCGATCGCGTGCGCCGACGCCACCGAGCCGTTCGACAGCACCAGCTGCATGTCCTCGCCGTCAAGCACGCGGCCGTAGAGCCCGCGTGCCTCGCCGGCGCGATCCGTCGACCGGTAGAGCAGGGCAAGATTGAGCAGCCGCGCCGGATCATCGGCTTCGACGCGCGAGGTGTCGGCGAGTTGCCGCTCGGCCTTCGTCCAATCCTGGCTGATCAGCGCGCGGTACGCGAGCGCGCCCTTGGGATAGCCGATTTCGGCCTGCTGGGTAGGCGATGTGGTGCAGCCGACCATCGCGAGTGCAGCAGCTACGATCACTATTCGCATTTCCCATCTCCCTTCATGCAACGAACTGGAGTGAATGTTACAGTTATATGACACGACAGTAAAGCAAATGTTACGAATTTATGACATTTGCGTCGGTTGAGGATTCCGGCCGCGGTTGGCGGCGCACTCCCGGGTCGGAGTCGCGGCGATAGACGAGGTGCTGCTGGCGATTGAGCGCCGTGCCGGCGCTTGGCGTGCCTGATCGCGAAATCTCGCCTTGCGGCTGCCCATGACATTGTACTTTGTCCGGTAAGCTTCCCTCTGCCATAGAGCCGCCATGACGCGCCTCACCCATCTTCAGCGGCTCGAAGCCGAGAGCATCCACATTTTCCGCGAGGTCGCCGCCGAGGCGGAAAAGCCGGTGATGCTCTATTCGATCGGCAAGGACTCGGCGGTGATGCTGCACCTGGCGCGGAAGGCCTTCTATCCTGCGCCGCCGCCGTTCCCGCTGCTTCACGTCGACACCACCTGGAAGTTCAAGGCAATGTATGCGCTGCGCGAGAAATCGGCGGCGGATGCCGGCATGGAGCTGCTCGTCTGGCAGAATCCGGAGGCGAAGGCGCGCGGCATCAACCCGTTCGATCACGGCCCCGTTCACACCGACATGTGGAAGACCGAAGGGCTGAAGCAGGCGCTCGACCACTATGGCTTCGACGTCGCCTTCGGCGGCGCCCGCCGCGACGAGGAGAAAAGCCGGGCGAAGGAGCGCGTGTTCAGCTTCCGCTCGGCGAACCACCGCTGGGATCCGAAAAACCAGCGCCCCGAGCTCTGGAACCTCTACAACGCGAAGAAGGCGAAGGGCGAATCGATCCGCGTCTTTCCGATCTCCAACTGGACCGAGCTCGACATCTGGCAGTACATCCGCCTCAAGGGCATTGAGATCGTGCCGCTCTACTTCGCTGCGCCGCGCCCGACCTACGTCCACGATGGCCAATTGTTCATGGCTGACGACCCCGACCGGCTTGAGGCGGTGCTCGGCCGCAAGGTCGATACCAAGCTGCGCTCGATCCGGTTCCGCACATTGGGCTGCTTCCCGCTGACCGGTGCGGTCGAGAGCGAAGCGACGACGCTGACCGAAGTCATCCAGGAAATGCTGCTGACGACCACCTCCGAACGCCAGGGCCGTGTCATCGACAAGGACTCCGGCGACGCGTCGATGGAAAAGAAGAAGCAGGAGGGCTATTTCTAATGGCCGACGCTCCGACCGCCCCCATCTACCGGACCGACGCGCTCATCGCCGAGGACATCGACGCGTATCTTGATGCGCACCAGACGAAGACCTTGCTGCGCTTCATCACCTGCGGCAGCGTCGACGACGGCAAATCGACACTGATTGGTCGACTGCTCTACGATTCGAAGATGATCTTCGAGGATCAGCTGGCTGCGCTCGAAGCCGACAGTAAACGCGTCGGCACACAGGGGCAGGACATCGACTTTGCGCTGCTGGTCGACGGACTTGCCGCCGAACGCGAGCAGGGCATCACCATCGATGTCGCCTACCGCTTCTTCACCACCGAGAAGCGCAAGTTCATCGTCGCCGACACGCCGGGGCACGAACAGTATACGCGCAATATGGTGACCGGCGCCTCGACCGCCGACCTCGCCGTCATCCTCGTCGACGCGAGGAAGGGTGTGCTCGTGCAGACGCGGCGCCATTCGTACCTGGCGCACCTCATCGGCATCCGCCATGTCGTGCTGGCGGTCAACAAGATGGACCTTGTCGGCTACGACAAGGCGACGTTCGAGTCGATCGTTGCCGACTATCGCGGGTTTGCGGCATCGATCGGCATCGACGACTTCGTCGCGATACCGATTTCGGGGTTCAAGGGCGACAACATCACGACGCTGTCGCCGAACACGCCCTGGTACACGGGACCGACGCTGGTCGAACATCTGGAGACGGTCGAGCTCGACAATACCACCGACCAGGCCAAGCCGTTCCGCATGCCGGTGCAGTGGGTCAACCGCCCCAACCTCGACTTCCGCGGCTTTTCCGGACTCATCGCCACCGGCGGCGTCCGTCCCGGCGATGCGGTGCGCCTGCTTCCGTCGGGCAAGAGGTCGACGGTCGCGCGCGTCGTCACCATGGACGGCGATCTCTCGCACGCGGTTGCCGGACAATCGGTGACGCTCACCCTTGCCGACGAGCTCGACTGTTCGCGCGGCGACGTCATCGCGGCAGCCGACTCGCCGCCGCAGGTCGCCGACCAGTTCGAGGCGACGATTGTCTGGATGGCCGACGACGCCATGATCCCCGGCCGTGCCTACTGGCTGAAGCTCGGCACGCAGACGGTGTCGGCGACGGTGCAGCCGCCGAAGTACCAGGTCAACGTCAACACGATGGCACATCTTGCGGCCAAGACGCTGGACTTGAACGCCATCGGCGTTGCCGAAATCGCCACCGACCGGCCGATCGTGTTCGAGCCCTATGCCGAAAGCCGTACCTTGGGCGGCTTCATCCTCATCGACAAATTGTCGAATGCCACCGTTGCCGCCGGCATGCTCAACTTCGCGCTCCGCCGCGCGCAGAACGTCCACTGGCAGGCGCTCGACATCACGCGCGAGGCGCACGCGCGGCTCAAGAACCAGCGGCCGGCGGTGCTGTGGTTCACTGGTCTCTCGGGCGCCGGCAAGTCGACCATCGCCAACCTCGTCGAAAAGAAGCTGCACCGGATGAACCGGCATACCTTCCTGCTCGACGGCGACAATGTGCGCCACGGGCTCAACAAGGATTTGGGCTTCACCGAGGCCGACCGCATCGAAAACATCCGCCGCGTCGGCGAGGTGGCGCGGCTGATGGCCGATGCCGGTCTCATCGTCATCACCGCGTTCATCTCCCCCTTCCGCGCCGAGCGTGAGATGGTGCGCAGGATGCTGCCCGAAGGCGAGTTCTTCGAGGTGCACATCGACACGCCGCTCGCCGAGGCCGAACGCCGCGACGTGAAGGGCCTGTACCGAAAGGCGCGTGCCGGCCAGCTCAAGAACTTCACCGGCATCGACTCACCCTACGAACCGCCCGAAGCGCCCGAAATCCGCATCGACACGACCGCGATGACGGCCGAGGCGGCGGCCGAGATGATCGTGGCGCGGGTGGTGGATGGGCGTTGATCGTTTGCTCGAAGAAATAATTGCAGCTATTCCTTTGAAGTCGACGGGAAACGCTCTATTCTCTCTTTGTTCCCATCATCGGGAATGAAAGGAGGTGCCCCCTGGGCAACATTCTTTTCACCCCGACCAAGCGGCTTGCGGTAGCTCGCGAGATTGCCTGACCTGAAGGGGGACAACAGGTTCAACCTGTCAACAGGTTCAACCTGTCAACGCGGCCCAGTTAGGCGAGTAGCAATACGAAGCCAGCAGCCGCTCCGGAAGCTGAGCTACCAGCGATCGGACAGACCCGCCTGCGGGATGCAGGCGGTGATGATACACGGGGCGCTCGTAGGTCGGGCCCCGGAACGGCGGTCCCCGGAAACTCCGACACGGATCAGTCGCCATCCGGGTCGCAAGGGCGGGCGCGAACCTATTTGGCCTCCGGCTCGGGCCGGCGATGTGACAGGAGGATGGCGCGATGCCGAAGCGGCCTCCGCCCAGAGTGCCCGGGCAGCTGAAGATAAAGCTGCCGCCCAGCTTCTTCGATCCGCTTCCTGAGGACGAGCTTGCAGCGTGGGAGGGCGAGCACGATCTTGACTGCTCGGGCGCTTCGCCCGTTCCACCCTCTCGCATTCGCCGGGGCTGACTCCTCGCCCACGCGCGCTAAACTCCCGCCTGCCTGTTGAGGGAGGGCGCACATGGCCGATACCCCGTTCCCCGGCTTCTCGCGTGCGACGCTCGACGACGCGCTGGTCAACCCAGAGGTCTATTCGGATCCGAACGAGATCCACGCGCTCTACACGCGGCTCAGGGCCGAGGATCCGCTGCACTGGACCCAGCCGAGGGGGTTCCGGCCGTTCTGGTCGGTGACCAGGCACGCCGACATCCACGCCATTTCGAAGGCGAACGATGTCTTCATCAACCGCAAGCGCACCTATCTGTCGCCGATCGAAGGCGAGGAGTGGGTACTGCAGACGGTCGGTGACACGCACCTGTTCCGCACGCTCGTCGACCTCGACGACCCCGAACACAGGAAGCTCCGCCAGTTGACCCACGACTGGTTCCTGCCGGGCAACGTCAAGAAGCTGGAGCCGCGTATCCGCGACATCGCGCGGACGCACGTCGACCGCATGCTGGCACTCGGCGGCGAATGCGATTTCGTGAACGAAGTCGCGCTCTGGTATCCCTTGCGCGTCATCATGATGCTTTTGGGCGTGCCCGCCGAGGACGAGCCGCTGATGCTGAAGATGACACAGGAGATCTTCGGTCCCGGCGACCCCGACGTCGTCGCGCGCTCGACGATCCTGACCTCGGGGCCGGGCGCCTTCGGCGGCGGCACCGGCGACAGGCAGGTCGACCTGTTCGCGCTTGCGCAGCAGTTCGCCGTCTACTTCAACGCGCTCACCGAGGACCGCCGCAGGAACCCGCGCGACGACGTCGCCACCATCATCTCGAACGGCATGATCGACGGCCAGCCGATCGGCGAGCGCGAGGCGATCAGCTACTATGCGATCATCGCGACCGCCGGCCACGACACCACTTCGTCGACGGCGGCCGGTGGCCTGCTGGCGTTGCTGCAGAACCCCGACCAGCTCGCCCGGCTGAAGGCCGACCTGTCGCTGCTGCCGACCGCGGTCGAGGAGATGATCCGCTGGGTGACGCCAGTGAAGCACTTCATGCGCACTGCGACGCGCGACTATCCGCTGCGCGGCAGGATCATCCGCGAGGGCGAGGCGGTCACGCTCTTCTACTGGTCGGGCAACCGCGATGAGGAGGTGTTCGCGGACCCCTTCCAGTTCCGCATCGACCGCTCGCCCAACCCGCAGATCGCCTTCGGGCACGGCGTCCACCTCTGCCTTGGCATGCACCTCGCGCGCCTCGAGATCCGTATCCTGTTCGAGGAGCTGCTGCCGCGTCTCGCTGCCATCGATCTCGCCGGCGAGCCGAAGTGGACGCGCGCCAACTTCGTTTCGGGGTTGAAGTCGCTGCCGGTGCGTTACAAGCTCTCGGCATGAGGGGAGATCCACGCCGCCGCGCGCTCGCGGCCTATCCGTTCCGGATCGACATGGTGCCGCGCTTCGGTGACATGGACCCGAACCGGCATCTCAACAACGTCGCCATCGCCCGCTTCTACGAGGAGGGGCGGGTCCGCTTCCACTGGCGCGTCCGCGAGACACATCCGGAGGCGGGCCGCTTCCGCGTGCTCGTCGCGCATGTCGCCATCGACTATCTTGGCGAAGGGCACTGGCCCGATCCGCTCGTCGTCGGTGTCGGCATCGTCGAACTCGGTGGCAGCTCGTACCGGCTCGGCCTCGGCCTGTTCCAGGGCGATGCCTGCATCGGCCTGTGCGACAGCGTCCTCGTCCACCGCGGCGAGCACGGCACCGCGCCGCTGCCGTTCGAGCTGCGCGCCGCGCTCGAACCGATGCATTTGCGACTGTAAGCTGCTTCTCTTTACTACTCCGCGCATGTGCGCTGGTGCGCGGTGGTCGGTTGAACCCGTGACAGCCATCCGAATCGCGCGATCAGGAACCCTGCCGCCAGCAGGCTCGCGACGATCACCGCCCAGACGATACCGTCGAGCCCCATCGCAGGCAGCCCCAGTCGGCCGTGGGCAAGCACGTACCCCAGCGGCAGCATGACCGCGGCGTAGCTGATCGTGTGCGTCGCCGTCGGCAGCCAGACGTCGTTGCGTGCGCGCAGCGCGTGCGCCGCCACCACCTGCAAGCCGTCGGCGACGAAGAACAGCGCGGCCAGCGCCAGCGCGGGCACGGTGAGCGCGAGCAGCGCCGGGTCGTCGCTGTAGGCGCGCGCCACCGTCGCCGGCGCGAACCATACCACCGCCATCACCACCAGCAGCAATGCGCCCGTCAGTTTCAGGCCGAGCATTCCCGACGCCCTGACATGCGCCATCGACCGCTCGCCCCAGCCGCGGCCGACGAGCACTGCCGTCGCCGAGGCGAGGCCCAGCGGCACCATGAACACCACCGACGACACGTTGAGCACGATCGCCCAGGCCGCCGCCGGCAACGCGCCGAGCTGTCCGGCGATGATTCCCATGCCCGCGAACGCGGTCGTTTCGACGAACAGCGACGCCGATGAGGCGACGCCGATGCGGACCAGCGCCCGCCAGCCGGGGGTGGCTGGCGCTGGCGCCGTGAGGCCGTGCTCGGCCCGCGCTGCCGGCCACCACAGCACGTAAAGGGCAAGCCCCGCGAGCAGCGCCGCGCGGGCGACGAACGTCGCCCATGCCGAGGCGACGGCGCCATCGACACCGAACCCTGATGTGCCTGGCACCAGCCAGAGGTTGACGACCAGGTTGACGAGGTTCGCCGTCCACATCATCGCCGCCGCCGGTCCCGGCTTGTGCAGCGCCTCGAGCCAGAAGGTAAGCGCGACAGCGACGAGATAGGTCGGCATCGACAGCGCGAAAACGCGCGCCACCGCCGCCGCACCGTCAGCGAGCGACGGCTCCAGTCCGGCCAGCTGCAGGAACGTTGCCGCGCCGAAGTGGAGCAACGTCCCCGCGGCAACGCCAATCATCGCCGCGAACAGGACGCCTTTCCTGAGGATCGACCCGGTATCGCGTGCGCGCCCCTCCCCGATGAGTTGCGCCGACAGCACCTGGACACCCATCAGCAGGCCGACGCCGGTGGTCAGGATCACCATCGTCGGCGCCCAGCCGAGCGCGTGGTAGCCAAGCTCCACCGAACTGTGGTGACCGACGATGATCGCGTCGGTCAGCCCCATCGTCATGATGCCGAGACGTGACAGCACGACGGGCGACGCGAGCCGCACCAGCTCCGCCAGACTCCCCCGTTCGCGCGCCATGACCCCGGCTCCTTCGAAAAACAGCCGGCCCGCATACGCGAAACGGGCGGACAAGGCGAGCGTCCCGATTGTTCGCGCGAACGCGCGCGCCCTCTCCTTTTGCGGAAGGACTTGGGGCAAGGCCGGTCATACCATATGAGGTGCAGTCACGACCGATGGAGCCCGCCGTGCACGGAACCGCCCCCACCCACGCCATGAACCTCGCCCGCGTCGCCCGCATCGACGACCATTTCCAGGGAAAATACATCGACACCGGCCTGCTGCCGGGCACGCTCACGCTGGTCCACCGCCGCGGCGAGCTTGTCCACCTCGGCGTGCGCGGGTTCGCTGACCGCGAGCGCGGCACGCCACTCGCCGAGGACACGATCTTTCGCATCTATTCGATGACGAAGCCGGTCACCTCGGTCGCGTTCATGATGCTGGTCGAGGAAGGCAAGGTCGCGCTCGACGATCCCGTTCACAAGTTCATCCCCGAATGGAAAACTCTTCGCGTCTACAAGGCGGGCATCGAGAAGATGGGCTATGTTACCGAGCCGTGCGCGCGCCCGATGCTGGTCATCGACCTGCTCCGCCACACGTCGGGCCTGACCTACGGCTTCCAGAACCGCACCAATGTCGATGCCGCCTACCGCGCGCGCGGCATCGGCGAGATCGAGAAGTGGGAGCTGACGCTGGAGGGAATGATCGCCGGCCTCGCCGACCTGCCGCTCGAGTTCTCGCCGGGCGACCGCTGGAACT
This sequence comes from uncultured Sphingosinicella sp., assembly GCA_964455325.1. Taxonomy (GTDB): domain Bacteria; phylum Pseudomonadota; class Alphaproteobacteria; order Sphingomonadales; family Sphingomonadaceae; genus Sphingosinicella. The sequence goes on along the minus strand of CAYVVV010000013.1, from coordinate 7,750 downwards.
ACTCGGTCTCGACCGACGTTGTCGGCTATCTCGTCCAGGTCATCAGCGGCATGAAGTTCGAGGATTTTCTCGCCGAGCGGCTGTTCCGGCCCCTGGGCATGGCCGACACCGGCTTCCACGTGCGCGCGGGGCAGGGGCACCGCCTCGCCGCCTGCTACGCGCTGACACCGAAGGGGCGTACGATCCTGCAGGACGACCCTGAAACGTCGCCGTTCCTGAAGCCGCCGGCGTTCGTGTCAGGCGGCGGCGGCCTCGTCAGCACGGCGGCGGATTACCTCCGGTTCGCGCGCATGCTGCTCGAAGGCGGCAGCCTCGACGGCCACCGCTACATCAGCCGCAAGACCCTGGAACTGATGACCATGAACCACCTGCCCGGTGGCGTCGACCTGCCGGCGCTGTCGGTGTCGCTGTTCTCCGAAGCCGCCTACGCGGGCGTCGGCTTCGGCCTTGGCTTCGCGACGACGCTCGATCCGGCTGCGACGATGATCGCCGGCTCGGCGGGTGATTTCTTCTGGGGCGGCGCCGCATCGACGGCATTCTGGATCGACCCCAAGGAAGAGCTCATCGCCATCCTCCTCACCCAGCTCATCCCCTCGTCGAGCTACCCCATCCGGCGCGAGCTGCGCACGATGGTGTACGCGGCGATCGAGGATTGATGTCCGGGATTGGCATGCAACTGCCCCGCAGCGCTACCTCTCCGCCGCGAGGGTGACGGCGCGGCCGTAGCCCGCCGGCGCGCTATGCCGCGTTGCTGAACGCCAGCGCTTCGTAGCGGGCGAGATGGTGATCGGTGCTGCCGAACTGCCCCTCGATCATCGTCGCGCGCTTGAAATAGTGGCCGACCGCCAGTTCGTCGGTCATGCCCATGCCGCCGTGGATCTGCACCGCCGCCTGGCCCGAGAACTGGAGCGCCTTGCCGATCTTTGCCTTCGCCATCGACACCGCCGCCGCGTCGGGCAGCTTCAGGGTCGCCATCAGCGCCATCGACGCCGCCTGTTCGGTCTCCATGAACATGTCGACCATGCGGTGCTGCAGCACCTGGAACTTCGCGATCGGCTGGCCGAACTGCTTGCGCTGCTGTGCATAGTCCTGCGTCTGCCGGTGCAGCTCGCGCAGCACGCCGACCGCCTCGGCGCACAGCGCGGCCGTGGCCTCGTCGGCGATCTTCCGGATCAGCGGGAACGCTGCGTCCGCCTCGCCGAGCAGCGCTTCGGCGCCGATCCGCGCATTTTCGAAATAGACCTCCGACGCGCGGCCGCCATCGACGGTCGGATAGTCGCGGCGGGCGATGCCCGGTGCGCCGTTCTCGATCAGGAACAGGCTGAGCCCCTGCTGTTCGCGCTTCGAGCCGCCGGTGCGCGCGGTGACGATCAGGTGGCTGGCGAACGGCGCGTCGCGCACCACTGCCTTGTGGCCATTCAGGATCCAACCGTCGCCGTCGCGCTTCGCGGTCGTCTCGACATGGGCGAGGTCGTAGCGTCCCCTCGGCTCCGCCCAGGCGAAGGCAGTCGTTGTCGCGCCGCCGATGATTCCGGCGATGAGGTCGTCGCGGCCTAGCTCGCGCGCGATACCGCCGCCGATCACGACCGTCGACAGGTAAGGCTCGACGACAAGCGCGCGGCCCAGTTCCTCCATGATGATCATGTTCTCGATCGCACCGCCGCCAAGCCCGCCGTGCGCCTCTGCAAACGGCGCGGCGAGGATGCCGAGTTCCTCGGCGAACGCGCGCCAGATGTCGGGCGACCAGCCGGCTTCGCTGCGCGCGATCTGCATCCGCGTCTCGTGGTCGTAGCGGTCGGCAAGAAAGCGCGCGAGCGTGTCGCGCACCATCGTTTGCGTTTCGGTGTAGCTGAAGTCCATCATCGTTCCTCGAGGGCATCAAGCTCCTCCCCGGAACGGGGAGGGGAACCAGCCGCAGGCTGGGGGAGGGGCAGGCGGGCCAAGCTAGAGCCCCAGCACCATCTTGGCGATGATGCCGCGCTGGATTTCGTTCGATCCGCCGTAGATCGATGCCTTGCGCATGTTGAAATAGGTCGGCGCGGCGCGCAGCGCATAGTCGGGGCCGACCGGGTGCTCATTGTCACCCGCATAGCCGCGGAAATAGGGTGCGCCGTAGTGACCGACCGCCTCTAGCACCAGTTCGGTGATGCGCTGCTGGATCTCGGTGCCCTTGATCTTGAGCAGCGACGATTCGGGTCCCGGCCCCTTGCCCTGTGCGACAGCGGCTAGACCCCTCAGCTCGGTATATTCGAGCGCGGCGAGGTCGATCTCGAGTTCGGCGAGCTTGCGGCGGAAGAACGGGTTCTCGATGAGGGCGCGGTCGCCATCGGCCTCCGCCGTCGCGATCGCGCGCAGCTTCTCGATGCCGCGCTTCGAGCGGGCGACGCCGGCGATGCCGGTGCGTTCGTGGGCGAGCAGGAACTTGGCGCAGGTCCAGCCCTTGTTCTCGTCGTGCACGCGGTTCTCGACGGGGACGCGGACATTCTCCAGCCACACCTCGTTTACCTCGTGCTCGCCGCCCAGCGTGATGATCGGCCGCACCGTGATCCCGGGCGACTTCATGTCGATGAGCAGGAAGCTGATCCCCTCCTGTGGCTTCGCGACGGGGTCGGTGCGGACCAGGAAGAAGCCCCAGTCGGCGTGTTGCGCAAGCGTCGTCCAAGTCTTCTGGCCGTTGACGATGTAGTGGTCGCCATCCCGCACCGCCTTGGTTCGCAGGCTTGCAAGGTCGGACCCGGCGCCCGGCTCTGAATAGCCCTGGCACCACCAGTCCTCGCCCGACAGGATGCGCGGCAGGAAGCGCGCCTTCTGCTCGGGGCTGCCGAACGTGTAGATGACCGGCCCCACCATGTTGATGCCGAACGGCAGCACGGGGACGGTGTCGGCGCGCGCCATCTCTTCGGAAAAGATGAACCTCTGCGTCGGCGTCCAGCCGGGGCCGCCATAGTCCTTCGGCCACGCCGGTGCCACCCAGCCCTTCTTGTGAAGGATGCGATGCCAGGCGAGATAGTCCTCCTTCGACCAGTCCTCACCTTCCTCGAGCCGTCCTTTCAGCTCGGCGGGATAATTCTCTGCGATGAAGCTGCGAACTTCCTGACGGAAGGCCTCTTCAGCGGGGCTGAACGACAGGTCCATGATGTCCTCCTCAGGCAGCCGCGGCGCTCGCTGCCGGCCAATGTTTGCGCCGTTTGGCGCCGGCTTTCAATTCAGCTGCGAGCTCGCGCTTGTAGATGTCGAAATCGATCTGCATCGTATGTCGTCTCGACGCGTAATAATGGCCTTGGTGACGGGCCTCATCCTCCTCAATCCGTCGGGCCATCGTCGCCGGGTCGGGCAGGCCATAGTGGCCGGTCAGCCACGCCGCGAACAACTTCGACTGCTGTTCGGCAAGATTGACCAGCGTCGGCAGCGACTGCGCCAGCCCCATGAACCACAGACTCGGCCGCTCGGGGCGAACCATCCGCTTGAACAGGCCGATGTGGTTGTCGACGACCGGTGCGTCGTCCGCCGACAGGAACGGGAAATCGATGCGGTACCCCGTTGCGCAGACGATGGCGTCGACGGGCTCGACACTGCCGTCCTCGAAGCGCACCCGGTCGCCAAGCAGTTCGGCAATGTTGGGCTTGATCGTGATGTCGCCTGATCCGCAGCGCAGCAGGAACTCGCTCGATACGGTCGGATGTGCTTCCAGCGGCGCGTGGTCGGGGACGGGGAGGCCGTAATCCTCCATGCTCCCGACGATCCGCTTCACCAGCATCGCCGCAAACCGGCGCTTGATCCCCAGGGGCATCCACGCCGGCGACGCTTCCTTGTCCGACGGCTTGCCGTTGATATACTTCGGCAGCACCCAGACGCCGCGCCGCGCGGCGACGAACAGCCTCGCCGCGATCGGTCGCTGCGACAGTTCCGATGCGATGTCGACCGCGCTGTTGCCCAGCCCGACGACGACGACGCGCTTGCCGACCATGTCCACCGGTTCGAACGGCGTCCGGTATGCGTGACTGTGCAGGATCGGTCCGTCAAACGCGCCCGGCCAGTCGGGCAGGTTCGGCGACCAGTGGTGGCCGTTGGCGACTGCGACGACATCGTAGCGCCGCTGCTTGCCGTCCGACGTCGTCACCTGCCAGCCGTCCCCGTCGCGCGTGCAGCGGGTGACTTCGGTGTTGAAGCGGATGCGGTCGCGCAGGGCGAAGTGGTCGACATAGGCGTTGAAATACTGGTCGAGCAGGCTGTGGTGCGGGAAGTCGGGCCAGTCGGCGGGCACCGGATAGTCCTCGAATGCCAGCCGCCATTTCGACGTGTCGATGTGCAGCGACTGGTAGCAGGCCGACTTGCCGTTGGGGTTGCCATAGGCCCAGTTGCCGCCGACGCGGTCCGACATCTCATACACGTCGAACGTGATGCCGTGCTCGGCCAGCCGCTTGGCGGTCGTGAAACCGCTGCAGCCGGCGCCGATGATGCAGACGCGGGGGCCAGTCATGCGTTCATCCATCGGCCCGGCTCGGCGCGACTGCAACCGGGCCGATTCAATAGGGGCGAACTCAGCCGAGAATCGAACGCAGCATCCAGGCAGTCTTCTCGTGCACCTGCATGCGGCCGACGAGCAGGTCGACCGAAACCTCGTCACCAGCCTTCTCGACGGTCGGGAATATCTCGCGCGCGGTTCGG
>CAYVVV010000013.1:0-3072 GCA_964455325.1 uncultured Sphingosinicella sp. | reverse complement strand
ACCGCCTCGTGTCCCTCGGCAAGATGTTTCACCATGTCCATCGCCTCGGGCGGCTGGTCGGGCGCTTCGCTGATCGAAGACAGCTTGGCATAGGCCTTGTAGCTGCCCGGTGCAAAGTGACCGAGCGCGCGGATGCGCTCGGCGACTTCGTCAACCGCGAGCGCGAGTTCGTTGTACTGCTGCTCGAACATCGCGTGCAGCGTGTTGAACATCGGCCCGGTGACGTTCCAGTGGAAATTGTGCGTCTTCAGGTAGAGCGTGTAGGTGTCGGCAAGCACATGCGACAGGCCGTCGGCGATCTTCGCGCGGTCGTTCTCGGCAATGCCGATGTTGGCTTTGGTGTCGGACATCATGGTCTCCTCTCTCGCCTGATCATGCACGCGAATGGCCCGGCGGGGCCAACGCAATGATCCGCTGACAGAGATTGGAAACGTCGATGACCGATTCGGTTCCGGTTCACGCCTTCTCGAGCGTGCACTGCAGCGGATGCTGGTTCTGCCGCGCGAAGTCGAGCACCTGGTTGACCTTGGTTTCGGCGACCTCGTAGGTGAACACGCCGCACAGCCCGACACCCTTCTGGTGGACGTGCAGCATGACGCGCGTCGCCTCTTCGGTCGACATGCGGAAAAAGCGTTGCAGCGTGTGCACGACGAACTCCATCGGCGTGTAGTCGTCGTTCAGCATCAGTACCTTGTACAGCGCAGGCTTCTTGGTCTTGGGCTTCGCCTTGGTGGCGACGCCGGTCTCCACGCCGCCGCCGACGTCACGATCCTGGTCACTCATCGCACTTGCTCATGGATCCGCTTCGCACGCGTCATCATATGGCAGGTAGCCACCGTCGAACAAGTCGGAGCGATAGCATATCGCGGTAAACGAAAAAGGGCGGGGCCACTGCTGGCCCCGCCCGATCGTGCCTGACAAGCGCCGTGCTTAGCGCGCGCCGGCCTTGGCAATGCGGTCGGCGGCAAGCGCGAAGCGGTTCGAGATCGGCTCGAACGCCTCACCGGCGAACTTGACGAACATCTCGGTCAGCTTGCTGCCGTCGGCGACGAACTTGTCGAACTGCTCGCGCGCGAAGTCGCTCTGCAGCTGAATGAGCTCGTTGGCGTTCTTGGCGCCAGCGAACGAGCGCACCGCGGTCGTGGTCGCCTCGGCGTTCCGCTTCGCCATCTCGACAACCTGCTGCGCCATCGTCTCGATGCCCTTGGCGGCGACACGGCCGGCCTCGACCATCGCTTCGACGTTGCCGCGGGCAAAGCTGCTCATCTCTTCCATCGACTTGGTGCCCTGCTCGACGGCTTCCTTGGCCTTCGCCTGGAACTGCTCGACAGCGGCCTTGCCCTGGCTCATCGCCGCGTCGGCCTGCTTCTTGATGGTTTCGTTGATGCTCATGGTCTTGTCCTTGATCTGCTGGATGGGGGATGCAACCGGCGCCGCGACCTTCGCTGCGACGGCCTTTGTGACGGGCTTCGGAGCCGGCTTGGCGACGGTCTTCTTCTTCACGTTCTTCACGGCAACGGTCTTCTTCGCAGGAGCCGGCTTGTCCGTTACCGGCGTGGCCGCAACCTTGGCGACCGGCGCTGCGGCGGGCTTGGCTTCGACCGACTTGGCGTCCTTGACGAAAATGTCTGTCGCTGCCGGTTTCGGCGCTTCCGCCTTGGCGGCGTCAGCCTTGGGTTCAACCTTGACTTCAACCTTGGCTTGTTCAGCCATTGCGCTCTCCGCTGATGCTTGATTGCTGCAATGCAACATAAGCGTCGGCGAAGTGGCTGTCAAGCGGGTTTTGTGCAGTGCAGCAAGAGCCGTGCTAAGCTGTTGACAGCGGCTGCAATCCCGACTGAGCCAGCTGCGCGTTGATGGTCGCGATCAGCCGGTCGAGCGCGACTCGCGAATTCGCTTCGGCACGGGCAACGAGCACGTCCTGCGTGTTCGACGCGCGGAGCAGCCACCAGCCGTCCGCGGTGGTGACGCGCGCGCCGTCGGTGCGGTCGACCTCGGCGCCTTCTGCCGCGAGCCGCACCAGCACCTCGTCGATCACCGCGAACTTGCGCGTCTCGGGGCAGGGGAAGCGCAGCTCGGGGGTGTTGACGACGTCGGGCATCGCATTTCGCAGCGCAGCAAGCGATCGCCCGGACCGCGCCACGGCATCGATCAGCCGCAACGCGGCATAGATGGCGTCGTCAAAGCCGTAATAGCGGTGCGCGAAGAAGATATGGCCGCTCATCTCGCCGGCAAGCGGCGCGCCCGTCGCCTTCATCTTCGCCTTGATCAGCGAATGGCCCGTTTTCCACATCAGCGGCTCGCCGCCAAGCGCGGCGATGCGGTCGAACAACGCCTTCGACGCCTTGACGTCGGCGATGATCGTTGCGCCGGGTTGCTCGCGCAGCACGTCCTCGGCCAGGATCATCAGCAGCTGGTCGCCCCAGATCACCCGGCCGCTGCCGTCGACCGCGCCGATGCGGTCGCCATCACCGTCGAAGGCGATGCCGAAGTCGAGGCCGCGCTCGGCCACGACGCGCTTGAGGTCGGCAAGGTTCTTCTCCTCGGTCGGGTCGGGGTGGTGGTTGGGGAAGTCACCGTCGATGGCGGTGTAGAGCAGGTGATGTTCGCCCGGCAGCCGCGCCGTCAGCCGCTCGACGATGCGCCCGGCGGCGCCGTTGCCCGTGTCCCAGGCGAGCCGGAACGCGGCGCCGCCGAAATCGCGCAGCAGCCGCTCGACATAGGCGTCGGCGACATCGACCGTCCGCGCCGCCCCTGCGCCCGCCTCCCAGTCACCGGCTGCGGCAAGCTCGCCGATGCCGGCGATGTCGCCGCCATAGAACGGCGCGTGCGCCAGCATCATCTTGAAGCCGTTGTAATTGGGCGGGTTGTGGCTGCCGGTGATCATCACGCCGCCGTCGGTGCCAAGCTGGTGCACCGCGAAATAGAGCATCGGCGTCGGTCCGATGCCGATCCGCAGCGCGTCGCAGCCGGCGTCGGTGATGCCCTTGACCAGCGCCGCTTCCAGCATCGGCGACGAATGGCGGCCGTCGTAGCCGACCGCTACGGCCGACCCGCCGCCGCGCCTGAACC
>CAYVVV010000012.1:0-23270 GCA_964455325.1 uncultured Sphingosinicella sp. | reverse complement strand
ACCGCCATCGTGCTTGCGTCGCCCGCCGCCGCGCAGCCGGCCCCGTCGGCCAGCAGCGTGCTGCGCGTCGACATCAACACCGGCATTTCGAAGCCGATGCCGATCGCGGTGCCCGCGTTCACGACGCCGGCGGCGGCGTCGACGCCGGCGGGCGATACCGCCGCGCTCGGCCGCCAGGTCGCCGAGGTGGTGGCGAACGACCTCAAGAGTTCCGGGCTGTTCACGCCGATCGACCCTACGGCGTTCACGACGACGGTCGCTTACGCCGACGTGCTGGCGCCACGCTTCGCGTCGTGGCGGACGGTCGCGGTGCAGGCGCTCATCACCGGCTTCGTGCAGCTGAACGGCGACGGTTCGATCACCGTCGGATGCTATCTCTATGACGTCTTCTCCGAAGCCATCCTGGCGCGCGAGGGTTTCTCGACGCAGCCCGCGTTCTGGCGCCGCGCCGCGCACAAGTGCGCCGACGCCGTCTATTCGCGGTTGACCGGCGAAACCGGCTATTTCGACAGCCGCATTGTCTACGTGTCTGAAACCGGGCCACAGACGCGGCGTATCAAGCGGCTCGCCATCATGGACCAGGACGGCGCCAATCACCGCTTCCTCACCAACGGCCAGAACCTCGTGCTGACGCCGCGCTTCTCGCCGTCGCAGCAGACGATCGCCTACATGTCCTATGCCGGGAATCGGCCGCGCGTTTACATCTACAACATCGGCACCGGTCGGCAGACGCAGGTCGACATGCCCGGCATGACGTTCGCGCCGCGCTTCTCGCCCGATGGCCAGACGCTGCTGTTCTCGATGGCACAGGGAGGCAATACCGACATCTACCGGATGAACGTCAGCGGCGGCCGGCCGCAGCGGCTGACCAGTGCGCCGGGCATCGATACCGCGCCGAGCTTCTCCCCCGACGGCTCGCGCATCGTCTTTGAATCGGATCGCGGCGGCACACAGCAGATCTATGTGATGAACGCCGACGGTTCGAACCAGCAGCGGATCAGCTTTGGCGACGGCCGCTATGGCACGCCGGTGTGGAGCCCGCGCGGCGACCTGATCGCGTTCACGCGCATTGGCGGCGGCGGTTTCCGCATCGGCGTCATGCGCACCGACGGATCAGGTGAGCGGCTGCTGACCGACAGCTGGGGCGACGAGGGGCCGACCTGGTCGCCGAATGGCCGCGTCATCATGTTCTTCCGCGGCGCGCGCGGCGGACGGGCAAGCCTCTGGTCGGTCGATCTCACCGGCGTCAACGAACGGCGTGTTCCGACACCGCTTGATGGTTCCGACCCGGCGTGGTCGCCATTGCTGCCGTGACATTGAAGCCGTGATGCAACCGATCCGCGGTTGCAACGTTCATCTGGCGTTCACAAGTTCAAGGCAATGCGGTGAAGCGTTCTTTTTTTGAGGCAGGGAGACGGTTCATGCAATCAAAGCTGATCAACGTTGGTCTGGTGGCCATTCTGGTAGGCGTGGGCGCCTGCGCCAGGAAGGCATCGGATCTGCCGCCGCCGCCGCCGCCGCAGGCACCGGCCGAGGCACCGCCGTCGACCGGAGAAACGCAGGCGCCGGTGACCAGCACCGCCGTGCCCGGCAGTTTCGAGGACTTCGTCCAGCAGGCGGGCAGCGACCGCGTCTTCTTCGAATTCGACAGCTACCAGCTCGACAGCGCCGCGCAATCGACGCTGACCGCGCAGGCTGGCTGGCTGGCCAGATACCCGAACGTCCGCGTCACCATCGAAGGCCATGCCGACGAACGCGGCACGCGCGAATACAATCTCGCGCTCGGCGAGCGGCGCGCCAATTCGGTAAAGAACTTTCTCGCCGGCCAGGGCGTCAGCGCCGAGCGGATCAATATCATCAGCTATGGCAAGGAACGTCCGGCGGTCGACGGCTCGAACGAGGCGGCGTGGGCGCAGAACCGGCGCGCGGTGACCGTGCTCGTCGGCGCTGCGGCGAGCTGATCTGTCCCGCCACTTGGCACGCGAAGGGGCTGTCCGGCGCGCAGCCCCTTTTGCTTTGCGCGTGACCCGCATAGCATCGCGTTGATGCACATCGACGAGGACGACCTCACCGGCCCGGAGATCACCGCGCTGCTGAAGCGCCACTTCGACAGCATGTTCGAGCATTCGCCGCCCGAAAGCTGTCATGTGCTGCCAATCGACAAGCTGCGCGCGCCCGATATCACCTTCTGGTCGGCCTGGGAGGGAGACGAACTGCTCGGTTGCGGCGCGCTGAAGGAAATCGACCGCGAACACGGCGAAGTCAAATCGATGCGCACGGTGGATGCACATCGGCGGCGTGGCGTCGGCGCCGCAATTCTCCGGCACATCATTGCCGAGGCGCGGGCGCGCGACTATCGGCGGCTCAGCCTTGAAACGGGGACGCCGGATGCGTTTGCGCCGGCGCGTCGGTTGTATGCCCGCCACGGCTTCGTCGAATGTGCGCCGTTCGGCGACTACAAGCTCGACCCGTGGAGCGTCTTCATGACGCTGGAGCTTTGAGCGCAGCGGCGATATAGGCGCAGATCATGTCCATCCGTCCCTGGCGCGATATCGTGCGGCGCAAGTCGCGGCAGATCATGGTCGGCAACGTGCCCGTCGGCGGTGACGCGCCGATCACCGTACAGACGATGACCAACACGCCGACGGCGGATGCAAGGGCGACGATCGACCAGATCCGCCGCTGCGAGGAGGCGGGTGCCGACATCATCCGCGTGTCCTGCCCCGACGTCGAATCGACCGCCGCGTTCAAGCTGATCGCCAGGGCGGCGCGGGTGCCGCTCGTCGCCGACATCCACTTCCACTACAAGCGTGCGCTCGAGGCCGCCGACGCCGGTGCCGCATGCCTTCGCATCAACCCCGGCAACATCGGCTCGCCGGAGCGCGTCGCCGAGGTGGTGCGCGCCGCGAAGGCGAACGGCTGCGCCATCCGCATCGGCGTCAACGCCGGCAGCCTCGAGAAGGATCTGCTCGAAAAGTACGGCGAACCCTGCCCCGAGGCGCTGGTGGAAAGCGCGCTCGACCATATCCGCCTGCTCGAGGAGCACGATTTCCGCGACTACAAGGTGGCGGTGAAGGCATCGGACGTGTTCCTTGCGGTTGCCGCCTATCAGCAACTCGCGGATGCGGTCGACTGCCCGCTGCACCTTGGCATCACCGAGGCCGGCGGGCTCATCGGCGGCACCGTCAAGTCGGCGCTCGGCATCGGTTCGCTGCTGTGGTTCGGGATCGGCGACACCATTCGCGTCTCGCTGTCAGCGGAGCCCGAGCAGGAAGTGCGCGTCGGCTTCGAAATCCTGAAATCATTGGGTCTCAGGACACGCGGCGTCCGCATCGTTTCGTGCCCCAGCTGCGCGCGGCAGGGATTCGACGTGATCCGCACGGTCGAGGCGCTCGAAAGGCGTCTGGAGCATATCAAGACGCCGATGTCGCTCAGCGTACTCGGCTGCGTCGTCAACGGTCCCGGCGAGGCGCGCGAGACCGACATCGGGCTGACCGGTGGCGGCGCCGGCAAGCATATGATCTATCTCAACGGCGTCACCGACCACCATGTCGAGGACGCCGCGCTGCTCGACCATATCGTCAGGCTGGTCGAGGCGAAGGCAGCCGAGATCGACGCCGCGGCCTCAAGGCAGGCGGCCGAGTAGCGTGTTGCGATGAACCCTGGGACATCGCCGGCGCTGCCGTTCCTTGTCGCCTGCGTCGGCATTGCCAGCTTTTCAATGATGGACGTGCTGATGAAGGGCCTGTCGATCGCGCTTGGCGCCTACAACGCCATGCTGTGGCGGCTGGGGTTCGGTCTTCTCATCGGCGCCGTGCTGTTCTTCGGCCGGCGGGCGCCCTGGCCCCCGCGTCCGACGATGAAGCTGCACTGGACGCGCGGCGCCGTCACCGCCGGCATGGCGACGAGCTTTTTCTGGGGGCTTGCGCGCGTACCCATCGCGGAGGCCATCGCGCTGTCGTTCATCGCGCCGCTGATCACGCTCTATCTTGCCGCCGTCGTGCTTGGCGAACGCATCGGGCGGGAGTCGATCATCGCCTCGCTGCTTGGCCTTGGCGGCGTGCTTGTCATCCTGTCGGTGCGCGTCACCGGCGACTATGATCGCGACGTGCTGATGGGCATCGGCGCCATCTTCGTCTCGGCAGTGCTCTATGCCTTCAACCTCATCCTGCAACGCCGGCAGGCGCAGATCGCCTCGCCCACCGAGATCGTCTTTTTCCAGAACCTGACCGCGGGCTCGGTGCTGCTGCTGGGTGCGCCGCTGCTCGCCGTCGTACCGGACACGGCGCACCTTCCAGGCCTTGCCGGCAGCGCGCTGCTGTCGGTGGTGTCACTGCTGTTCCTCTCCTGGGCCTATGCGCGCGCCGAGGCGCAGGTTCTGGTGCCGGTCGAATATACCGCGTTCATCTGGGCGGCGCTCTTCGGCTGGCTGTTCTACAACGAGGCGGTGCAAGCGACCACGGTCGTCGGAACCGTGCTCATCGTCGCCGGCTGCATCATCGCGGCACGCCGGCGGCCGGTGCACGTCGAAGCGACGGCACTTTGAGCCTCGCGGATGGCCGGATACCGGCGCGACATCTGCTGCTCGCGGTGACGGTGATGGCGGTGTGGGGCAGCAACTTCGTCGTCATCAAGCACGGCATCGGCGTGATGCCGCCGCTGATGTTCGCAGCGCTGCGCTTTGCGCTCGCCTTCCTGCCACTCGCGTTCGTGCTGCCGCGTCCGCGCGTTCGCTGGCGCAACCTTGCCGCGTACGGCACGCTGATCGGCGCCGGGCAGTTCGGCCTGCTGTTCATCGCCATGAAGGGCGACATTACGCCTGGTCTCGCTTCGCTGGTCGTCCAGCTGCAGGTGTTCTTCACCATTGGCCTTTCGGCGTTGCTGACGGACGAGCGCGTGCGCGGCCACCAGTGGCTGGCGCTGGCGCTTGCCGCATCGGGCCTCGCCGTCATCGGCGTCAATGCCGGTGGCAGCGCAACGCCGCTCGGCCTCATGCTCGTCATTCTCGCCGCGATGAGCTGGGCGGGGGGCAACATGGTCGCGAAGGCGGCGGGGCCGGTGGCGATGCTGCCCTACGTGGTCTGGGCGAGCCTGTTTCCAGTGCCGCTGCTTGTGCTGCTGTCGGTCGTGGTCGAAGGGCCGGCGGCGATCGCGGATGGCCTCGTGCACGCCGACTGGACGATCTGGGCGGCGGTCGTCTGGCAGTCGGTCGGCAACACCATGTTCGGCTATGGCGTCTGGGGGTGGCTGCTCGCCCGCTACCCATCGGCGCGTGTCGCGCCGCTGGCGCTGCTCGTACCGATCTTCGGCATCGGCACCTCGGCGCTCGTGCTCGACGAGGCGCTGCAGCCGTGGAAGCAGGCGGCGACGGCGCTCGTCATCGGCGGCCTCGCGCTCGGCTTGCTGTGGCGGCCGCGACGCGCGACAAGCGCGGCATGACCGTCTCGATCCGCCCGGCGGTGGCCGCCGACATAGCCATCATCTTTCGCTTCATCTGTGCGCTTGCCGACTACGAAAAGCTGCGCCACGAGGTGCGTACCGACGAAGCGGGGCTGGCAGCGCGGCTGTTCGGGGCGCGGCCCTATGCCGAGGTGCTGATCGCGGAACTCGACGCGACGCCGGTCGGCTTCGCGCTGTTCTTCCACAATTTCTCGACGTTCGAGGGAAAGCCTGGCCTTTATCTTGAAGATCTCTACGTCGACCCGGCGGCGCGCGGCATGGGGGTCGGCAAGGCGCTGCTGAGGCGGCTGGGCGAGATCGCGGTCGAGCGCGACTGCGCCCGGCTCGAATGGTGGGTGCTCGACTGGAACACGCCGGCGATCGACTTCTACCGGTCTCTCGGCGCGCGGCCGATGGACGAGTGGACGGTGTACCGGCTGGACGGCGAAGCGCTCGCTGCGCTTGCGGCATGAGCGACGGCCTCGTCGACTGGCTCCGCGAATGCCTGGAACCGCTCGGGATCGTTGCCGCGCGCAAGATGTTTGGCGGCGCCGGGATCTACCTTGACGGCGCCATCGTCGCGATCCTTGCCGACGACGAGGTCTGGTTCAAGTCTGACGCCGAAGCTGACGCTGCATATGATGCGGCGGGCATTGAACGCTTCCGCTACGACTTTGGCGAAAAGCAGGGCACGATGAACTACCGCCGCGCGCCGGGCGACGTCTACGACGACGCCGACGCCATGCGCCGCTGGGCGGCGATCGCGATCGCGGTCAGCCGGCGCGCGGCGGCGAGGAAGCGCTGACCCCGCCCGCCCGGGCGATGCAGTCCTCGACGATACGCTTCGCCTCGGCGGCGGCGCCCCAGCCTTGCAATTTCGCCCACTTGCCAGGCTCGAGATCCTTGTAGTGCATGAAGAAGTGCTCGATCTGCTGCAGCACGATCGGCGGCAGGTCGTCCTTGTCCTGAACATTGCCGTGATAGGGATAGGTCGAATCGACCGGCACGGTGATCAGCTTTTCATCGCCGCCCTTGTCGTCCTCCATGATGAGGACGCCGACCGGACGCGCGCGGATGACGCATCCGGGAATCAGCGGCGAACGGGTGATGACGAGCGCGTCGAGCGGATCACCGTCCTCGCCGAGCGTGTGCGGAACGAATCCGTAGTTCGCCGGGTAGCGCATCGGCGTGTGCAGGATGCGGTCGACGAAGATCGCGCCCGATCGCTTGTCGAATTCGTATTTCACCGGTTCGCCGCCGATCGGAACCTCGATGATGACATGAAGTTCGTGCGGCGGGTTGGGGCCGCTCGATATCTTGGCTATGTCCATGGCGCGCGGCTTTAGCGCGGTCGGGGGAGAATGTCATGGCCTGGCTCTGGCTTGTCATCGGCGGCCTGTTCGAGGTTGGATTCACCACCTCGCTGCGCCATGTCGAGGGCTTCACCAACTTCAAATGGACGGCCATCTTCGTCATCAGCGTCGGCATCAGCATGGCGCTCCTTGAACTCGGCGCGCGGCAGATACCCATGGGCACGGCCTATGCCGTCTGGGGCGGCATCGGCACCATCGGCACGGTCATCGTCGGCATCTGGCTCTATGGCGAGCCGCTCAATGCGCTGCGCATCGCGCTGATCCTCGGCATCGTCGGCAGCGCGATCGGGCTCAAGGCGACGGCCTGAACCTTGCAACGCTGCGGCGGGCACCTGACGGTCGCGCGGGGTGCAAGGCTTGTAAACTGTCGTTAAATGGCGCCGTGTTAACCTTGACTGCATGAACGGACAGGGGGGTCTGCCATCGTGGCATCGCAAGCCTCTGGCAAGACAGCAGAAATAGCGAGGTTCCCGGCCGACGACGGTGATTCGCTGCGGCGCGAGATCGAGCGACTGCGGCTTGCCCTCGAGCGTGAGACCGATTTGCGGCGCCATTACGAGACGCAGCTGCGTCAATTGTCGGCGTCACTGCCGGTTGTCATCTGGATGAGCGATACCAATCGCAAGATCACGTTCGTCAGTGACAACTGGTACGACATGACCGGGTCGGGCCCGGAGCAGCTCGACAACTGGCCGAAATGGATCGTCGATGCGGATCGCGACGAGGCGAGCGCCCGCATGGCGGCGTCGATCCGTGCGCGCGATCGCGTCGCCATCGAATTTCGCATCCATCGGGCCGATGGAACTGTCGGCTGGGTCCTGGCACTCGGCGCACCGCGCTTCAGCGAGGCCGGATGCTATGACGGCTACGTCGGCGCCATGATCGACATCAGCGAACGACGCGCGGCGGTCGACGCGCTGCAGCACGCCGAAGCGCGGCTGTCACTTGCGCTGGAGAGCACCAAGGTCGGCGTCTGGGACTGGGACGTGACCACCGGCAAGGTGTGGCTCAGCGACAGCGCGCTCGCCATCCAGGGCTACGCGCCTGGCGAGGTCGAGGGCGACGCCCGCCGCATGGGCGACGTCGTGCATCCCGAGGACGCATCCGAACTGCGCCGACTCATCGTCGCCTGTCTCAAGGGTGAGCTGCCGTTCGTCAACATCGAGCATCGGCTTGCACGCAAGGGCGGCGGCTGGGTCTGGGTCGCCGAACGCGCGCGCGTCATCGAGCGTGACGCCAACGGTCGTGCGCTGCGCATGATCGGCACGCGCACCGACACGACCGAGCAGCGCAGGCGCGACGAGCGTTTGCGCTGGCTTGCCGCGCACGATGTGCTGACCGAGCTGCCGAATCGCGCGCGCTTTCAGGAGCTGCTGCTCGCGGCGATGCGCGAGGCCGATGCCCGTGGCGGCTCGATGGGGCTGCTGATGCTCGACATCGACTGGTTCAAGACGGTCAACGACAGCTATGGCCACGACGCCGGCGACGCACTGCTGAAGGCGATCGCACGGCGGTTGCGGTCGGCGTTTCCGAAGCCGGCAGTGGCGGCGCGGCTGGGCGGAGACGAATTCGCCGTCATCCTGCCCGACGTGAGCGGTCTTGCCGAACTGCAGGCGCTGGCGCGCAGGGCGGCGCTTGCCGACACCGGTACCGGCGATCTGCGTTCCGACACCAGCGCCAGCGTCGGCGCGGTGCTTTATCCCGATCATGGCGTGACGGCGAGCGAACTCGTCAAGCATGCCGACATCGCGCTGTATCGCGCCAAGGACCGCGGCCGCTCGCGCGCGGTGATCTACAGCCCCGACTTGTAGGGTGCGTAGCGGCTGATCGCGGCAAGTTCGGCGTCGACCGCCGGCCGCTCGCGGTCGAGGTAGTCGGCGACGGCGGCACGCAGGCCGGGATGGCGGATGAAGTGCGCCGAACAGGTGGCGACCGGCAGGTAGCCGCGCGCCAGCTTGTGCGGACCCTGCGCGCCGGCTTCGACGCGCGCCAGCCCATGCCGGATCGCGTAGTCGATGGCGCGATAGTAGCAGAGCTCGAAATGCAGGAACGGAAGCTCGCCGATCGCACCCCAGTAGCGGCCGTAAAGGCAGTCGCCGCCGATGAAATTGAGCGCGCCGGCAACGGCGTGTGCACCGTCGAACGCCATCACCAGCAGGACACGGTCGGCCATGCGCTCGCCGATCAGGCTGAAGAAGGCGCGCGTGAGATAGGGACGGCCCCATTTGCGCGCGCCGGTGTCCTGGTAGAAGTGCCAGAATGAATCCCAATGCGTCTCGCGCAGATCGGCGCCGGTGAGCTCGACGATCGACAGGCCGGACGCAATCGCATCGCGCCGCTCGCGACGGATCGTCTTGCGCTTGCGTGCGGCGAGCGCCGACAGGAAATCGTCGAACGTTGCAAAGCCGGCGTTCGTCCAGTGGAACTGTTCGGTGTGTCGGATCAGCCAGCCGGCATCGCGGAACAGGTCGAGCTGATCGGGCGCAATGAACGTCGCGTGCGCCGACGACAGTCGTTCAAGCTCGCATAGCCGCTGGACGGCGCCAAGCATCGTCGGCGCCAGCGCGCCACGGCGCAGCAGCAGCCGCGGCCCCGTTGCCGGGGTGAACGGCACTGCCATCTGGTATTTGGGGTAATAGCGGCCGCCAGCACGCGCGAACGCATCGGCCCAGCCGTGGTCGAAGACGTACTCGCCCTGTGAGTGCGACTTGACGTAACCGGGGACGACCGCCGTGATGGTGCCGGCGGAGTCGAGCGCAAGGTGCGCGGGCTGCCAGCCGGCGCTGGCCGATGCGCTGCCCGACTCCTCCAGTGCGGTGATGAACTCGTGGCGGACAAAGGGATTGCTGTCGCCCGCGCACGCGTTCCAGTCGGCGCGGTCGATCGCTGCCGCCGCCGGCAGCACGCGGATGTCCGCGCCGGACCCCGTCATGGACCTGTGTCGACGCCCTGTTCGAAGATGATCTGGTCGGCGTGGGCGGCGGCGCGCCGCCGTTCGTCGGCGGTGCGCACCGTCCAGGTCAACAGCGGCCGACGCGAGGCGCGGAACCACTCGCCGATGCCCGACGGCAGCGCGGCGACGTCATAGGCAAGGAAATGCGGATGCGCGGCGCGGATGGCGAACCGTCGGCGCAACCAGCCGATCGGCCCCGGCCAGTCGCGCTCGCTGACGACGAGCCCACGCACGGTGAGCGGGCTGTGATGCCGGAACCAGCGGACGATGCGCGGATCGAACGACATCACCGCGACCCAGCCGTTGGCGCCCTCGATCGCGCGGCGTACCGCACGGCACAGGCTGGTCCAGCCATAGCGGCCCGGCGATTTTACCTCGATCAGCGTCGGTGTCCGGCCGCCGATGAACTCGATCGCCTCGCGCAACGTGCGGATCGGCTCGTCGCTGCCGGCGATGCGGCAGGCGGCGAGTTCGGCCGTGGTCAGGTCGACGACCCGGCCCGACGCATTGACCAGGCGCGGCAGCTCGGCGTCATGGAACACGACGGCGCCCCGGTCCCTGGTCAGCCGAACGTCGAGTTCGATGCCGCAGCCGGCGTCGATCGCCGCTGCGAATGCGGCAAAGCTGTTTTCGGACGGTCCGCCGGGTGCGTGCAGCCCGCGATGCGCGAAGGGGCGCGCCGTCAGATAGCCGAGGTCGCGGGGCGCGCGGGGCCGCATACCGTCGGTCAGCCCGACACCGCGATGATGGCGTCGACCTCGACGGCGACGCCGCGCGGCAGCACCGGTACGCCGACGGCGCTGCGCGCGTGGCGGCCGCTGTCGCCGAACACCTCGACCATGAGGTCGCTGGCGCCGTTGGCGACTTCGGGCTGCTGCGTGAAGTCGCCCGCCGACGCGACGAACACGCCGAGCTTGATGACGCGGGCGACGCGGTCAAGGCTGCCAAGCGCTGCATTCGCCTGCGCAAGGATGCCGAGTCCGCACAGCCGCGCTGCTTCTTGGCCAGCCGCCACATCCATGGTTTCGCCAAGACGGCCGAGCACAAGCTTGCCGCTGGCGTCGAAGGGGATTTGCCCGGCGACGTGGAGCAGCCCGTCGTGCAGCACGAAGGGGATGTAGTTGGCCGCCGGCGCCGCCGCCTTGGGAAGGGTGATGCCAAGTTCCGCAAGACGCGCGTTGATGCTCATTCAAGACCCCCGTTTCGAACAAGATCGGTCAGATATGGTAATGCTTCGGACCACAGATCGATCCGCCGGTGCGCGTCGACAGCGGCCGGAATCAGGCCGCGCAGCGCCGGATCGGCGATCATGTGCAGTCGGTGCACGTGCGGCGCATCCTGTTTCACCGAGGTGTGATGCGGCGGCAGGTCGTCAATGAACGCGGCGCGGCAGCGGCGCCGTTCAGCGAGCAGCTGCACCACGATCGGCCCTTTGGGGCCGCTGTTGGTATAGACGGGATAGGGCATGCCGTGCGCGCGGATCTGGGCAACGCGACGATCGCGGTACGCGTCGCGGATGTTGGTCAGGATGACAATGTCGTAGTCGGCGGCGAGCACGGCAAGTGCGTCGGCTGCCCCGGCGACCGCCGGCTGGTCGTCCATGGCGTCGGCGAAGAAGCGATCGACGAGCGCGCCGACTTCCTTCGGCGCGATGGCACCACCATCGCTCTTGCGACGGATGTTGCCCGACAACGCGAAGCTGTCGAAGTTGAGTTCGAGCGCGTGTTCGGAGTCGAGATAGGTTCTGAACGGACCCGCGAAGTGCAGCAGCACCTCATCGCAGTCGCAGATGAGCAGCGGCCGCGTCACCGCGCGAGCGCCGCATGGGCGGCGGCGAGGTCGGACGGGGCGCGACCGATTGCCGCGGCGCAGGCGACGAGGTCGGCCTCGTGCCCCGCCAGGAACGCGAGCGTTGCAGCAAGGACGGCACGCGTTCCGGCGCGCTGGCGGAGCGTTTCGGCGTCGAGCCCGGTCAGTGCAAGCAGCCGCGGCCCGAGTGCAGCGTTTGCCACCACGTAGGCGAGCGCCTCGAGCGCAACGATTTCGGCGCCGTCGGCTGTTAACGGTGTTTGGTGAGAGGTCATTAAGTCTAGACAATTAGGATTGCGTAACTCATTCGCCAAGGCGAATTGTGCGCGTGCATCGCGGCGTGTGGCGCAGCGGGATCGGGGGTCATGCAGAAAACCATCCTCGTCGTCGAGGACAACGATCTCAACATGAAGCTGTTCTGCGACTTGCTTGAAGCGCACGGCTTTCGCACGCTGAAGACGCGCGACGGCCGCGCCGTGCCCGAGCTTGTGCGCGCCGACCGACCCGATCTCATCCTGATGGACATCCAGCTGCCGGAGGTGTCGGGTCTCGAGGTCACCGGCTGGCTGAAGCGCGATCCCGAGACGAGCGACATCCCGGTGCTGGCGGTGACGGCATTCGCGATGAAGGGCGACGAGGAACGGATCAAGGCCGGCGGCTGCGCCGCCTACATCGCCAAGCCGATCTCGGTTGTCCGCTTCATCGAAACGGTGAAGCAATACGCTGCCTGAACGGCGGCCGCCCGATCTACTTGATCTTGGCTTCCTTGAACTCGACGTGCTTGCGCGCGACCGGGTCGTACTTGCGGAACGACAGCTTCTCGGTCTGCGTGCGCGGGTTCTTCTTGGTGACGTAGAAGAAGCCGGTATCCGCCGTGCTCACGAGCTTGATCTTGACGGTCGTCGGTTTCGCCATGGCGCGGTTTCCTTGCGCGGAAGAGTCTTCGAATGACAAAAAGAACGCGGCGTCGAGGCGCCGCGCGGTTCGACGGCGGCTAATGACCCAACCGCACGCCGGAGTCAAGCCGAAGCGGCACCCCCCCGATTGTCGATAGCGTGGATTTGCGCCGCCACCGGGGCAGGATGCAGGCACGGCGGTGCGGGAGGCGACGATGGGTGAGCTTGATGGACGTATCGCACTGGTGACCGGCGCGTCGCGCGGTATCGGCGCGGCAACGGCACGCGCGCTGGCGGAGGCCGGCGCGCGGGTGATCGCGACCGACCTTGTGCCGCCCGATGCGCTCGCTGCCGAGATTGGCGGCCATGCCTGCCGTCAGGACGTGACCGACGAGGAGGACTGGATCGCGACGATGCGCCTTGCGCGCGGGACGGCGGGCGGGCTCGACATCCTCGTCAACAACGCCGGGCTGCTGCTGATGAAGCCGGTGACCGAGATCGGCCTCGACGAATGGCGACGACTGCACGCGGTCAACGTCGAGGGCGTCTTCCTAGGCGCCAAACACGCCGTGCCGCTGCTTGTCGAGCGCGCCGGTCGGTGGAAGGGCGGTACCACTATCATCAACCTGTCGTCGGTCGCGGGCATCACCGGCTCGCCGGGATTCAGCTGCTACAACGCGTCGAAGGGTGCGGTGCGACTGTTCAGCAAGGGACTGGCGCTCGAGCTGGCGCCACTTGGCATCCGCGTCAATTCGGTGCATCCGGGTGTCATCGACACCAACATGGGCGCCGCCGTCGTGCAGGGGTTCGCCGCCGCCCGTGCGGTCGGCACCAACGAGGCGCAGGCGCAGGTGGCGGGACTGCACCCTCTTGGTCACCTCGGCAGCCCATCCGACGTTGGCGACGCTGTCGTGTTCCTGGCGTCGAGCCGCGCGGCGTTCATCACCGGCGCCGAACTCGTCGTCGATGGCGGCTTTACGGCGCAGTAGCAGCCGTCAACATGCGCGCCGCCAGTTCCTTCAGCAGCCGCACGGCGACACCGGCGGTCTGCAGGCCGACGTCGCGCTCGGGATTGAGTTCGACGACGTCGGCGCCGACGATCGGGCCGGGAACGGTGGCGATCATCGCCAGCACCTCGCGGGTGGTGAGACCGCCCGGCTCGGGGTGCGACACGCCGGGTGCGAACGCCGGGTCGATGCCATCGAGGTCGATTGAAACATAGGTCGGACCCGACAGCCGATCGTACGGCAGCTGCCCGCACTGATCCGCGCGCAGCATGACGCCGCCGTGGCGGCGGCTGAGTGCGCGCTGGTCCGGCGTAACGCTCCTGATGCCGACCTGGACGAGGTTGGCAATGCATCCGTCCTCGAGCGCACGCGCGAACGGGCAGGCGTGCGAATAGCGGTCGCCGGCATATTCATCATACAGGTCGCCATGCGCGTCGATGTGCAGCACATTGACGGGTCCAATCGACGCCTTGACGGCGGCAAGGATCGCGTAGGTGACGGAATGGTCGCCGCCGACGCTGAGCGGACGGCGGCCGCCGGCAAGCACGTCGGCGACGGTCGCGGTGATGGCGGCGCGCGCGTCGGCCGGGCGCGCGGGAAGTGGCGCAAAGCGCTGGTCGTCGAAAGCCGTCGACAGGTCGACGCCGTCAATGCTGTACTGGCTCGATGCCTCGGAAAACAGGAGCGCGCGCACGACATTGGGCGCCAGCGCCGCGCCGCGCGCGTATGACGAACTTGCGTCCCACGGAAAGCCGAGCAGGCTGATCGACATGCGCCATGCTTAACCGTCTCCTAACGCCTTGGCGACTAGACTTGCGCGCATGAACGACGACGACTTCGAGGCGCTGCATCAGGAACTCGCCGACCGGCTCGAGGATATCCAGCTGCTGATGCTGGCGGGAAGCGTGGCCGAGGTGCGACGGCAGCTGCATTCGCTCAAAGGGCTGGCGAAGACGTTCGGCTTCGCTGACTTCGCCGCCGAGGTTCATGCAGCGGAGGAAAACACCGACGCCAGCGTGCTGCAGGCGCGTATTGACCGGATGTTCAGCCTGCTCGACGCCGCCTGACTGGAACGCGATCGCCTCACGTTGAAGCAAGGTGAGGCGATCGCGTTCCAAGCTACGATCAGACTCTAGCGCCGCCGCCGTGCCTTCGTCGCCGCCTTGGGCAGCGGTGGCCGGCCGCGCTTGCCGGGGACGCGGTTTGCGGTGCGGGGTGCCGGCGCCTCGGGCAGTTCGAAGCGGAGCGCGCCCGAGATGGGATTGGCCTCGGCAAGGCGGAGGTCGAGGCGCTGGCCGACGTGGTAGACGACACCGGTCGACAGGCCCTCGATGGTCCTGGCGCCCTCGTCGAAGTGGAAGCGCTCGGGCCCCAGCTGCGACATCGGGATGAGGCCGTCGCCGCCCACCTCCTCGACGCTCGCGAACAGGCCGAAGCGGGTGACGCCGGTGACGCGGGTGCGGACGATCTCACCGACGTGGGCGGCGAGATAGGCGGCGACGTAGCGGTCGATCGTCGCGAGCTCGGCCTCCATCGCGCGCCGCTTGGTCATCGAGATGTGCTCCGCGGTGCGGGTGAGGTGCTGCACCTCGCCGTCGGCAAGCCCGCCCTCGCCGAGCCGGTAGGCACGGACGAGGCTGCGATGGACGAGAAGGTCCGAATAGCGGCGGATAGGCGAGGTGAAGTGCGCGTAGCTGCCAAGCGCCAGGCCGAAGTGGCCGAGGTTGTCGACCGAATAATAGGCCTGTGTCTGGCTGCGCAGAACCTGCTCCGACACCTGCTCGCGCAGGATGGGATCATCGATGCGGTCGAGCAGCCGGTTGAACACCCTGGGCGCCATCACCTGGCCGAGCGCGAAGGAGAGGCCGAGCGACTTCGCATAGTCGGCGAGCGCGAGCAGCTTCTCGCGGCCGGGCACCTCGTGCACGCGGTAGACGACGGGCGCCTTGCGCTCCTCGAGCGCTTGCGCCGCAGCGACGTTGGCGGCGATCATGAAGTCCTCGATCAGCTGGTGCGCAGGCAGCTGCGCGCGGTGACGGATCGCGGCGATGCCCCCCTCGTCATCGAGCACGACCTGGCGCTCGGCGAGCGCGAGCGCGAGCGGGTCGCGGCGGTCGCGCGCCGCCCTCAGCGCTTCCCACGCGGACCAGAGCGGGCGGAGAACGGGCTCGGTGAGGTCGTGCCGCAGCTTGCCGTCGATCGCATCCTGCACCTCCGCATAGGCAAGATTGGCGACGCCGCGCATGACGCTGCGCGCAAAGCGGTGGCGGGTGACGTTGCCATCCCTGTCGATGGTGAGGTGGCAGGCGATGACGCCCTTGTCCTCGCCGGCGTTCAACGAGCAGGCGTCGGTTGACAGCGCCTCCGGCAGCATCGGCACGACGCGGTCGGGGAAGTAGACCGAATTGCCGCGTTCGCGCGCGGCACGATCGATGCTGCTGCCCGGCCGCACGAACCAGCTGACGTCGGCGATGGCGACGATGGCGCGCCAGCCGCCGGGATTGGCGGGATCGTCATCGGCTGACGCCCAGACGGCGTCGTCATGGTCGCGGGCGTCGGCGGGATCGATGGTAAGCAGCGGCAGGTGGCGAAGATCCTCGCGTTCGCCGAGATCGAGTTCGGCGGCGGCCGCGGCCTCGGCGATCACCTCCTCGGAAAACGCGTCGGGGATGTCTTTCTCGTGGATGGCGATGATCGAGAAGCTGCGCGGCGCCATCGGGTCGCCCAATACCTGCGTCACCCGCCCGGTGGCGCGCGTGCCGCGCCCCGACTGCTCGGCGAGCACGAGGTCACCGATCTTAGCATCCGCCGGGTCGCTGATCCTGAGGTCGAAGCGAAGCCGCTTGTCGGTGGGCACCAGCCAGTAACCCGAGGCGTCGCGGCGGAGCACACCGAGCAGTGCGTCGCCCACGGGCGCACCGATCCTCTTTATGACGTGCGCGGTGTGGCCGCGGCCCGTCGCCTCGATGCGCGCGAGGATGCGGTCGCCGAGGGCGAGCGCGGGGCGGCGGCGGCCTTCGACGACACGGACGCGCGGCACCGGCGTCGCGTGCGGCCAGGTCTCGGGCGCCGCGTAGGCCTTGCCGCCCTCGATGCCGGTGACCTTGAGAACGGTGACCCTGGGCAGGTCGCCGCCCTTGTGCAGCGACTTGCCCTTGCCGACGTCGAGCGCGCCGTCGTCCGCCATCGCCTTCAGCAGCGCCTTCAGCGCGATCCTGTCGGCGCCCGAGAGGCCGAACGCCTTGGCGATCTCGCGCTTGCCGACGGGCACGGGTGACTCCCCGATGAAGGCGAGGATGGCCTCGCGGCTCGGAAGGCCAGACCGGGGGCGGCGCACTATGCGGTGATCCGTTCGCGGAACCAGTGGGCGAGTTCGTCCTCGGTGATCCCGCTGCCGGCAAGGCCTTCGAAAGGTGCAACGAGTTCCGTGTTGCCGGCGTCAACTGTGCCGCCATTCAGTCGAATGAAGGTTTCCAAGACCACGCGAGCGCAGCGCTTGTTGCCGTTCACGAAGCGATCATCCTTCGCGATGCCATAGCCGTAGCAGCAGCGAGGGCAGCCATGTCGGGATCGCCGTACGCGACCAGATTCTGCGGCCGTACCAGCGGCGAGTGAAGCAACCCCGCTTCGCTCCCGCCCCAGCCCCCGCCAAGCTCGGCGATCTGCTCATCGTGCAGGATGGGCGCGGCCGCCTCTGCAACCCAAATCCATTCATGCAGCATGGCGCGGCGACTAGGCGAGTTCGTGAAGCGCGTCGTGGCGGCCGCGCATCACGTGGCGCGCAACCTCAATCTGCTGTTCAACTTCGGGGTCGCGCCGCCTCAACTCGATGCCGCCGGCCGTTTCGACAGGGTACAGCGTATAGCCCCGGTCGAAGCGGAGCCGGGCGAACATGTCCTTTGGAATGACGACGCCGGTCGAATTGCCGACCGCGACGAGCTTGACCGAACGACTGTGCTGGCGCGGCTTGTTCATCCGCTCAGCTTATTACACATGTTCTTACAGCTCAACGCCGCTTGGCCGCAGCCTTCCGTTTTGGCTTGGCCTTGCCCTTGCCCGGCCCCTTCGCGGCCTTCGCGTCGATCAGCGCCGCTGCCGCTTCCAGCGTCAGCGCCAGCGGGTCGGAGCCCTTCGGCAGCGTCGCGTTGGTGGTGCCGTCGGTGACATAGGGGCCGTAACGGCCGTCCATCACCCTTAGCGCGGCGCCCGAGCCCGGGTGCGCGCCCAGCTCCTTCAGCGCCGTTGCCGCCTTGCGTTCGAACCCCTTCTTCTGCTCGGCGAGCTTCACAACGGCGGCGTTCATGCCGATCTCGAACACCTCGGCGGTCGAGCCGAGGCGCGCATATTTGCCGTCGTGCGCGAGATAGGGGCCGTAGCGGCCGATCGCGGCGGTGATGGGCGTGCCGGTTTCCGGATGCCGTCCGACCTCGCGCGGCAGCGACAGCAGCTTCAGCGCCATGCCGAGGTCGATGTCATCGGCATTGATATCCTTGGGGATCGAAGCGCGGGCCGGCTTGTCGCCCTCGCCGCGCTGCACGAACAGGCCGAAGCGGCCGAGGCGAAGCGTGATCGGCTCGCCGGCGTCATGCCCAAGCAGGCGCGGGTCGTCGCCACCGTTGCCATTGGCGCCGTTGCCGTTCTCGCTGGCGAAAGGGCGGGTGAAGCGGCAGTCGGGATAGTTCGAGCAGCCGACAAAGGCTCCGAACTTGCCGGTCTTGAGACTGAGCCTGCCGGTGCCACAGGTGGGACAAAGGCGGGGATCGGTGCCGTCCTCGCGCTCGGGAAACAGCACGGGCGACAGAAACTCGTCGAGCGCCGTCGTCACCTCGGACGGCTTCAGCTCCATGATCTCCGCGGTCTTCGGCCGGAAGTCGGTCCAGAAGTCGCGCAGCACCGCGGTCCAGTCGACCTCTCCCGCCGAGATGTCGTCGAGCCGGCCTTCGAGCCGCGCGGTGAAGTCATAGCTGACATAGCGTTCGAAAAAACGTTCGAGGAACGCGGTGACGAGCCGTCCCTTTTCCTCGGGATGAAAGCGCTTCGCCTCGACGCGGACGTAGGCGCGGTCCTTCAGCACCTGCAGGATCGAGGCGTAGGTCGACGGCCGGCCGATGCCGAGTTCCTCGAGCTTCTTGACGAGGCTCGCCTCCGAGTAGCGGGGCGGCGGTTCGGTGAAGTGCTGGTCGGCGCTGGCGTCCAGGCACGCGGGCGTGTCGCCCTTCGCGATCGCCGGCAGCCGCTTGCCGTCTTCTCCGTCCTCCTCGGGATCGTCGGCGGTCTCCTGGTAAAGCGCTAGGAAACCGGGGAACACGACGACCTGGCCGGTGGCGCGCAGGTTGGCGCGGCCATTGCGGTCGTGCAGCTCGACCGTCGTGCGCTCGATGCTCGCGCTCGCCATCTGGCTCGCGAGCGTCCGCTTCCAGATGAGTTCGTAAAGCCGCGCCGCGTCGCCGGATAGGCCGGCGCGTGCCGGGCGGCGGCGCAGGTCGACGGGGCGGATCGCCTCGTGCGCCTCCTGAGCGTTTTTCGCCTTGGTTGTGTAATAGCGCGGCTTTTCGGGCAGGTGTCGGCCCGAAAAATCCTCGGCGATGACGTCGCGCGCCGCCGCGATCGCCTCGGCGGCCATGTCGACGCCGTCCGTGCGCATATAGGTGATGTGCCCAGCTTCGTAGAGCGTCTGCGCGGTACGCATCGTCTGCGTCGCCGAAAGGCCGAGCTTGCGCGCCGCTTCCTGTTGCAGCGTCGACGTGGTGAACGGCGGGTAGGGGTTGCGCGTCACCGGCTTCCTGTCGATGCTGCTGACCACATAGTCGCCGGCGAGTACGTCAGCGCGCGCCTCGTTGGCGAGCGCGGCGTCTGCCAGCGCGAACTTGTCGAGCTTCCGGCCCTGCCATTCGACCAGCCGGGCGCCGAACGCCTGCCCTGCCGCGGTCTTGAACCGACCATCCACCGTCCAGTATTCGCGGCTGCGGAACGCCTCGATCTCGCGCTCGCGCTCGACGACCAGACGAAGCGCCACCGACTGGACGCGGCCCGCCGATCTGGCGCCGGGCAGCTTGCGCCACAGCACCGGCGACAGCGTGAAGCCGACGAGATAGTCGAGCGCGCGGCGCGCCCGGTAGGCGTCGATGAGCGGTGCATCGAGCGCGCGCGGTCGCGCCATTGCTTCGGTCACTGCCGCCTTGGTGATCTGGTTGAAGGTCACCCGCTCGACCTTCGGCGGCAGTGCCTTCTTCGCCTTCAGATGCTCGTAGAGGTGCCAGCTGATCGCCTCGCCCTCGCGGTCGGGGTCGGTGGCGAGGATCAGGCGCTCGGCCGATTTGGCGCGGTCGGCGATTGCCGTCAGCTGCTTGGCGCGATCGGCGGAAACCTCCCACTTCATGCGGAAGTTGTGGTCGGGTTCGACCGATCCGTCCTTTGCCGGCAGGTCGCGGACATGCCCGTATGAGGCGAGGACCTCATAGCCACTGCCCAGATACTTGTTGATCGTCTTGGCCTTCGCCGGCGATTCGACGATCACCAACTGCATGGAAGTCCCCTCAAAGCCCCGTTCGGGAGCGCGGCCTTACCGTGATTGTCAGGCGAACGGCAACCCCGCAATGTGGCGCGGTCACCCCGATCGCGTATCGCGGGGTCGATCGAGCGCGCGCAATGGCGCGGTCAGCGGGCGCGCTTCGGTGCCGGAGGCGGCAGGAACTCGGCGACAGTGTCGGACGGCCGGCAGAGCGCGGCGCGCTCGCCATCGATGACGACGGGCCGATTGATAAGGATGGGGTTCTCGTGCATCGCGGTGACGATGTGTTCGTCCGACACGCCGTTGTCGAGCAGGCCAAGTTCCTTGGCGAGCGGCTCCTTGGCGCGCAGCAGTTCGCGCGCAGTCATGCCCGATTTCCGCAGCACCTCCTCGATCTCGTAGCGGTCGGGGACATCCTCGAGATACTCGCGCAGCTCGAACGGAATGCCGTGCTCGTTGAGATAGTCGCGCACGTTGCGGGCGGTACCACAGCGCGGATTGTACCAGACGATGACGCGCATCACGCCTCCAGATCGCCAACCCAGACCGGCGGCCTGCGATCATACCACAAAAGTTCGCGCTCAAGCTCGTAGGCAAGTGCGAGCAGACGCGCTTCCGCGCCCGGTGGCGCGGTGAACTGGATGCCGACGGGCAATCCCGCCGTCGATTCGCCGATGGGCAGCGCGATCGACGGTACGCCGGCGACGTTCTCGATGCCGGTATAGCCGGCGTACTCGATCAGCCGGTCGCGCTGGTCGGGCCACGGGATTGTCGGCGCGATGTAGCCGATTCGCTGCGGTACCTTGCCAAGCACGGGGGTCACATAGACATCGATTTCGGCGAACTGGCCGCGATAGCTCGCCATCGCCGAATCGAGATCGCGCGCGGCGCGCTCCATGTGCGCGGGCGTGTAGCCGCGCGCCACCTCGGCCATGCCCAGCGTCAGCGGTTCAAGCAGCGTCGTCGGGTCGGCGTCGGGCGCAAGGCGGCTGATCTCGTCGACGACCTGGCGCGCGCCGCTCTCCCAAAGGCTGAGGAACGCCGGAATGACAACCTCGCCCTGGTAGGGCGCCTGCACGTCGCGAACGACATGGCCGAGCGCGACGAGCAGCGCCGCGGTGTCGCCGAAAACGCGCTGCACGTCCTCGTCCGGGTAGATGCCGAGCGGGTGCTGAACGCGCAGGCCGACGCGCAGGCGGTCGCCGGACGGCCCGGTGACGAGATCGGCGGGCGCGAAGGCCGTGCCGGGGCCACGCGCCTGCGTTGCAGCGAACCACGCCGCCGTGTCGCGTACGGTGCGCGAGACGCAGCCCTCGACGGAAAGCTCGATGCCACGGTCGGGGGCGCTGTCGCCAACCATCCGCCGCCGCGACGGCTTCAGCCCGACAAGGCCGCAGTGCGCCGCCGGAATGCGGATCGAGCCGCCGCCATCGTTGGCGTGCGCCACCGCGACGACACCGGCTGCAACCGCCGCGGCGCTGCCGCCCGACGAGCCGCCCGTCGAGTGGTCGAGGTTCCACGGATTGCGCGCCGGACTGGTCAGCAACGGCTCGGTCGTTGCGGTAAGGCCGAACTCGGGCAGGGTCGAGCGGCCGATCGAGATCAGCCCGGCACCTTCGATCGCCGCCGCATAGGGGTCGGTCTGCTGCGCGATGTTGCCAGCCAGCGCGCGGCAGCCCTGCGTGTAGGGCAGGCCCTGCTGGTGGATATTGTCCTTGATCAGGGTCGGAACGCCGGCGAGTTCGCCGCGTTGAACGTCGACGGCAGCGGCGCGGGCGCGATCGTAGTTCGGCAGGCGAACCGCGTTGATTCGAGCGTTGACCGCGTCGAGCCGCGCGATGGCGGCATTGACGAGATCGATCGGCTTGACGCGCCCATCGCGGACCGCGGCGGCCTGCGCGACGCCGTCAGCCCATGGCCGGGCGCTGGCGGTCGATCCCGTCTTGCACGCCGCGAGCGCCGAAAGCGCTACGCCAGCCCCCAGAAACCGCCGCCGCGACAGCTCCGTCATGTCCGCCCTTCCCCCTGATCGAGCGGTCACTTTCGGCGAGTCAGCGGTTGCTGTCTAGGCCCGCCGGGCCGCCAGCCATGCTTCGAGCCACTTGATCGAGTAGTCGCCATTCTGGAATTCGGGATCCTCGATCAGCGCCTGGTGCAGCGGGATCGTCGTCTTCGGACCGGCGATGATATATTCCTCGAGCGCCCTACGCAGGCGCATCAGGCAATCGATGCGGCCCGAACCGTAAACAATGAGCTTGGAAATCAGGCTGTCGTAGTTGGGCGGGATCCGGTAGCCGTCGTAAAGCGGGCTGTCGACGCGGACGTGGAGCCCGCCTGGCGCATGATAGTGCTCGACCTTGCCGGGCGCCGGCACGAACCGCTCGGGATCCTCCGCGTTGATGCGGCATTCGATGGCGTGACCGGCAAACCGGATTTCGTCCTGCTTCACCGACAGCGGCAGTCCGGCGGCGACACGGATCTGCTCGCGCACGAGATCGATGCCGGTGATCATTTCGGTGACCGGATGCTCGACCTGCAGCCTGGTGTTCATCTCGATGAAGTAGAAGCGGCCGTCCTCGTACAGGAACTCGACGGTACCGGCGCCGCGGTAGCCGAGGTCGGCGATCGCCTTGCGGACGATCTCGCCGATCTCGGCGCGCTGGCCGGCGTTGAGCGCCGGCGACGGCGCCTCCTCCAGCACCTTCTGGTGGCGGCGCTGCAGCGAGCAGTCGCGCTCGCCAAGGTGGATGGCGTTGCCGTGCGTGTCGCCGAACACCTGGAACTCGATATGGCGCGGATTGCCGAGATATTTTTCCAGATAGACTGTGTCGTCGCCGAACGCCGCCTTCGCCTCGGCGCGCGCCTGGCCGATCAGGCTGGCGAGCCGGTCGGGCGCTTCGACCACCTTCATGCCGCGGCCACCACCGCCGGCGGCCGCCTTGACGAGCACCGGATAGCCGATCTCGAACGCTACCGTCTCGGCCTCGGCCAGGTCGGTGATCGGGCCGTCGCTGCCCGGCACCAGCGGCAGGCCGAGCCGCGCCGCCGTGCGCTTTGCTTCGACCTTGTCGCCCATCATGCGGATATGTTCGGGCGCCGGACCGATCCAGGCGATCTTGTGCTCCTCGACGATCTCGGCGAAGCGCGCGTTCTCGGAAAGGAAGCCGTAGCCGGGGTGGATCGCGTCGGCGCCGGTGATCTCCGCCGCCGAAATGATGTTGGCGACGATGAGGTACGATTCGGCTGCCGCGGGCGGGCCGATGCAGACCGCCTCGTCGGCAA
>CAYVVV010000011.1:0-23442 GCA_964455325.1 uncultured Sphingosinicella sp. | reverse complement strand
CGCCGCGCGCACGGCGTCCGAACCCGCCATGGTCGCGATCGGCGTGGTGCGCGAGATTTCGGGCGGCTCGGCGGTGTGCAGCTTCGAGCCGCACCAGCTGAAAGCCATCGCCACACACCGCGATGCGACCGTTGCCATGTCCGGACAGGTCGGCAGCCAGGTGAAGATGAAGGTCGGCGAACTCTGGCTGCTCGGCAACGTCCGCGACCTCCGCATGGACGAGGCCAACGACGTCATCCTGTCGCGCGTCGATTTCCTTGGCGAGGGCGAGGAGGATGCGGGCGGCAGCTTGAAAACCTTCCGCCGCGGCGTCACCCGCTACCCGGTTCCGGGCGACGCGGTGTTCACCGTGTCGCGCGACGACCTCGTACTCGTCTTCGCTGCCAACGACAAGCCGCACATCGAGATCGGCACCGTCTACCCGACCGAGGACGTGCGCGGCGCGCTGCTCATCGACTCGATGCTCGGCAAGCATTTCGCGCTGCTCGGCTCGACCGGTACCGGCAAGTCGACATCGGCGGCGCTGATCCTGCATCGCATCGTCGAAAAGGCGCCCAACGGCCACATCGTCATGCTCGATCCGCATGGCGAATATGCCGCCGCGTTCAGCTCGAACGGCATGATCTTCAACGTCGATAACCTCAATCTTCCCTACTGGCTGATGAACTTCGAGGAACACTGCGAGGTGTTCATCACCACCGACGGCTCCGACCGCGAGATGGACATGGACGTGCTGGCGAAGTGCCTGCTCGCCGCCCGCTCGAAGAGCCGCATCGCCGAATCCCTGGGCAAGCTCACCGTCGACTCGCCCGTGCCCTACCTGCTGTCGGACCTGCTCGCCGCGATCCAGGCGCAGATGGGCAAGCTCGACAAGGCCGGTGACCTTGGACCCTACATGCGGCTCAAGACCAAGGTCGAGGAACTGAAGAGCGACCCGCGCTACAGCTTCATGTTCAACGGCCTGCTCGTCTCAGATTCGATGGCGCCGTTTCTATCGAAGATTTTCCGGCTGCCGTCGGACGGCAAGCCGATCTCGATCATCGACCTGTCGGGGGTGCCGTCGGATATCGTCACCGTCGTCGTCGCCGTCCTGTCGCGCATGGTGTTCGACTATGCAATCTGGGCGCGGCGCGAGCCGCAGCGGCCGATTCTGCTGGTCTGCGAGGAGGCGCACCGCTACGTGCCGCACGACCGCGATACCTCGGGCAAGGGCGTCGCCGTCCGCAAGATCCTCGAGCGGATCGCCAAGGAAGGCCGCAAGTACGGCGTCAGCCTCGGCCTCATCACGCAGCGGCCTTCGGACCTTGCCGAAGGCGTGCTGTCGCAGTGCGGCACGATCCTGTCGATGCGCCTCAACAACGAGCGCGACCAGATGTACGTCAGGAACGCCATGCCGGAAGGCGCGCGCGGCTTCCTCGATTCGATCCCGGCGCTGCGCAACCGCGAGTGCATCATCTGCGGCGAGGGCGTGTCGATCCCGATCCGCGTCCGCCTCGACGACCTTGCCCCGCAGCTGCGCCCTGCGTCCGACGACCCGCTGTTCAGCCAGTTGTGGACCGAGGAAGGCGACGAGGCCGACATCCTCAGCCG
The DNA here is from genome assembly GCA_964455325.1 of uncultured Sphingosinicella sp. Lineage (GTDB taxonomy): Bacteria > Pseudomonadota > Alphaproteobacteria > Sphingomonadales > Sphingomonadaceae > Sphingosinicella. The sequence continues at coordinate 21,852 of CAYVVV010000011.1, read as the reverse complement.
CACCATCCACCGTTGGCGCGGCCAGGGGCGGTAGCGCTTAGTTTGCGGCGAACAGCGTCTCGCTTGGCCTGCGCATTTTCTGGATGCGGGCTGCGGCGGCTTCTGCCTGCCGCATGACGCGGAGGATGTTGCCGCTGGCGATCTTGGTGAGTTCCGCGCTGGTGTAGCCGCGTCGGACCAGCTCGGCGAACAGGTTGGGGTAATCGGCCGGGCCGGCAAGGCCGGTCGGATAGGTGGTGATGCCGTCAAGATCGCCGCCGATACCGATATGATCGATGCCTGCGATCCGCTTCACGTGGTCGACGTGATCGGCAATGTCGGCTACCGTTGCCTTGGGCATCGGGTTTGCCGCTTCCCAGTCCTTCAGCGCCGCTTCGGCCAAGTCGGGGCGGCCGGAATGAAGGCTTGCCGCGCGCGCCTTTTCGGCTTCCTGTGCCGCGTTCCACTGCCGCCGCGCTTCCGACACGAAGGGTTCGACGAAGGTCACCATGATGATGCCGCCGTTTGCTCTCAGCCGTGCCAGCACGTCGTCGGGAACGTTGCGGGGATGGTCGGTGACGGCGCGCGCGCTGGAGTGCGAAAAGATGACTGGCGCCTCGGCAATGTCGATGACGTCGTGCATCGTCTTGGCACTGACGTGGCTGAGGTCGACGAGCATGCCGAGCCGGTTCATTTCGGCAACCACCGCCCTGCCGAACGGGGCAAGGCCGTTGTGGCGCGGCGCGTCGGTGGCGCTGTCCGCCCACATCGTCGTCTTGGAATGGGTCAGCGTCATGTAGCGCACGCCGCGCGCGTACAACTGGCGCAGGACTGCGAGCGAATTGCCGATCGAGTGGCCGCCTTCGGCACCGTAGAGCGAGGCAATGCGGCCCGCCTTCATCGTGCGCTCGACCTCGGCGGCGGTGCCGACCTTGACCAGCTTGTCGGGATTGGCCGCAATCAGCCGGTCGGCGATGTCGATCTGCTCGAAGGTCTGCCGTACCGCCTCGGCGCCTTCGGTTTCGGACGGTACATAGACCGACCAGAACTGTCCGCCGACGTGGCCCGCCCTCATGCCGGCGTGGTCGGTGACGACCTTGCCTGCAAGGCGGTCCGGCAGCCTCGCGAAGTCGAAGTCGCTGATGCGCTGGCTGTTCTGCTGGCGGAGCGCAAAGGGCAGATCGTTGTGGCCATCGATGATGGGCGCGGCCTTCAGTGCAAGCTTCGCCGCCGCGAGGTCGTCGGCAAGCGCCGGGGTTGAGGCAAGCAGCAACGCCGCCAGCACGCGCATCATCTCCACTCTCCCTAGATCTCGACCTGGCTGCCGAGCTCGACAACGCGATTGGTCGGCAGCTTAAAGAATTCCATCGCCGTCGCTGCGTTGCGCAGCATCCACGCGAACAGCTTTTCGCGCCAGATCGCCATGCCCGGACTTTCAGCGGCAATCAGCGTCTGGCGTGACAGGAAGAAGCTCGTCTGCATCATGTCGAACTTGGGGCCACAGACGTTGATCGGCCCGAGCGCCTTGGGGATGTCGGTTTCCTGCATGAAGCCGTAACGCAGCACCATGCGGTAGAAGCCCTGGCCCAGATCCTCGATCTCGACCTGGTCGCAGGTCTCGACGAACGGCACGTCCTCGATGATCACGGTCATCACGATGACGCGCTCGTGGATGACCTTGTTGTGCTTCATATTGTGCAGCAGCGCGTGCGGCACGCCCGACGGCGTCGATGACATGAAGATGGCAGTGCCGGGCACGCGCGTCGCGCTCGCCGCCGACTTCACGAACACCTCGATCGGCATCGCCGCCTCCTGCATGCGCTGGCGCATCAGGTTGCGGCCACGCGCCCACGTCGTCAGCAGGACGAAGCCGATGACGCCGACGAGCAGCGGGAACCAGCCGCCGTCGGGAACCTTGGTGAGATTGGCGCCGAAGTAGGCGGCATCGACGACGAAGAATACCGCGAGCAGCGGAACCGCCGCGATCGGCTTCCACTTCCACAGCGTGAACAGCACGACGGCGAGCAGGCAGGTGTCGATGAACATCGCGCCGGTGACAGCGATGCCGTATGCGGCGGCAAGGTTGCTCGACGTCCGGAACATCAGCACCAGCAGGATCACCATCGCCATCAGGATCCAGTTGACCACCGGGATGTAGATCTGGCCCGCCGTCGAGGCGCTGGTGTGCAGGATGGTGAGGCGCGGGATGAAGCCGAGCTGCACAGCCTGCTGCGTCACCGAGAAAGCCCCCGAGATCACCGCCTGGCTGGCGATCACCGTTGCGCAGGTGGCGAGGAAGACAAGCGGCAGCCGCAGCGCTTCGGGGGCAAGCAGGAAGAACGGATTCCGGATCGCCTCCTGGGCCTCGGCGTCGGGAAGACCGATGATCATCGCGCCCTGGCCCATATAGTTGAGCATCAGCGCCGGCAGCACGAACCACAGCCACGACACCCGGATCGGCCGGCGGCCGAAATGCCCCATGTCGGCATAGAGCGCCTCGGCGCCGGTCACTGCCAGCACGACCGAGCCGAGCGCGAGAAACGCGTACCAGCCGTCGAGAATGAAGAAATTCAGCGCATGCCACGGGTTGAGCGCGGCGATGATCCCCGGCGCACTGGCAATGTTGACGACGCCGAGCACCGCCAGCGTCAGAAAGTAGAACAGCATCACCGGCCCGAACAGCGCGCCGACCTTCGCCGTGCCGCGCGCCTGGATCAGGAACAGGAAAACGAGGATGAACACCGCGATCGGCAGCACCAGCGGCGTCAGGCCGGCGTTGACGACGACGAGGCCCTCGACCGCCGACAGCACCGAGATCGCGGGCGTGATCATGCTGTCGCCATAGAACAGTGCGGTCGCGAACACGCCGAGCAGGACGATGACCGGGCCCCACGACGCGCCGGGGCTCGACCGCGACAGCAGCGCCAGCAGGGCGAGGCTGCCGCCCTCGCCCTTGTTGTCGGCGCGCATGATGACGGCGACATATTTGGCCGTCACCACCAGCATCATCGACCAGAAGATCAGGCTGATGACGCCGAACACGTGCTCGGTGTCGAGCGCCAGCGGGTGATGCCCGGCAAAGGTTTCGCGAAACGCGTAGAGCGGGCTGGTGCCGATATCGCCGAAGACGACGCCGACCGCGCCGACGGCCAGCTTCGCTAGCCCGTCCTTGGCGTGACCGTGGGCGGCGTGGACGCTGCTGTCGTTCATGATTGCGCGGCAGGATGGGCGGTGCTCAGCACCCGCCGCAGCCTGCGCCAGTCCCCCGCGAAGTGCACATGCGACTCAACGCCTTTCGAAAGCCGGCGGCGACTAGCATAGCCGGCCGCGGCGCACAACTAACCGCCGACGACGGCGCGGATGCTGACCTGCGTCACCAACCGCTGCACATGCGGCAGCGCCGCGAGCAGGTCTCGGTGCACGCGCTCGAAGCTGTCGCCCTCCGCGACCAGCACTTTCAGCATATAGTCCGATTCGCCAGTGATCAGGTGCACCTCGGCGATCTCTGGCGCGCGTGCCACCGCTGCCTCGAACGCGGCGAGGCTCTCGCGGCGCTGGTCGGTGAGCGTCACCGCGACGAACACCGTCGACGGGTTGCCGCGTGCCGCTGGCGACAGCACGGCACGATAGCCGCGGATGTGGCCCGCCGCCTCGAGCGCCTTGACACGGCGGTGCGTCGCCGACGCCGACAGCCCGACGCGTTGCCCGAGCTGCTCGCTGGTACATCCCGCGTTATCGGCGAGATGGGCGATGATCTTCCGGTCGATCGCATCGATCGTGGAAATTTGTGCGTTTGCCGGCGTCATGACGCACGATACTCTAGCAGTGCCGGCTTGCTTGGTGCAAGTTTGCAAGCACTTCCAGCAGCGGATCGGCTATTTTCGCGACAGCCTTCAAGCCAAGGGAGCGAGACGATGCGCATCGGCGTGCCGAAAGAAATCAAGGTTCACGAATATCGTGTCGGCATGACGCCGGCGTCGGTCGCCGAACTTACCGCGGGCGGGCACGAGGTGTTCGTTGAAACCGGCGCCGGTGCCGGTATCGACTTCGCCGACGCCGACTATACCGCAGCGGGCGCAAAGATCCTTGGCACGCCGCAGGAAGTGTTCAGTGCCGCCGACATGATTGTCAAGGTCAAGGAGCCGCAGCTGCACGAGATCGCCTGGCTGGAGGCGCGACACACCTTGTTCACCTACCTCCACCTTGCCGCCGACAAGCCGCAGGCGGAGGCGCTGATGAAGTCGGGTGCGACCTGCATCGCCTACGAGACGGTGACCAATGCCCAGGGCAGGCTGCCGCTGCTGCAACCGATGTCGGAGGTCGCCGGCCGCATGGCAGTACAGGTCGGCGCGCACTACCTTGAAAAGGAGCAGGGCGGCCGCGGCGTCCTCCTCGGCGGCGTTCCCGGCGTCGCGCCGGCAAAGGTGTCGATCCTCGGCGGCGGCGTTTCGGGCTTCAACGCCGCGCAGATGGCGGTCGGGCTTGGCGCCGATGTCACCATCTACGACGTCTCGTCGAGCCGACTCGCCGAGCTCGACGCGCTGTTCCAGAACCGTATCAAGACGGTGTTCGCGAGCGGCGCGTCGGTGCGCCGCGCCTGCGAGAACTCGCATCTCATCATCGGCTGCGTGCTGATCCCCGGCGCGGCGGCGCCGAAGCTCGTCACGCGCGAGATGCTGAAGCTGATGAAGCGCGGCTCGGTCATCGTCGACGTCGCCATCGACCAGGGCGGCTGTTTCGAGACGTCGCGGCCGACGACGCATTCCGACCCAGTCTACGTCGAGGAGGGGGTCATCCATTACTGCGTCGCCAACATGCCGGGCGCGGTCGCGCGCACCTCCACCTTCGCGCTCAACAACGCCACCTTACCGTTCATCGTCAAGCTGGCGAGATACGGTGCCGACGCGGCGATGCGCGCCGACGCCCACCTCAGGAATGGCCTCAACGTCGCCGGCGGTTTCATCACCTACAAGGCGGTGGCCGATGACCTGGGACTTGCCTATCGGGAGTGGGCCTGACGGTAGCGGGGGCCGGGGATTGCCGCCGACCCCCGCCTTCGGGGTTGGTTCAGAAGCGGAACGACACGCCCGCCAGCACCTGGTCGGCGGCGTAGCCGCCGTCCATGTCACGGTGACGGTATTCGGCGCGAACGCTCGCCGACTCGTTGAGGCCGTACTCGACACCGCCGCCGAGCAGCAAGCCGTCTGACCAGCCCTTGTCGCTTGCCGACGCGACGCCTGGAATCGTCGAGGTCACCGACACACGCGTGCGCTCTGCACCATAACCTATGCGGCCATAGAGCAGCACGTTCGGGGTGGCGAGCACGCCGGCGCGCGCGCTGAGGTCATAGTGCCACTTCGGGTCGACGGCGACGTTGAGCCCGGTGACCGGCGCACCACGCAGCGTCTTGCCGCCGGCGCCGATGCCGGCTTCGACGCCGACGATGACATTGTTGCCGACCGCTGCGTCATAGCCGGCGTAGACACCGTAATCGACGCCGCTGCGGCTTTCGTCGAAATCCTGGACACCGGGGAGACCGAAGCCGATTTCGGCCGAGCGCTCGCCCCAGCCGATCCGACCGCCGACGAAGCCGCCGCCGATCGATACCTCCTGGGCGAAGGCGGCCGTGGGAAGAGCAGTCGCCGCGAGCGCGGCGAGGATGAGCCTGTTCATACTGTAACCTTTCAACATCTGGATACGCGCGGGCCGGGGGCGACCCGCGGTCTGGGGACGTCGGCGGCAAATGCGGCCCAACCGTGGCCATGATGCGTCCGACGCGGGGTGTTCTACGAACTGCCCATGAGCGTGGGATGAACGACGTGCGATCAGAACTCGATACGGTCGAGCCGCCACGCTTCGCTGTCCGCCTCGGCGTACCATGCGAGCATGAACGGATGCTCCATCACGCGCTCCGCATACGCCTCGGCGAGATCGCTGAGCAGCACGTCATAGGTGCGGAAGCGCGTCACCACCGGTGCGTACATGATGTCGGCTGCACCGAACGCGCCGAACAGGAAGGGCCCGCCCGACAGCTGCAGCGCCTCGCGCCACAACGCGTCGATGCGGCCGATGTCGCGCTCGACCTCCGGCGTCAGCGGATACGACGGATAGAAGCGCCCGGTGTTCATCGGGCAGTGCTGGCGCAGCGGCGCGAAGCCGGCATGCATTTCCGCCGCCATCGAGCGGGCGAGCGCACGGGCGGCGTCATCCGCCGGCCAGAAGCGGTCGCGGCCGACGCGGTCGGCGAGCCAGTCGATGATGGCAAGGCTTTCCCATACGGCGATGTCGCCATCCCACAGCGTCGGCACCTTGCCCGACGGAAGCAATGCCGGATCGGCCTTGGCGCGCGCCCAATCGGCCGTATCCATCGGGATGACGACCTCGTCGAAGGCGAGGCCCGACTGCTTGCAGGCGAGCCAGCCGCGCAGCGACCACGACGAATAGCGCTTGTTGCCGATGACGATCTTCATACCGGATCTCCGTCGGTTGCGGCGGCAAGTACGGCAAGGCGCAGCGCGTCGATGCCGGCGTTCTTCTCGGCGCTGGTGACGAGCACCCGCGGGTGCGCGGCCGGATGCGCCTTCAGCCGCGCCGGCAGTTCGGCGGCCAGCGTGTCGGCCCAGCCCGCCTTGACCTTGTCGGCCTTGGTAAGCACGACCTGGTAAGAGACGGCGGCGGCGTCGAGCATCGCCATCACCGCCTCGTCGACCGTGCCGATGCCGCGCCGGCTGTCGATGAGCAGCAGCACGCGCTTCAGGCTGGGCCGCCCGCGCAGATAGTCGAATACCGCCCGCTTCCACGCCTCGACCATCTGCTTCGGCGCCTCGGCATAGCCGTAGCCGGGCATGTCGACGAGACGAAGCACCGGCGGATTACCGACGTCGAAGAGATTGAGCAGTTGCGTCCGACCCGGGGTGTTCGAGGTGCGCGCAAGGCCCTTGCGCGCGGTCAGCGCGTTGAGGAGCGACGACTTGCCGACGTTCGACCGCCCGGCGAAGGCGATTTCGGGAAGGCCTGGCGGTGGCAGCTCGGCCGGTGTCGGCGCCGACTTGAGGAAGACGATCGGGCCGGTGAACAGCCGATCCGCCGCCTTCGACCCGGTCATTTCGCCTTCGCGGGTTCGGCAGGCGGCGCGGGATACCGGCGGATCAATACCCACTGCTGGCCGATCGAGATGATGTTGTTGACCGTCCAGTAAAGCTGCAGTCCGGCCGCGAACGGCGCCATGATCACCATGAACACCCACGGCAGGATGGCGAACACCTTCTGCTGCACCTCGTCCAATGGCTGCGGGTTGAGCTTCTGTTGCAGCCACATGGTGATGCCGAGCAGGATCGGCAGCACGCCGATGCCCAGCCAGACGGGCGGCGTGAACGGCAGCAGTCCGAACAGGTTGACCGGCGTCAGCGGGTCGGGTGCCGACAGATCCCTGATCCACAGGTAGAACGGCTGGTGGCGCATCTCGACGACGAGGAACAGCGTCTTGTAGAGCGCGTAGAAAATCGGGATCTGCAGGAAGATCGGCAGACAGCCGGCGAGTGGATTCACCTTCTCGCGCTTGTAGAGCTCCATCATCTCCTGCTGCAGCTTCAGCTTGTCGTCCTTGTAGCGGTCCTGCAGCGCCTTCATCTTCGGCTGGACCGCGCGCATCTGCGCCATCGACTTGTACTGCTTGTTGGCGATCGGGAACAGCAGGATGCGGATGGTGACGGTGAGCGCGATGATGGCGAGGCCGAGGTTGCCGAACTGCCCCCACAGCCAGTCGAGCAGACGGAAGATCGGCTTCGCGATTACCTCGAACCAGCCCCAGTCGACCGCACTCGACAGCCGCGTCGCGCCGAGCCCCGCTTCATAGCGGTCGAGCACGCCGACTTCCTTCGCGCCTGCGAACAGGCGGGTCAGCGTCTCGGCCGATGCGCCGGGGCCGACGGCGACGGGTTCGCTGCGCATGCCCGCCTGGTAGCGTTCGCCGCCGCCGGCGCGGAAACTGGCGTCAAAGGCTCGCGACGGCTCGGCGATCAGCGCCGCCAGCCAGTATTTGTCGGTGAAGCCGATCCAGCCGCCCGTGGACCTGAACTCGACCTGGCGGTCGGGCTGCTCGTCGATCTCGTCGTATTCGACGTCATAATTGGTGGTGGCATCAAAGACGCCGATTGGACCGACGTGGGCGTTGAACGTGCTTTCGTCGGGGCCAATGCCGACGCGCGCGACGAGGCCGTAGGCACGCGCGACGATACCGGCATTGCCGCGGTTGACGATGCGCTGTGTCGCAGTGAACAGATAGTCCGCGTCGACCGCGAGTTCGATTTCGAAGACGATGCCTTCGGGATTGGTCCAGCTGAGCAGCACCGGCTTGTCCGGCGTCAGCACCGGTGCGCTCGCCCGCCACAATGTGTCCGGCCCTGGCAGTCCCGACGAGCCGGTCCAGCCGAACTCGGCGAAATAGGCGCCGGGGGTGCCCGACGGCGCGAACAGCCGGACCTTGGGCGCATTCGTTTTCAGCGTTTCGGCGTGGCGCAGCAGCACCAGGTCGTCGATCCGCGCGCCCTTCAGGTTGATGCTGCCGCTCAGCGCCGGCGTGCGAATGGCGACGCGCGGACTTTCGGCAAGCGCGGCGGCGCGCGACTTCAGCGCCTGCGGCGCGGCGGCAACGGGACCGGTACGGTCGATGCCGGGAACCGCTGTCGCGGTTGCCGCTGGCTCGGCGGGGCGCGGCGCCGACGTCGGGAAGAATCGCTCCGAAACCGCCGCCCAGCCGAACAGCACGACGATCGACAGCAGGATCGCCAGGAACATGTTGCGGTTTTCGTTCACGTGGATTCCATCCTGGAATGACGATGCGGTGGCACCGGGTCGAAGCCATGTCCGCCCCATGGATGGCAGCGCATTATCCGACGCGCTGCAAGCACGCCACCCCTCACCGCGCCGTGCCTGCCGATCGCCTCGATGGCATAGGCCGAACACGATGGCTGGAAGCGGCAGGTCGGCGGCAGCACGGCGGAGATGCTGAACTGCCAGCCACGTATGGCGAGGACCAGCAGCCGCGCGATCATGGCCGCGGCGCCCCGGCCGCCCTTGCCGCGGCACGTTCGAGGTCGGCAACCAGCGCGGCGAAATCGCGTGTCAGCCCGGCGGCGCGGCCGATCAGCACATAGTCGTGGCCGGCGGGCGCGCCAGCAAGCGCCAGCCGCGCCGCCTCGCGCAGGCGGCGCCTCAGCCGGTTGCGGACTACCGCCAATCCGATCTTGCGGGTGACGGTGAAGCCGACCCGCGCTGGCGCCTGGTCGGCGCGGTCGCGGGCAAGCAGGATGAATCCGTCAGTCGCCACACGGCTACCCTTGTTCGCAGCGACAAAGTCGCGCCGCGCGCGGAGCCGGTCGAGCGTTATGCGGACAGCCGCTTGCGTCCGCGCGCGCGACGGGCGGCAAGCACCTTGCGGCCGCCGGCGGTCGCCATCCGGGCGCGGAAGCCGTGACGCCGCTTGCGGACGAGCTTGCTCGGTTGAAAGGTGCGCTTCATCGGACATGCCCTAATCAGCTGAAACTGTTCGAATGCAATCAACGAAAACGGCCGCGAACGCTGCTCCAGCGCCGACGCGGCCGCATCTTGAGGCCGGCGCATAGGCCGAAGCAGCGGCAAAGTCAATTGAAACCACAGCCGTCCAGCAGCCGTATCTGTGGACATGAAGATGCTCGTCGCCGCGCTTGCCGCGCTCCTCGTCGCCGCCCCGGCACTCGCCAACCCGCTCTTGCCCAGGGCAGACCTGTGGCCGCGCTGGCAGCGATCGGGCACCGGCGCGCCGGTTGACTATGGCGAATGGGCGGCTTTCCTTGCCCGCTACCGCAGCGTCGGCGCCGATGGCGTCGCCCGCATCGCCTATGGCAAGGTCACCAGCACCGACCGCGCCAGGCTCGACGCCTTCGTCCGCCGGCTCGAGGCGGCACCAGTTGACCGCATGACGCGGACGGAACAGCTCGCCTACTGGATCAACCTCTACAATGCGGCAACGGTACGCCTCGTCATCGACCGGTATCCGGTGACGACGATCCGCAAGATCGATGGCGGCCTGCTCGACCTTGGCCCGTGGAACAGGCCGCTGCTCAAGGTCGCCGGCGCGACGCTGACGCTGAACGACATCGAACACCGCATCATCCGCCCGATCCACGCCGATGCGCGCATCCATTTCGCCGTCAACTGCGCCTCGATCGGCTGCCCCGATCTCGCCGCCGAGCCGTATGTCGCTGCTCGCCTCGACGATCAGCTCGACGCGGCGGCGCGCGCCTTCGTCAATCATCCGCGCGGGCTGCGCCTTGAAAAGGGACGGTTGGTCGGCTCGTCGATCTTCAACTGGTACGCGGTCGATTTTGGCGGGCCGCGCGGCGTCCTGCCGATCTTGCGCCAATACGCGAATCAAAAGACCATCCTGCTTCTGCAAGGTCGTGCCACCATCGACCGCTTCAGCTACGATTGGACCCTCAATGACTAACCTCAAGCGTTTGCTGCCGCTCCTCGTCATCATCGGCGCGCTCGGGGCCTTCTTCGCGCTCGGCGGTGCCGAGGCGCTGAGCCTCGACGCACTGACGGCGCGCCATGCCGAGCTCGAGGCTTTCGTCGCCGACAACCGCGTCGCCGCCGTCGCCGGTTTCATCGCGCTCTACGCGATCCTTGTCGGCATTTCGTTCCCCGGGGCGAGCGCGCTGACCGTGATCGGCGGCCTCGTTTTCGGCACCGTGGTTGGCGGCGCCTCGGTCGTCGTCGGCGCCACTGCCGGCGCGACGATCATCTTCCTCGCCGCGCGCGCGGCGCTCGGCGAGACGCTCCGCGCCAGGGCGGGGCCGTTCCTCAAGCGGCTGCAGACCGGATTCGACGCAAACGCATTCTCGTACCTGCTGACGTTGCGGCTGATCCCGGCGGTGCCGTTCTGGGCGCTCAACATCGCCGCCGGCGTGTTTGGCATGCGCACGGCGCCCTATGTCACCGCGACCGCGCTCGGCATCATCCCCGGCACCTTCGTCTATGCCAGCGTCGGCGCCGGCGCCGGCGTTGTCATTGCCGAAGGCGGCGAGCTTGAGCTGTCGGGCCTACTCCTGAAACCGGAGGTGCTGCTGCCGATCCTCGGTCTCGTCGCGCTCGCGCTGCTCCCCGTCGCCGTGAAACGGCTGCGGCGCGCGCCGCTTGCGCCGCCGGAGGCCTAGGTCGAGCCAGCGCGCCGCCTTCGGGTAGCGCCGCTGGGCGAGAATGTAGCGCCGGCGCGCCGTGCGCGAGTTGCGCAGCACCAGCGCCAGCCCCATGCCGAACGCGATGAAGCCGAGCGGGCCGGGAATGAGCGGGCCGCCGATGATGGGCCCGAAGATCATCAGCAGGATGCCCGCTGTCATCTCCGCGCCTTGCCGCATGATCGAGCGCGGCGCGCGCGCTGCGGGTCGGGATGGGGCGTTCTCGGTCAACCGGATGGTCCTGACGGCAGGTGTTGCTGGATCGAACCCCCTATCGGCGCAACTGGTGTCAGAAAAATGGCCGCGCGCAGCAGGTTTGACGGCGTGCGCCGAGACCGTTACGCCTGGCCATCGTTGCGTAGGGTGGGGACGATCACGATGGTGGCGCGCGTTGCGACGGTGGCGTTCCTTGGTCTCGACGCGCGCGGCGTCGACGTCCAGGTTCAGATCGCGCGCGGCAACAACGTCTTCAACGTCGTTGGCCTGCCCGACAAGGCCGTCGCCGAAAGCAAGGAGCGCGTGCGCGCCACGCTGTCGGCGATCGGCCTGTCGCTACCGTTCATGCGCATCACCGTCAACCTGTCGCCTGCCGACCTGCCGAAGGAAGGCAGTCATTACGACCTGCCCATTGCGCTGGGCCTGCTTGCGGCGATGGGGGTGATCGATGCGGAGGCGCTGGCCGGCTACGTCGCTGTCGGCGAACTGGCGCTCGACGGCCGCATCTCGCCGGTGCCCGGCGTGCTGCTCGCCGCGCTGCACGCGTCGGCCAACGAACAGGCGCTGATCTGCCCGCGCACGCAGGGCGGCGAGGCGGCTTGGGCGGGCGGTATCGAGGTGCTTGCCGCGCCCGACCTGCTGTCGCTGCTCAACCACTTCAAGGGCACGCAGCTGCTGTCGGCGCCGGAGCCGGCGATCGCCGACATGCCCGCGGCAGCCGTCGATCTTGCCGACATCAAGGGCCAGGAAACGGCAAAGCGTGCGCTTGAGGTCGCTGCTGCCGGCGGCCACAACCTGCTGATGTCGGGGCCGCCTGGCGCGGGCAAGTCGCTGCTTGCAGCCGCCCTCCCCGGCATCCTGCCGCCGCTCACCCCGCAGGAGGCCCTGGAAGTGTCGATGGTCGCCTCGGTCGCCGGCGAGCTTGAGGGCGGCCGGCTGATCCGCGCGCGCCCGTTCCGTAGCCCGCACCACTCGGCGTCGATGGCGGCACTCGTCGGCGGCGGCGCGCGCGCACGGCCCGGCGAGGTCAGCCTCGCCCACCTCGGCGTGCTGTTCCTCGACGAGCTTCCCGAGTTCCAGCGCCAGGTGCTCGACAGCCTGCGCCAGCCGCTCGAGACGGGCGAGGTCAGCGTCGCGCGCGCCGCACTGCACGTCACCTACCCGGCGCGCGTCCAGCTTATCGCAGCGATGAACCCCTGCCGCTGCGGCCACTTGTCCGACCCCGCGCTGGCCTGCGCGCGCGCACCAAAGTGCGCCGCCGACTACCAGGCGAAACTGTCGGGTCCGCTCATTGACCGCATCGACCTCCACGTCGATGTCGAGCCCGTGCGCGCCGCCGATCTTGCGCTGCCGCCGCCCGCCGAGCGATCGGCGGACGTTGCCGCCCGCGTCGCCGCCGCGCGCGCGGTGCAGACCGCGCGCTACGAGGGCCACGGTGTCCGCACCAACGCCGAGGCCAACGGCAAGCAGCTCGAACAGGTGGCGGCCCCGGACGAAGCGGGCGGGAAGCTGCTCGCGCAGGCGGCCGAGGCAATGCGCCTCACCGCACGCGGCTATCACCGCGTCCTCAGGGTCGCGCGCACGCTCGCCGACCTCGCCGGCGCCGATGGCGTCGGGCGGATCCACATCGCCGAAGCCTTGAGCTACCGCCGCCGCGCGCCCGTCAACTGATCAGGATGTGCGCACATCCTCGATAATCTCTGGGTCGATCGTCATGCCCGCCGCGCCCCGCGCAGCTGTATGCGCCGGGGCCGGCGGCGGCTCTATTTCGGGCGGCAGCGGCGGCTGCAGCAGCCCTTCCCACTTCGCCACCACCGCGGTCGCGACGGCGTTGCCGACGACGTTGGTGCCCGATCGGCCCATGTCGAGGAACTGGTCGATGGCGAGGATGAGCAGCAGCCCGCCTTCGGGCAGGTTGAAGAACTGCAAGGTCGCGGCGATGACGACCAGGCTGGCGCGCGGCACCGCAGCCATGCCCTTTGACGTCACCATCAGCAGCAGCAGCATGGTGATCTGCTGCGCGATCGTCAGTTCAACGCCATAGGCCTGCGCGATGAACATGACGGCAAAGGTCATGTACATCATCGACCCGTCGAGGTTGAACGAATAGCCTAGCGGCAGCACGAAGCCGGCGATGCGGTTGGGAATGCCGAACCGCTCGAGCTGTTCGAGCGTCTTCGGGAACGCCGCCTCGCTCGACGCGGTCGAGAAGGCAAGCAGGATCGGCTCCCTGATGTAGCGCGGCAGCATCAAGCCACGCTTGGCGCCGAGCACCAGCACCGCGGCGGCGAGCAGTACCGCCCACAGCACGCCGAGCGCGGCGTAGAAGCCGCCGATGAACTTGCCAAAGGTGAAGATGATGCCAAGCCCGTGCGTGCCGACGGCGGCGGCGATGGCGGCGAACACGGCGACCGGCGCGGTGCGCATGACATAGTCGGTGATCTGCAGCATCAGCTGCGTCAGCGCCTCGACCCCGCGTACCAGGATTGCGCCCTTCTCGCCGATCGCGGTCAGCGCGACGCCGGTGAACACCGAAAACACGACGATCTGCAGGATCTCGTTGGTCGCCATGGCCTCGAAGAACGACTTCGGCACGATGTGCGTGATGAAGTCGGACAGACTCGGCGCCACCGTCTGCACCCCCGACGCCGCGGTCGCCGCGGGAAGCTCGAGCCCGACGCCGACGCCGGGCGCGAAGACGTGGACGAGCATCAGGCCGAGCGACAGCGAGACGAGGCTGGCGCCGATGAACCAGCCGATCGTCTTGACGCCGATGCGGCCAAGCGCGGCGCTGTCGCCCATGTGCGCGATCCCCGACACCAGCGTCGCAAACACCAGCGGCGCGATGATCATCTTGATCAGCCGCAGGAAGATGTCGGTGACCACCTTGAAGTACGCGGAAATCTCCTTCGCCTGCTCGGCGCTGGCGGCAGCCTGGTTGACGACGAAGCCGACGACGATGCCGAGCAGCATCCCGATAAGGATATAGGTGGTCAGGCGTCTGGCCATACCGCGATGTTCCCCCGTGGTTGTGCGCGCACTAGTCGCCAGCCCGGGGCAGCCGTCAAGCGCGATGTTGACGCCGTGCGACGACGCGCGCGATCAGGCGATCAGTGCGTCGATCGTGTCGTGGAAGCGGCGAATGCCCAGCTCGAGACTGCCGAGCAGGATTTCCGGAATAGCGCCGCTTTCAAGTCCGCGCTGGCCGAGCGCGGCGGCGACGAAATCCTCGCTGCCGAAGACGCCACCGTCGAGCAGCTCCCACGACCGCCGCCAGTGGTCCTCCGCCTTTGCTGTGGCCGGCTTCTCGGGGATCAGCATGAAGTCCTCGACAAGCGTCCTGCCGACGCCCTGCGGCATCAGCGTCATGACGTTGACGTAGTCGGGCGAGAAGACGAGCACCGTCCCCGGCACCAGCTGATAGGCGTAGGTGACGACCTTGCGGAGCGCCCGCCAGTCTTCGATATCGACGTCGGCGAGGTAGTCGAGCCGCGCCACCGCCGACCGCGCGTGCGGGCCGATGGCATCGCCGGCGGTAATGCCGTCGACGAAGAACGGCGCGATCGTCTTCGCGTGCAGCCGCTGCACGTGATAGCTTTCAAGGAACGCGTCCATGATCAGCTTCCAGTTCGACGCGACGTCGTGCGTGCGGCGCTTGTAGAGGTACATGTCGGCCAGCCCGAGCGCATCGAAATCGGCGGCGAGCGGTCCTTCGACGAGCCTGAAATCATAGTCGCGCGCACGGTTGAGCCCGACCCAGACGAGCCCGCCCGCCTCGCGCGCCGGCAGCTCCAGCAGGCCGTACCGAGACTTGTCGAAGCCGGGAAAGGTCTCGGGCCGTGGCAGCCCCGACAGCCGCCCGTCGGCATTGTATGTCCAGGCGTGGTACGGGCAGACGATCTTCGGCGCCTTCACCGGGCCGTCGCTGTCAAAGAGCCGCGTGCCGCGGTGCCGGCAGACGTTCATGAACACGCGCAGCACGCCCTTGCCGTCGCGCGCGATCAGCAGGGGCACGCTAAAACCGTCGTGCGTCACCGCCATGCCCGGTTCGGGCAGCAGCGCCGACACAGCGACCGCGACCGGCAACCGTTCGAACAGACGTTGCCGTTCCAGCGCATAGCGCTCGGGATCAGTGTAGACGGACGCCGGCACCGTCGCCGCCGCCGTCGCCGCCGCCGCTTCGGCACCGCGCGTCATCGAGCGGGCAAGCGCAAGCTGGCCTGGGGTTGGGCGGCGCGACGGCGAGATGGCGTCCATGACGGCATGATACGCCGCTGCGATGCCGATTCCAGCTATCGCAATCGAGCATGTCGGGGCATCAGCAGCGCATGTGCGTCCTCGCCCTTGCGTTTCGCGTCCACCCGCGCTGGCAGCTCGTCATCGCCGGCAACCGCGACGAACTGCATGCCCGTCCGGCGGCGCCACTGGCGCGCTGGGATGATCATCCAGGCGTCATCGCCGGCCGCGACCTTGCCGCCGGCGGCACCTGGCTCGGCGTTTCGCCGGGTCGGGCCGCGGTGATCACCAACCTGCGCGGGCACGGCCCGCCCGACCCCGCGCGCGCCTCGCGCGGCGTGCTCGTTGCCGATGTTCTGGCCGGCACGGGCGCCTACGCCGATCCTGACGCGGCCGACCTGATGCGCTTCAATCCCTTCAACCTGGTGCTGGTTGACGCGCAGCGCGCCCGCTTCGTCAGCAACCGTCCGGCGCCGCTCCACACCACGCTTGAGCCGGGGATTTATGGTGTCTCGAACGGCCCGCTCGACGCGCCATGGCCAAAGACACTGCACCTGAAGTCGCAACTGACGCGCTGGCTGACGGCCGGCGCGAAGGATCCGCGCGCACTGTTCGCGGCGCTCCGCGACGAACGGCTGCCGCCGACCGGCCTTCCTCCCGCCGACGTCTCCGACGTTGCGCAGGAAGCGCGCGACTCCCCGGTGTTCATCAACAATCCCTTCTATGGCACGCGCTGCAGCACGATCATCGCCGTCGACGCCACTGGTGCCGGCATCATCGCCGAACGGCGCTTCGATGCCAGCGGCGCAACCGTCGGCGAGGATGCCCACGGCTTCAGCTGGACGGCCGCAGGCTGAGCAACCGATTCCATCGGCCCACAATTCGCCTAGACCGCGATCGGTTCAGATTGAATCGATCTGAACCGTGAATCGCTGTCTAAGAGTATGAATAGCGGCTGATTCACGTTCCAGGTGGACGCGCACAGCGCTTCCACCTGGAACGATCAGGCTCTAGACACGCTTCAGCGTTCGCGTTGGGGGGAGGGCACCAGCACCATGACCACGGGCATCGCCGCGCGCCTGCCGTTCCTGCCGGCGGGGGTCCGCGCCTATCTCGAACCGGCGCCGCTTGCCGCGCTGTTCCTCGGCATCTCGTCGGGCTTCCCCTACGCGATGATCGGCGCGACCTTGACGACGCGGCTGGCGCAGGACGGCATCGACAAGAAGGCGGTGACGGCGTTCAGCCTCGCCTTTCTTGTCTACAATCTCAAATGGTTGTGGGCGTGGATCGTCGACGGGGTCCGCATCCCGGTGCTCGGCCGGCTGGGGCAGCGCGTATCGTGGCTGATCCTGTCGGGCGTCTTCGTCATCGCCGCGGTCGCCAATCTTGCGCTCGCCGATCCGCTGGCCAGCTTGCTCTACACCGCCTACGCTGCAGTGCTGGTGGGGGTCGCCGGGGCGACGTTCGACATCGTCATCGACGCCTACCGCATCGAGCTGCTTGAACCCCGCCAGCTCGGTGTCGGCTCGGGCATGTCGCAGTACGGCTGGCGCATCGGATCGGTGTCGGCGGGCGCGCTGGCGCTGGTGCTTGCCGCGCGCGTCGGGTGGGAAGCGGCCTACCTCGCCTGCGCCGCGTTCGCGCTTCCGGCGATGCTGACCTGCCTCGTCATGGGGGAGCCAGCGCGCCACCGGATATTGCACGCCAGGCGCAGGACGGCGGAGGTCTGGCAGTCGATCATCGGTCCGATCGCCGAGTTCTTCCAGCGGCAGGGCGCGCTGCTCGTCCTGCTGTTCATCCTGCTGCACAAGATCGGTGACACGCTCGCCAACCTTACCTTCCGCCTGCTGTTCGACGACATGGGCTATTCGAACGACGAGATCGCGATCTACGACGTCGGCTTCGGCTTCTGGGCGTATCTTGCCGGCATTTTCGTCGGCGGCATCCTCTACGCGCGCATGGGCATGAAGCGGTCGGTGCTGTTGAGCCTCGTCCTCATGGCGGTCTCCAACTTCAGCTTTGCCGCGCTCGCCGCGCTCGGCAAATCGAACTGGGGCATGGCGGGCGCGATCGGCTTCGAGAACTTCGCCAGCGGTATCGGCGGCGTCTGCGTCGTCGCCTATTTCTCGGCGCTCTGCGACCTCCGCTTCACCGCTGCGCAGTACGCGATGATCTCGGCGGCGGCCTCGATCGTCGGGCGCTTCCTCACCGGCACGACGGCAGGCGCGCTCATCGAGGCGTTCGGCTACGTCAACTACTATCTGCTGACGACAGCGGCGGCGCTGCCCGGCATCGTCCTTTTCTGGCTGATGATGCGCGCCGGCCTGATCGACGCGTCGGTCGGCACCGTGGGGAGTGAAGCACAAGATGCCCGGAACACGTGAGCTGTCCACGGCAATCTGGCGACGTTCGGCATGACGCACAACGGCTTCGATTGCCCGGCACTGCCCGTACCAAGCAAATCGCGGGCGCTTATCCCGGCAGCGGACCATTGTCGCGCAGCACGGCGCCGGCAAGGTAGAGCGAGCCGACGATGAGCACGACGGGCGGCGCCGCGCGGTCGGCGGCGTTGGCAATGCTCGTCAGCGCCTCGGCGACCGATGCGTGCGCCGTGGCGGGCAGGCCGACCGTTTCGGCAAGCCGTCCCAGCGCCTCCGGCTCGACGCAGTCATGCGCCGCGATAGGAACGGCATGCACCGCCGTCGCCCGGCCGGCGAAGGCCTTCAGGAACGCGCCGGCGTCCTTGCTTGCCAGCATGCCGATGACGAGATGGAACGGCGTCGCGGCGATGTCCTGCGCGCGGAAGGCGTCGACGATGACGCGCGCCGCTGAAGGATTGTGGCCGCCGTCGAGCCAGAGTTCGCTGCCCCGGGGCAGGATGTCGACGAGCGGTCCCGTATCGAGCCGCTGCAAGCGCGCCGGCCATTCGGCCCAGCCCGGCCCGGCGCGCAGCGCCGCGTCGGGCACCGCCAGCGCCGACTGGTGGCGCAGCATTGCGGCGGCGAGGCCGACATTGTCGATCTGGTGGGCGCCTTGCAGGCGCGGCATGCCGAGCGTAAGTTTCGCGCGCGCGTCGCGGTAGTGCAGCTGCCCCTCGTAGACGCCAGCGTCCCAGTCGATGCCGCGGGCGACGATGCGGGCGCCCCTGGGCCCTGCCACCCCGCCGATCGCCGCCGCCACCGTCTGCGGATAGCGCTGCGTGACGAGCGGCACGCCGCGCTTGGCGATCCCGGCCTTTTCGCGGGCGATCTCGATGATGGTGTTGCCGAGGAACTTCTGATGGTCGAGGCCAAGCTGCGCGATGCCGCAGACGGCGGCGGTCGGCAGCACGTTGGTCGCGTCCCAGGTGCCGCCGAGCCCGACCTCGATGATGCAGGCATCGGCAGGCGTGCGCGCGAACGCGGTCAGCGCCGCCGCTGCGGTCAGTTCGAAGAAGGTGATCGGATCGCCGCGGTTGATGCTCATCACGTCGCCGAGCAGTTCGATCAGAGCCTCGTCCGAGACGAGCTTGCCGGCAAGGCGGATGCGCTCGTTGAAACGCACAAGGTGCGGCGAGGTAAAGACGTGAACGCGGTATCCCGCCGCCTCGAGACAGGCGCGCAGGAACGCAACCGTCGATCCCTTGCCGTTGGTACCGGCGACGTGGAACACAGGCGGCAGGTGCTGGTGCGGATCGCCAAGCCTGGCGAGCAGCCGCTCGATGCGGCCGAGCGACAGGTCGATGAGTTGGGGATGCAGCTGCCGTGCCGCGACGAGCAGTTCGTCGAGCGCGGGATTGTCCGAACGTGCCCCTTCGCTTGCCACCTCAGGCTGCTTTGGCCGGCGCCTTGGTCAGCACGCCGAGCAACTGTGCCAGCGTCTTTTTGATGTCGCGGCGGTGGACGACCATGTCGACCATGCCGTGTTCGAGCAGATATTCGGCCCGCTGGAAGCCTTCGGGCAGTTTTTCGCGGATCGTCTGCTCGATGACGCGCTGGCCGGCAAAGCCGATGAGCGCGCCCGGCTCGGCAATGTGGACGTCACCGAGCATGGCGTAGGAGGCGGTGACGCCGCCCGTCGTCGGGTCGGTGAGCACGACGACGTAGGGAATCCCGGCTTCCCTCAGCAGCGAGGTCATCACCGTCGTGCGGGGCATCTGCATCAGGCTGAGCAGTCCCTCCTGCATGCGCGCGCCACCCGCGGCGGTGAACACGACATACGGCACGCCATGCGCCAGCGCGGCCTCGGCCCCGGCGATGAACGCCTCGCCGACACCCATGCCCATCGAACCGCCCATGAACGCGAAATTCTGGATGCCGACGACCGCCGGCACGCCGCCGATCCGCCCCTCGCCGACGACGAAGGCGTCCGCTTCGCCTGTCGCGGCGCGTGCCGCCTTCAGCCGGTCGGCGTATTTCTTCTGGTCACGGAACTTCAGCGGATCCTCGGTGACCGCGGGCGTCGGCAGGCGGCGCCAGCCGGCATCGAACACCTGCTGGAAACGGGTTCTTGCGTCGATCCGCTCGTGGAAATCGCAGCGCGGGCAGACATTGAGGTTGTCGACCAGCTCGCGGTGGAAATTCATCTGGCCGCAGCCGCGGCACTTCGCCCACAGGTGGTCGGGCGTGTCCTTCTTCTGGAAGAACTTGAGACTTGGGCGAATCCGCTCCAGCCAGCTCATGCGCGATCCCCTTGGCTAGTTGCGCGCGGTTCTTACCGCATCGGCAAGGCCGCGCACATAGGCTTCGACCGCCGTTGCAGGATTGTCCGCGCTGCCGACAATGTCGACGATCGCCGATCCGACGACGACACCATCGGCGATACGCGCGATCGACGCCGCCTGTTCGGGCGTCCTGACGCCGAATCCGACCGCGACGGGAAGCGTCGACTTTGCCTTGATACGCCGCACGGCGGCGTCGACATCGTCGACATTGGCCGACCGCGTGCCGGTTACACCGGCAACCGACACATAATAGAGAAAGCCGGTCGCACCTTCGAGAACCGCCGGCAGCCGCGCGGCGTCGGTGGTCGGCGTCGCCAGGCGGATGAGGTCGAGTCCGGCGCCGCGCAATTGCGGCCCAAGCTCGCGGTCTTCCTCCGGCGGCAGGTCGACGATGATGCAGCCGTCGACCCCCGCGGCGACGGCATCGGCGGCAAAGCCGGCGCCATAGCTCAGCACAGGGTTGAGATAGCCCATCAGCACGACCGGCGTGTCGGCATGGCGCGTGCGGAAATCACGCACCATGTCGAGCGTCTTGCGCAAGGTCGTGCCGGCCCGCAGCGCGCGCACGCTTGCCGCCTGGATCGCCGGGCCGTCGGCCATCGGATCGGTGAACGGCATGCCGAGTTCGATGACATCGGCGCCGCCGGCAACCAGCGCGTCGAGGATCGCCGGCGTCGCCGCGGGCGAAGGGTCGCCGGCGGTGACGAAGGTGACGAGCGCAGCGCGATCGTTCCGGAATGCGGACTTCAGCCGGCTCAAAGCTCGACCCCCAAGGCCTTCGCGACGGTGAAGATATCCTTGTCGCCGCGCCCGCAAAGGTTGGCGATGATGATCGCGTCCTTGCGCATCGTCGGCGCCACCTTGCGTACCACGGCAAGCGCGTGGCTCGGCTCGAGCGCCGGGATGATACCCTCGCTGCGGCACAGCAGCTGGAAGGCGTCCAATGCCTCGGCATCGGTCGCGCTTTGATACTCGACGCGGCCGATCGAGTGCAGCCAGCTGTGCTCGGGGCCGATGCCCGGGTAGTCGAGCCCGGCCGAGATCGAGTGGCCTTCGAGGATCTGGCCGTCGTCATCCTGCAGCAGGAAGGTCTTGTTGCCGTGCAGCACGCCCGGCCGGCCGCCGGCGAGGCTGGCGGCGTGGCCGTTCACGACCTCGAGCCCATGCCCCGCCGCCTCGACCCCGATCATGCCGACACCCGCATCGTCGAGGAACGGTTGGACCAGGCCAATGGCGTTGGAGCCGCCGCCGATCGCTGCCACCAGAAGGTCGGGCAGCCGCCTCTCGCGCGCCAGGATCGCCGTCACCGAACGCTTCGCCCCGTCGAAGACGTACGCCCCGAAGCAGCGCGACGGCTCGTAGCGGTCCTGCGCCCGCGTCGAATGGTGGGCCAGCGTCAGGAGGGCGATCGCCGTGTGCTGCCGAAGGTGGGTCACGTTCTTCCGCTTGGAGAGGTGGCGCAGCGCGGCCCGTTCGATCGCTCGGCCGGTCTCGTCGCCGCAG